>CAZGXK010000001.1:0-53907 GCA_964529775.1 uncultured Eubacteriales bacterium
CCGCGCCGTGCCTGCCCGGCCGACGCGCCATCGGTGTGCGTTTCGCGCGCGGCCGGCTTTATGCGGTGCGGTCTAAAACGTTCGAGGAGGAAGACAGGTTATGGCGAATACCGTCACAGTCAGGCTGGTCCGCAGCCTGATCGGTCGCAAGAAGGACCAGATCGCCACCGCGAAGTCTTTGGGGCTGCGCAAGATCGGGGACACGGTCATCCAGCCGGACAACGAGGCGACCCGCGGCAAGGTGAAAAAGATCGTCCACCTCATCGAAGTGGTGGAGGCGTGATCCATTTTCAGCGTTTAAGGAGGTGCACGACCCATGAAGCTCCATGAGCTTTCCCCGGCTCCCGGTTCGGTGCGGGATGTGAAGAGAATCGGCCGGGGGCACGGATCCGGCCAGGGCAAAACCGCCGGCAAGGGCCACAAGGGCCAGAAGGCGCGCGCCGGGCGCGGTGTGCGTCCCGGGTTTGAAGGCGGCCAGATGCCGCTGCAAAGGCGGATTCCGAAACGGGGTTTTGTCAACATTTTTGCCACCGACTACGCCATTGTCAATCTCGCCGCGCTCGAGCGGTTCGAGGACGGAGCGGTGGTCGACGCGCAGGCGCTCAAAGACGCCGGCGTGATCAAAAAGGAGAAGGACGGCGTAAAGGTTCTCGCGAACGGCAGGCTCACCAAAAAGCTGACCGTGAAAGCCGCGGCGTTCTCCGGCTCGGCCAAAGAGAAGATCGAGGCGGCCGGCGGAAAGGCTGAGGTGATCTGAACCCATGTTTCAAACGTTACGCAACGCGTGGAAGGTAGCGGATATCCGCAAGAAGATCCTCTACCCCCTGATTATCGTGCTGGTCTTCCGCATCGGGTCGGCGATCACGCTGCCCTTTGTGGATGTGGAAGCGATGCGGGAGGCGACGGCCAACGTCAGCGACGGCATCGGCGTGCTGATGATGATGTCCGGCGGCGGTTTCTCCAACGCCTCCATCTTCGCCCTCTCGATCACCCCGTACATCAACGCGAGCATCATCATTCAACTGCTCACGGCCGCCATTCCTGTGCTCGAACGCTGGGCCAAGGAAGGCGAGTCCGGGCGCAAAAAGCTGGGTCAGCTCACCCGCTACACCACGGTGGCGCTCGGCCTGATGCTGGGCATTGTCTACTATTTCATGGTGCGCAACCAGTACCATGCGATCCGCTCGTTCAACGGAATCGGTTGGGAGATTCTGGCGGCGGTTACCATTGTGCTCTGCTTCACCGCCGGGTCTGCTCTGATGATGTGGCTCGGCGAGCAGATCAACGAAAAGGGCATCGGCAACGGCATCTCGATTCTGCTGCTCGCCGGTATCCTCTCCCGCATCCCCACGGGCGCGAACTACCTGTGGAGAATGTTCTGGGAGGCGGGCATCCAGAATATCTCGAGCGGCGGTGTGTACTATGTGATCATGGTTCCCGTGATCCTGCTGCTGTTCGTCCTGATGATCGGGTTTATCGTCTTCATGACCAACGCGGAGCGCCGCATACCGGTGCAGTACGCGAAGAGAGTGGTCGGGCGCAAGATGTACGGCGGTCAGAACACCTACATCCCCATCAAGGTGAATATGTCCGGCGTCATGCCCATCATTCTCGCGGTGTCTATCATCTCGTTGCCCTCCATCATCGCGGGCTTCTGCGGGAAAGACGAGAGCTCGTGGCACTGGCTGAGCTGGTTTAACCAGACCCATCCCTTTTATGTCGTTCTCTATTTTGTGCTGATCATCGCTTTCGCCTTCTTCTATGTGACCATCCAGTACAATCCGCTGGAGATGGCGAACAATCTGCGCAAAAACAGCGGGGCGATCCCCGGCTACCGTCCGGGCAAGCCCACCTCCGATTACATCAGCCGTGTTCTGCACAAGGTGACCTTTATCGGCGCCGTGTTCCTGGGCATTGTCGCCGTCTTCCCGAGCATCTTCGGGGCGATTTCCGGCATATCCGGTCTCGCCATCGGAGGCACCTCGATCATGATCGTCGTCAGCGTCGCGCTGGAGACGGTGCAGCAGCTCGAGAGTCAGCTGATGATGCGCCATTACAAGGGATTCCTCGAATAGCCTTCGGGGGTGTCCCCCGGTTTACGAACGGCTTGTGACGTTGCCGGCGGGGTGTTCCGCCCCGCCGGCACACGGGAGAGAGGAGACGAAGAACATGAATCTCATTCTCCTCGGCGCCCCGGGCGCCGGGAAAGGTACACAGGCGGATGTCATCAGCGAGCAGTTCCACATTCCCACCGTTTCCACGGGCAACATGATCCGTGAGGCGCTGAGCAGCGGTACTGAGCTGGGGCGGAAGGCGAAGTCCTATATGGACAGCGGCGCTCTGGTGCCGGATGACGTGGTCATCGGCATCATCCGGGAGCGCCTCTCGCGCGACGACTGCCGGGGAGGGTTTATCCTCGACGGTTTTCCCCGCACCATTCCTCAGGCCGAGGCGCTCGAGCGCATGGGTGTCATCATCGACCGCGTCATCGACATCGAAGTCGCGGACGACGTGATCGCCCGGCGTGTCTCGGGCCGCCGCGTTTGCCCCGCCTGCGGCGCATCCTACCACGTCGACTATAAAAAGCCGGCGGCGGACGGGGTGTGCGACAGGTGCGGCGGCGCCCTGATTCAGCGCGAGGATGACCGGCCGGACACCGTCGCCGAACGGCTGCGGGTGTACCACGCGCAAACCGAACCGCTCAAGGCTTTTTACGAGCGGGAAGGCAAACTGATGACCGTGCGGGGCCAGGAGAAAGTCGCGGATACCACCGCGCTGGTCCTGGCGGCGCTGCGGTAGAGGCGCGCGGTCCATGATTTCCGTCAAGAGCGGCCGTGAACTGCAGGCCATGAGGGAAGCGTGCCGGCTTTCCGCACAGGCGCTGCAGCTGGCAGGGAGCCTGGTGCGCCCCGGTATCACCACCGGGGAAATCGCGCACGAGGTGGAGCGCTTTATCCGAAAAGCGGGGGCCAAGCCGTCGTTTTTGGGGTACGGCGGATTCCCCGCCGCGGCGTGCATCTCGGTGAACGAAACGGTCATTCACGGCATACCCGGTGCGCGGGTGATCCGCGAGGGCGATATCGTCAGCGTGGACGTGGGCGCGTACTACAACGGCTATCACGGCGATAATGCCGCCACCTTTGCCGCGGGGGAGATTTCCCCTCAGGCGGCCGATCTTCTGAGCACGACCCGCGAGGCCCTGTACCGGGGCATAGCGGCGGCGCGCCCGGGAGCCCGGGTGGGGGATATCGGCGCTGCCGTACAGGGATATGCCGAGGCGCGTGGCTACTCGGTGGTACGACAATTTGTCGGCCACGGAGTAGGCACGGATTTACACGAGGACCCGGACGTGCCGAATTTCGGCACCCCGGGGCGCGGGGTGCGGCTGACCCCGGGCATGACCATCGCCATTGAGCCGATGATCAACCAAGGGAGCTACGCGGTGAAGATCCTTCGCGACCGCTGGACGACGGTGACGGCGGACGGAAAGCTGTCCGCGCACTTTGAACACACGGTCGCCGTCACCGCAAACGGGCCGGTGATCCTGACGTCGGCCTGAGGGGAGGAAGAGCAACCCATGTCGAAAGCGGACGTAATCGAAGTGGAGGGCGTCGTGGTGGAAGCGCTGCCGAATGCCTCTTTCCAAGTGGAACTCGCGAACGGACACCAGATTCTTGCCCATATTTCCGGCAAGCTGCGCATGAACTTTATCCGCATCCTGCCGGGCGACAAGGTCACCGTGGAGATGTCCCCCTACGATCTCACCAAAGGCCGCATCACCTGGCGCACCAAGTAAAGACGGGAAAAGCCGCGGGCGCTTCGGCGCCGTTTCCCCGACAAAGGAGGAGAGAAAGATGAAAGTCAGACCGTCTGTGAAAAAAATCTGTGAGAAGTGTAAGATTATCAAGCGCAAGGGGCGCGTGATGGTCATCTGCGAGAACCCGAAGCACAAGCAGCGTCAGGGTTAATTTGAGAGCGAAAGGAAGGAGACCAGTTATGGCGCGTATTGCTGGCGTGGATCTGCCCAGAGACAAGCGCATTGAAATCGGGCTGACCTATATTTACGGGATCGGCCGCAAATCGGCGAACGATATTCTGAAGGCGACCGGTGTCAACCCCGACACCCGGGTGCGCGATCTGACGGAGGACGATATCTCCAAACTCAGGGAACACATCGACCGCAACTATACGGTGGAGGGCGACCTGCGCCGGGACGTGGCGTTCGACATCAAGCGTCTTATCGAGATCGGCAGTTACCGCGGGCTTCGCCACCGCAAGGGGTTACCGGTGCGCGGGCAGCGCTCCAAAACGAACGCCCGCACCCGCAAGGGCCCGAAGAAGACGATCGCCAACAAGAAGAAGTGAGAAAATAGGAGGGAATCAACACTATGGCTGCAAAAACCGGTGCGGCGCGCAAAGGGGGAACCCGCCGCCGCAAGGAACGCAAACATATTGAGCGTGGCGCCGCGCATATTCAGTCCACCTTCAACAACACCATTGTGACCCTGACCGATATGCAGGGCAACGCCCTCTCTTGGGCGAGCGCCGGGGAACTCGGGTTCCGCGGTTCTCGGAAATCCACTCCCTTCGCCGCTCAGACGGCGGCGGAGGCCGCCGCCAAGGCGGCGATGGAGCACGGCCTGAAGACGGTAGAGGTGTATGTCAAGGGCCCCGGCGCCGGCCGGGAAGCCGCGATTCGCGCACTGCAGTCCGCGGGGCTGGAGGTCACCATGATCAAGGACGTGACCCCGATTCCGCACAACGGATGCCGTCCTCCCAAGAGAAGACGCGTTTGATGATTTGGAGGTGCAACTGAAAGTATGGCAAGATATACCGGTGCGGTGTGCAGGCAGTGCCGTCGCGAAGGACAGAAACTCTTTCTGAAAGGTTCCCGCTGCTATACCGGCAAGTGCGCGCTGGAGCGCCGCAGCTATGCCCCCGGCCAGCACGGGCAGGGTCGCAAGAAAGTTTCGGAATACGGCAGGCAGCTGCGCACCAAGCAGTATGCGAAGCGGTATTACGGGGTGCAGGAACGGCAGTTCCGCCATTATTTTGATTTGGCCACGAAGATGCAGGGGGTCACGGGCGAGAATCTGCTCCGCCTGCTGGAATCCCGTTTGGACAACGTGGCGTACCGCCTGGGATTCGCCAGCTCCCGCGCGCAGGCGCGCCAGCTCGTGACCCAGGGGCATTTCACCGTGAACGGCCGCAAGGTCAACGTGCCCTCCTTCTTAGTGAAACCGGGCATGACGGTCGCCATCAAGGAGGGCAGCCGTTCGCTCGGGCTCATCAAGGATATCGTGGAGAGCAACGGCTCCCGCCCGGTGCCCCCGTGGCTCGACCTCAACCGTGAGACATCGGAGGCCAAAGTGGTCGCGCTTCCCGCCCGCGAGGATATCGATCTGCCCATCGAGGAGACGCTCATCGTCGAGTTGTACTCCAAATAAGAGATGCGGGTTTTCCGGCGGCGATTCTGTGCGGTTTTCGCCGGAAGGCCCCTAAGGGCTTGGTCGTAGGGACATAACGTTGACGGCAGGTCGCGGTTTTGCCGCGGTTTTGCCGCGTACTCAAAGGAGGGTTTTCGCGTGATTCAGATTGAAAAGCCCCGCATCGAAGCGTCCGACCTCGCCGAAAACGGCACCCACGGGACGTTTGTGGTGGAGCCGCTGGAGCGCGGTTTCGGCCAGACGCTGGGCAACAGCCTGCGCAGAGTGCTGCTCTCCTCTCTGCAGGGGGTGGCGGTCACCTCGATTAAAATCGACGGCATCCTGCACGAGTTTTCCACCGTGGAAGGGGTCAAGGAGGACGTCACCGAGATCGTCCTCAACATCAAGGGGCTCACCGCCCGCATCAACGGCGACGCTCCCAAAACCGTCTACATCGACGCCGTGGGGCCTTGCGAAGTGACCGCCGGCACCATCAAGTGCGACAGCGAAGTGGAGATTCTGGTGCCGGAAATGCACATCGCGACGCTGGAGGAAAACGCGCACCTGTATATGGAGATCACCTTAGATAAGGGGCGCGGGTATGTCTCGGCGGAGCGCAACAAACAGATGCTCAACCCGGTGATCGGGATCATTCCGGTGGATTCCATCTACACGCCGGTCACCAAGGTGAACTACACGGTGGAGAACACCCGCGTGGGGCAGATCACCGATTACGACAAGCTCACCCTGACCGTGTGGACCAACGGCACCATCACCGCGAAAGAGGCGGTGGCTCTGGGGGCGAAGGTGCTCATCGAGCACCTGAATCTCTTTGTCGATCTCTCGGGAGATAAGTATCTGGGCGATTCCATCATGGTGGAGAAGGACGACAAGGGCAAGGAAAAGGTGCTGGAGACCACGATTGAGGAGCTGGATCTCTCGGTGAGGTCCTTCAACTGCCTGAAGCGCGCCGGCATCAGCACGGTGCAGGATTTGATCAGCAAGAGTCAGGAAGATATGATGAAGGTGCGCAACCTCGGGCGCAAGTCGCTAGAGGAGGTCATCAACAAGCTGAATTCTCTCGGGTTCAGCCTGAAGCAGGAAGACGAATAGGGGAGCCGCCCCCGATGCCCCATGGCGCGCGCCAGGCGGACATCTCCCCGGCACAATAAGTAAGGAGTGAGTGATATGCCCGGAACCAGAAAGCTCGGCAGACCTTCCGCCTCCCGGATGGCGATGCTTCGGGCGATGGTGACGTTTCTGCTGGAAAACGGCCGCATTCAGACCACGGTCACCCGCGCCAAAGAGGTGCGCTCCATGACCGAGAAGATGATCACCATCGCGAAAGAGCCCACGCTCGCCAACAAGCGGCTGGTGTTTTCCTTCGTGACCAAAGAGAGCGCCGCCAAGAAATTGTTCGATGAGATCGCGCCGAAATACACCGAGCGCTCCGGAGGCTACACCCGCATCGTGCGGGTCGGCACCCGCCGAGGAGACGGCGCGGAGATGGCGATCATCGAATTGGTCTAAGATTTTGCCTCATGGGGGGCGGGCGGTTGGGCAATCCGCCCGAATTTCCCGTTTCGCCGTCCGCGCCGCATATTTTTTGAAAAAAAATCAAAAAAAGCGTTGACAAATCTGGGACGGCGTGGTAGAATAGCAAAGTAGTTTGGAAATTGATTTTTTGAACACACAGATCAAAGGAGGAGTTCATGATGAGAAAGTTAATGGCCGTATTGATGGCTCTGGCCATGGTGTGCGTGATGGCGGTGCCCGCTTTTGCAGCGGATACTCCCAGTGAAACGCCGACCGTGCTGGAAGATCCCGCCACCGGCATCGTGCTGGAGAGCTCGAAAGATCTGGGCGAAGGCCTTGAGCTCGTCGTGATGCCGGAAGCGGCATCCGAGGAACTGAAGGGCAAGATCACCGAGGGCACCATTCTCGGCGTGTTCGATATCTTTGTGGAGAAGATCGACACCCACGAGAAAGTGCAGCTCAATAACGTCTCGGTCACCCTCAAGGTCCCGAAGAGCGCACTGGGCAACAAGGCCTACAAATTCTATCAGGCGGTCTATGTTCCTACCGCCGAGAAGATTGCGGCTGTGGCGGATGTTAACTATGTGTCCTTCACCGTCACCCATCTCAGCGAGTATGCGATTATCGGCAGCGACACGGAGTTTACCACCGGAGGTTCCACCGGCGAAGGCTCCAACAGCGGAGCGACGGCCCCTGTGACCAGCACCTTCACCTATATGCTCGTCATCGGCGGCGCGGTGGTTCTCTGCACTGTCGGCGCTCTGGTCAGCGTGAAGAAGGCCAAAGAGTCCCGCTAAGTCCTTATTTAGCCTTTCAGAAAGACCTCTGCTTTTCTTCGCGAAAGCAGAGGTCTTTCTTTGAAAGTGCTCCGTGATTTTTCCATGGCACAAACCGGGGGAAGGAAACACCAATGGCATCTCAGAAAACCAATAAGCGCCGCACGGTCTGGATTGTCCTCACGATTCTTTTCGCGCTGGCGGCCGGCATCAGTGCCGGGGTATTCACCTGGTACTGGCAAAGCGGGCACACGAAGCCGGAGGGCGGGCGCACCGAGGTGACCACCGCCGCGCCCACCACCGCGACGGAAATTCCGACCACACAGACCACGCAGCCATTGCCGGAAAATCCCGTGGATTTCGCGACGCTTCAGGCGCAGAATCCGGATATCTGCGCGTGGCTGTATGTCCCGAACACGAACATCGATTATCCTGTCGCGCAGGCGACCGACCAGTCCGACGACTTTTATCTCGACCACAACATCAACAAAGAGTACGAATTTGCGGGCACCATCTACAGCGAGAAGCAGAATGCCCGCGATTTCACCGACCGCATGACGGTGCTGTACGGGCACAATATGCTCAACGGGACGATGTTCCGCACCCTGCATGATTTTGAGGACGAGGCGTTTTTCAACGCCAACCCCACCTTCACCGTCTACACTCCGGGGCACATCCTCACCTACACCATTTTCGCGGCCTATGAATCCGACAACCGCCATATCCTCAACAACTTCGATTTTTCGGACGACGAGGTGTTCGCTTCCTATATTCAGCAGGCCCGCTCGCCCCGCGCCACCGCGTATAATCTGCGGGACGATGTGGAGGTCGGCATCGGGGACCGCATCGTCACCCTGAGCACCTGTGTGGGGTACACACACGATCTGCGATACTTAGTGCAAGGAGTATTGACCGATGACCAACTCACCCAATGAGCGCGACGATGTGTGGGCCTTAGTGGATGAGATCGAGCGGGGGCGGGAGCCGGCCGAGCCGCAGGCCTCTCCTGTTCGGGAGCCGCGTCCGCCCGCCCCTCAGACGGCTCAGGAGCCGCCCTCTTCCACGGAACATCACGAACATCACGGCAACGGTGAACAGCACGAACACAGTGATCATCACGATCATCACGGGCATCACGACCACGGAGAGCATCACGGGCGCCACGGCGGGGATGCGCACAGCCACTCCCGCAGCCACAGCCGCTCGGGCGGTCACCGCCGCACCGGAAGACGGGCGGCGCTCGCCGTCGGCCTGACGCTGCTCGGCATCGTGGCGGTCGCGGCGGGCACTTACGGGGTGCTGCGGCACATGGGAAGGGAGCAGATGCTCCCCTCCGACACTCAGGAGTTCACCGCTCCCTCCGGCTCGGCGGTCAGCAGCTCGGACAACGGGCGCCGTGTGGAATATCAAGGTCACAGCTATGTCTTCAACGAGAACCGCACCAACATTCTGTGCATGGGCACCGATAAGGAGGAGCTCGGCAGCGAGGCGGGCGAGTTCGGCACCGGCGGGCAGGCGGACGCGGTCTATCTGGTCTCTCTCGACACCGAGACGGGCGAGACGGACGTGCTCGCCATCTCGCGGGACAGCATGGTGGACATCGACGTCTACGATGAGAACGGCACCTATCTCGGGCAGAACCGTGCTCAGCTCTGTCTCGCCTACGCCTTCGGCGACGGGAAGGCGAAGAGCTGTGAAAACATGACCAAGGCGGTCTCCCGCATTCTCTACGGCGTGCCGATCAACGCCTATATCTCGGTGGATTTACAGACGGTGGGCATTCTGGCGGACGCGGTGGGCGGCGTGCCGGTCACCGCGCCGGAGGACATCGCTTTTCCGGACGGCACCGTGCTCCCGAAGGGGGAGAACATCACTCTCACGGGGGACAAGGCGGTCTTCTTCGTCCGGCGGCGCGACACCTCCTATCTCGAGTCCAACAACGCGAGGATGGAGAGGCAAAAGGCGTTTATCCAGTCCTTTTTCAACCAGGCGGTGGCGGCCTCGAAGAGCAATCTGCAAGTTCCTCTCTCCCTCTTCAACCTGATCTCGGAGCACGCCTCCACCGATTTGAACGCGCCGAAGGTCACCTATCTCGCCTCCGCCATGCTCGCGCACACCCCGCAGCTTCGGTTTCAAAAACTGCCGGGCGAGATCGTCCGCGGGGAATTCCGGCACGCGGAATACCACCTCGACGAGGCCGGGGTGTATGAGATCATTTTAGGTGTGTTTTACCGCCGGGCCGATTAAACCGCGCGGCGCGGACAGGATACATCAAGCCCGCCGAAGGACAGAATCCTTCGGCGGGCTTAATCGACGGTTTCGTTTCGCTACGCCTCGTCGTCCGGGCGGTCCCAGTTGTGCCAGACGTTCTGGACGTCGTCGTTGTCGTCGAGACGGTCGAGCAATTTGTCCATTTTCTGGCGCTGTTCGGGGTCGTCGATGGTCTGGGTGACATCGGGGATCATCTCCAGTTCGGCGGAGACGAAGGTATAGCCTTTTTTCTCCAGATCCTCGCGCACACCGGAGAAATCGTCCGGCTCGGTGACGATCTCCAGCACGTCGCCGTCGGAGGAGAAATCGGAGGCGCCGGCCTCCAGCGCGTCTTCCATGACTTTGTCCTCGTTGAAGCCCTCCGCTTCGAGGTCCAGAATCCCCTTCTGGCGGAACATAAACGCGACACAGCCGCTTTGACCGAGGTTGCCGCCGTACTTGTCGAAACAGTGCCGCATTTCCGCGGCGGTGCGGTTGCGGTTGTCGGTGAGGGTCTCCACGATGACCGCGATGCCGCCGGGGCCGTAGCCCTCGTACCGCAGCGCCTCGAAATTGTCCGCGTTGCCCTCTCCGGCGGCCTTTTTGATGATGCGCTCGATGTTGTCGTTCGGCACGTTCGCCGCTTTCGCCTTGGCGATGGTATCCCTCAGCCGCGAATTGGCGGCCGGGTCCGCCGAGCCGCCCTCTTTGACGGCCACGGCCAGTTCGCGCCCGATCTTGGTGAAGATCTTGGCGCGCGCGCCGTCGGTCTTTTCTTTTTTGCGCTTGATGTTGTTCCACTTGGAATGGCCGGACATACGCTATCACTTCCCCTTATGCTGTTATGGCTGAGCCGCGGTGACGGTGGCGGCGGCAGAGGCGGTTGTGGTCGCGGTCTCGCCCGCGAGGCGGGGGTTGGTGCGGGAAGTGGTGGGCTCGCGGGGAACGGTGGTGAACGCGGCGAGCATCTCGGAGGCGTTCGGTTGGTCGTCGAGGTCCGCGTACGCCGCGCTGATGTAGCCGTAGCCCTCCCCGAAGCGGATTTTGAACCAGTCGCCCTCGCGCCCGACAATCACGAGTTCCTCGCCCCGCGCCATGCCGCCGATCGCCTCGGTGTTCAGCCCCGGGCCGGAGCGCACGATGAGCTCGCTCGCGTCGAGCACGCCGTGCAGTGTGGTGGTGGGGGCGGCGTCGGTTTGAGTGGTGGGAGCGGCGTTGGTGGCGGGTGTCTCCGGCGGGGGCGGGGTTTTCCCGCATCCGCCCATGGCAAGCGCCGCCGCGAGCGCCGCCGCGGCCGCCCGCGCTTTGCCTATTCCGCCCATCGTGATTCCCCCTGTACCGCCATGCCGCCCCGCTTGGGCGGCTTTTTCTTTTACCCGTTCAGTATACCACAAATTTTTCCGCCGCGCAAGGGCCATACCGCAAATTCGGCGAAGACAGGGGAGACGGGGAGCCTTGTGCCGGGCAAAGGGGCGCGGCTGTCGCCCGAGGCGGGAGCGGGGGGCCCGATACGGGAGAACGCGTTTCTCGGGAGGAGGAAAACTTTTTCCATCCGAAAGAAAAAATTTTCGTTTTTTTTGCGGTTTCCCTTGCAATTTTCGGGGATGGGGGGTATAATGAGCCTATAAGTGGGGCAAAGTGTGGAGTTGTGAAGTGAAGTGGGGAATTATCCACTTTTTCCACCGGGTTTTCCACAAAATCGGAGGGAGGTGGACAGGCGATGCGCGGCAGATATCGGCACACCATCGATGCCAAGGGGCGCGTGGCGATTCCCGCCAAGATGCGCGAAACGCTGGGGGAGAATTTTATCGCCGCCGTGGTGATGGATCCGTGTATCAGCCTGTACACCCAGAGCGGATGGGACGATATGATGCGAAAGCTAGAAGATCTCTCGCTCACCCGCTCGCGTCAGCTTTTGCGCTACCTCTCCTCCAACGCGGCGGATGTCTCACTGGACGCGCAGGGGCGCATTCTCCTGCCCCGTCACCTGATGGAGCACGCGCGGCTCGAACGGGAGGCGCTGATCATCGGCGCCGGGATCGAGCGCGCGGAGATCTGGTCCCCCGCCCTCTTCGAAAAGACGATGGGCGATTTCACCGACGAGGACGTGCTCGGCGACTTCATCTCGCTCGGCCTGTAAACGCCGCTCCGAAAAAAAGTTACAAAAAGGTTACAAAAAAGGTTGCATCTTGTAACTCCCTGTGGTATACTAAACGTAGTGGTCAAAGGGAGAAAAAAACCCGTTATCTTGTTGCCGCGCGGCCCGGGCGGCGGAAAAGGGAAGAGGCGTCGGCATGGGCGAGACAGGCGCGCGGTACCATGTGCCGGTGTTGCTGGAACCAACGCTCGCGGCGCTGTCGATCGACCCGGACGGGGTGTATGTGGACGGCACGGCGGGCGGCGGCGGTCACGCCGCGGCCATCGCCTCCCGGCTGAGGGGCGGGCGGCTGTTCGCGCTCGACCGCGACCCGGACGCCGTCGCTCAGGCGGGCGAACGGCTGCGGGGTCTGCCCGCCACGGTGGTGCAGGCCAATTTCACGCAGGCCGCGCAGGTGCTTTCCTCTTACGGGATTGCCGGGGCAGACGGAGTGCTGCTGGATCTCGGGGTGTCCTCTCATCAGCTGGACGATGCGTCCCGCGGCTTTTCCTATCACCGCGATGCGCCGCTGGATATGCGCATGAGCAGGGCCGGCCGCTCGGCGGCGGATCTCTGCCGCGAGTGCAGCGAGGAACAGCTGGCCGAAATTTTCCAGAGGTACGGGGAAGAGCGGTACGCCCGCCGCATCGCGAGGGCCATCGTGAGCGAGAGGGCGCGCGCCCCGATAGAGACCACGGGGCGGCTCGCCGACATCGTCCGAGCGGCGTACCCCGCCGCCGCGAGACGGGAGAAGCACCCGGCGAGAAAGGTGTTTCAGGCGCTGCGCATCGCGGTTAACGACGAGCTTACCTGTCTCTCGCGCGGGCTGGATGTCTGCTTTGATCTGCTGCGGGAGGGAGGCCGGATCGCGGTGATCACCTTCCACTCGCTGGAGGACCGCATGGTCAAAGAGCGTTTCGCCGCTTACGCGCGCGGGTGTATCTGCCCTCCGGAGAGCCCGGTGTGCACCTGTCACCGCACCCCGGCGGCGCGGTCGGTGCACCGCAGGCCGGTGTGCGCCGATGCCGAGGAGATCGCGGCGAACCCCCGCAGCCGCAGCGCGAAGCTGCGGTGCATGGAGAAGTTGCACGAGCGGTACGCGGACGAGACCGGTGCCGCGGGGCCGAGAGAATGAGCAGGGCCGGACGCGGCCGGACGACACGATAAAGGGAAAGGATGGTTTCGCATGGGCAAAGGTTCTTCCGAGGCGTATGATCTTTCGCTGTTCGAGACAAAAGAGCCCCAGCTTCACGCGGTGAAATCCCCGCAGAGAGAGGCGATGCGGGAGCAAAAGCGCGAGCGCGCCCAAAAGCGCAAGCAGCACGCGGCGGTCGCCCTCGTGGTGGCCGCGGTGGCGGTGCTGATGATCCTGATGGTGGTCTCCCGCATTCAGCTGACCGAGCTGAACGGCCGGATCGCCGAGGCGCAGGATCAGCTGGCCATCCTCCAGAGCGAGAACAGCCGGCTGAGCAACGAGCTCGCCGCCAAGACCTCCGCCGAGAGCGTGGACGCCTACGCCGAAGCGAACGGCATGAGTGCGGCGGAATCGTATCAGATCGAGTACATCACGGTGGACGGCGGCGACCAGGTGGCGGTGTCCGAAGACGGAACATCCTCGGTTTTCGACGCCATCGGAGCGGCGATATTCGGAAAGGGCGATTAAAGGCGGCGCCGCATCATGGCGCGTTGCGCCGATGAGGCGGGCTTTTTCCGTCGTTTCTCTTACCGGCGACAGCCGAGAGGGGCGAAAGCGCGGCACCGAGAGCCGGGATGACTATTCTGGCTCTCGTTTATTGTCCGCGCGCGAGGACGTTCACTTTTTTCGGAAAGGGGCAACGGCACATGGGGCGCACCCCGCGCGAGCAGACAGAGATATCCCCCGTCTTGCCGGAGGACGATGCCAAGGCGGCTTCCAGGCGGCCGACCCGCCGGATGTGGCGGCGGGCGCTCATCGTTCTGTTCGGGGTGATTTTTGTTTCTTTCGCGGTGATCATCGCGCGGCTCGCCGTGCTGCAGATCGCGCAGAGAGACGAGTGGCAGCGGCGCGCCACCGCGCAGCAGCTCTCCGACACCGTCATCTCCCCCAACCGCGGCGCCATCTACGATTGCCACATGGAGACGCTCGCGCAGAGTATGCAGGTGTGGACGGTGATCATGTCCCCGCACAACATCGAAAACGAGGAACAGCGGGTGATGATCGCCGACGAGCTCTCCCCGATGCTCTCGGTGGACCGCGACGAATTATATCAGAAAACCCTGAAGACCGAATCCCAGTACGAGGTGGTCAAGCAAAAGATCGAGCGCCCGCTCGCCGAGAAGCTGATCGCCTGGGTGGAGGAAAAGGGCAAAGAGATGCAGGGCGTCTTCCGGGTGATCAGCGATTACAAGCGCACTTACCCCTACGGTTCCCTGCTCTCCTGTGTGCTGGGATTTACCGGCACCGATTACTACGGGCTGTACGGGCTGGAGGCGGAGTACGACGAGGTGCTGCGCGGCAAGGCCGGGCGGATCGTCACCGCGCAAAACGGCGCGGGCGCGGAGCTGCCCGATGCGGTCCCTTACGAGAAGACGGTGGACGCGGAGGACGGCGACAGCCTGGTTCTCTCGATCGACCAGACGATTCAGCACGTCACGGAGAAATACCTGGAGGAGGCGGTGGCGCAGACCGGCGCCACCAACCGCGCCTGCGCGATCGTGATGGAAGTGGACACCGGTGCGGTGCTCGCGATGGCGACCAAAGGGGATTTCGACCCGAACGACCCGTGGACGGTGGCCGACCCGAACGAGGCGGCGGCGATTGCGGCGCTCTCGGGGGACGAAGCGGATCAGGCGCTCACGGATGCGCGGCAAAAGCAGTGGGTCAACAAGGCGATCTCCGAGTATTACGAGCCCGGCTCCGTCTTCAAGATGTTCACCACCAGTATGTCGCTGGAGGAGGGGGTCATCTCCGAGGAGAACACCTTCACCTGCGAGGGGTACGAGACGGTGCTGGACCGGACCATCCGCTGCGACGTTTACCCCGGCAAGCACGGCACCCAGACTCTGGCGGAGGCCATCTGCCACTCCTGCAACCCGGCGTTTATTCAGATCGGCCTCTCGGTGGGGCGCGAGCTGTTTTTCCGCTATTTTACCGGCTTCGGCTTTACCGAGCAGACCGGCATCGATATGCTCAGTGAGGGGGTTATCACCTCCTCCCTCTACCACACCGAGGACGATTTGAATCCGGTGCAGCTGGCGACCTCCGCGATGGGGCAGACATTTAAGGTCACCCCCATTCAGATGGTGACCGCGATGTCCGCCATCGCGAACGGCGGCAAGCTGATGCAGCCCTATGTCGTGCAGCAGGTGATCGACAGCGAGGGCAACGTGGTCTCCAACACCACCCCCACCGTCAAGCGCCAGGTGATCTCCTCCGAGACCGCCTCCCGCGTCTCTGCGCTACTCGCGAACGCCGTGACCAACGGCGGCGGGCGCAACGCCTATGTGGAGGGCTACCGCGTCGCCGGAAAGACGGGGACTTCCGAGAAGACGGATACCGAGGGCGACGACGTGGTCGCCTCCTTTGGGGGCTTCGCCCCGGCGGACGACCCGCAGGTGGCGGTACTGGTGATGATCGATGAGCCGCATTCCGCCGTGCGCTACGGCGGCACCATAGCGGCGCCGGTGGCGAGGAAAATCCTCGCCGAAACGCTGCCGTATCTCGGCATCGAGCCGAAATACACCGATGCCGAGCTCGCCGGGCTGAGCGTGGTCACGCCGGCTGTGGAGGGGAAGGATATCGCCTCCGCCGAGGCCGAGGTGACCGCCCAGAGCCTGAAGGTGCAGGTGTTCGGAGAGGGGAGCACCGTGGGGAAACAGCTTCCCGAGGCGGGCACCGCGATCCCCAAAAACGGGACGGTGGTGCTGTACACCGGCGAGGAGAACGCGCAGGACCACATGGTGGTCGTGCCGGACTTCACCGGGTATTCCCTCTCGGAGGCGACGGCGCTCGCGGCGGAATCCGGGCTGAACATCCAGTTCACCGGCACGGGGCTGGAGAGCGGCGAAGCGCGCGTGGAGCACCAGAGCGAGACGCCCGGCACCGAGCTTGCGCGCGGGTCGGTGGTCGTGGTGGAATTTATCTACCGGGACACCATCGCGTGAGAGCGCGGGCGGAGAAGAATGTTATCGGGAAAGGGAGCCGTGGACGAGCATGACGATTTGGGAACTGCTTGAGGACATTCCCGGAAGGGAAACGCTGGACGAATCCGTCGCGTCGCTGCAGGCGGAGGGGCTCACCTGCGATTCCCGCCGGGCGAAGGCGGGGCAGGTGTTTGTGTGCATCGACGGCACGGCGGTGGACGGCCACCGCTTCGCGCACGACGCGCTGGACGCCGGTGCCTCCCTTGTGGTGACCCAGCGCCCGATGGGGCTGCCCCGCGAGCTGTGCGTTCCCTCCACCCGACGCGCGTGGGCGCAGATGTGCGCGAACTGGTTCGGCCGTCCCGCGTCGCACCTGCATCTCATCGGGGTGACCGGCACCAACGGCAAGACCAGCACCACCTATATGCTGAAAGCGATTTTGGAGCGGGCGGGGCACAAGGTCGGCCTCATCGGCACCATTCAGAACATGGTGGGGGAGAGAATTCTGCCCTCCGGGCACACCACCCCCGATCCGTACGACCTGCAGAGTATGCTCTCGCTGATGGTGCACGAGGGGTGCACCCACGCGGTGATGGAGGTCTCCTCCCACGCGCTCGACCAGGACAGGGTGGCGGGCTGCCGCTTCGACGCGGCGGTGTTCACCAATCTCACTCAGGATCATCTGGATTATCACAAGACCATGCAGCGGTACGCCGAGGCGAAGCGCCGTCTCTTTCAGATGGCGAAGGTCGCCGTGGTCAACATCGACGACCCTTGGGCCCCCACCATGACCGAGGGTTTCACGGGAAAAATCGTCACCTTTTCCGCCTCCGGGCGCGAGGCGGATTTCGCGGCGGAGGATATCAAGACGCTCGCCGGCGGCGTGGCGTTTACACTGAACGCGGGGGGAGAGCGCCTTCCCCTCACCCTCTCGATTCCCGGGCGCTTTTCGGTGTACAACGCGCTGGGCGCCGCGGGGGCGGCGTTCGGCATCGGAGTAGAGCTTCCGGTGATCTGCGAGGCGCTGAGCGGCGCCTGCGGGGTGCGCGGCCGGGCGGAAGTGGTGCCGGTGGACCGCCCTTACACGGTGGTCATCGACTACGCCCACACTCCAGACGGCCTGGAAAACATCTGCAAAACCCTGTACGACGGCGCCAAGGGGCGTCTGCTCGTGCTGTTCGGCTGCGGCGGGGACCGCTACCGGGGCAAGCGCGCCCAGATGGCGGCGACCGCCGCGAAATACGCGGATTACCTGATCATTACCTCCGATAATCCCCGAACTGAAGATCCGATGGCGATCATACAGGATATCCTCGAGGGGCTGCCGGAAGGGTTCCCGCACATCGTGGTGGAGAACCGGGCGGACGCGGTCCGCGCGGCGCTCGCGATGGTAAAGGAGGGGGATACCCTCCTGCTCGCCGGCAAGGGGCACGAGACGTACCAGATTCTCAAAGATAAGGTGGTCCACCTCGACGAGCGGGAGATCATCGCCGAGACGCTTGGGGGAGAGGCACAGCCGAGATGAGGGATACCGTAGTGCGCATGGCGGTACTCAGCGGGACGGTGCTCGTCGGCTTTGCCGCGGCGGCGCTGCTGGGAAAGCTGATCGTGCCGGTGCTCCGGAGGCTGCACCTTGGGCAGACCATCCGCGAAGAGGGGCCGAAGTGGCACAGGGAGAAACAGGGCACCCCCACCATGGGCGGTGTGATCTTCATCGCGGGCTGCTTTATCGCCCTGCTGGCGGCGCTCATCGTCTGTGAGACGGCGCTGCCCTACCACCCGCTGAGCGGGGTGACTTCCGCCGAGCGGGCAAGGCTGATCTCCGGCATCTGTTTCGCCGTGGCCTGCGGGCTCATCGGTTTCGCGGACGACTATATTAAGGTCGTGCGGCACCGGAATCTCGGTCTCACGCCGGGGCAGAAGATTGTGCTGCAAGTGATCGCCGCCGGAGGATACGCCAGCGCGATGTTCCTGATCGGGGACGGCGCCGGGATCACCCTGCCCTTCGTGGGAAAGGTGAACCTTGGGTTGTGGTATCTGCCGCTGTGCATCTTTTTCGCGGTGGGATTTCCGAACGCCGCCAACCTCACCGACGGGGTGGACGGTCTGTGCGGCTCGGTGACCGCGGTCGCCTCTCTCTGTCTGATGACCGCGGCGACGGTCGGCGGGCATTTCGGGCAAGGCCTGTTCGCTGCGGCGCTCGCCGGGGGGCTCGCGGGGTTCCTGCTGTGGAATCTGCACCCCGCCAAGGTCTTTATGGGGGATACCGGTTCGCTTTTCTTGGGCGGCGCGGTGTGCGCCGTCGCCTTCGGCATCGGCAGGCCCGCGCTGCTTCTCGCGGTGGGCGTCGTGTATGTCGTCGAGACCCTCTCGGTGATCCTGCAGGTGACCTATTTCAAGATCACGAAGGGCAAGCGGCTCTTCAAGATGAGCCCTCTGCACCATCATTTTGAGCTGTGCGGGTGGAGCGAGAACGTCATCGTCCTCGTCTTCAGCGCGGTCACCGCCCTGTGCGGCGGGATGGCGCTCGCGTTTTTCCGATAAATTTTTTCAAAGGCGCAGGTGACTTCCGTTGGTCTTTTCCAGTATGGTCTTCGTCTTCCTTTTCTTCGCTGCGGTCCTCCTCGCGCACAGTCTGTGCCGGACCGTCCGGGCAAAGAATATCTGCCTGCTGGTCGCCTCGCTGATTTTTTACAGCTGGTCCTCTCTCCGGTTCACGCTGATTTTGCTCTTCGAGGTGGCGGTGTGCTGGATTTTCGCACGGCTCATCGACCGCTCCCGGGGCAAGGGCAGGCGCGGCCTGCTGATCGCCTGCGTGACGATTCAGCTGCTGGTCTTAGGCGTTTTCAAATACCTCGGCTTTTTCCTCGACAATTTCCGCCTGCTCACCGGGCATCCGCAGGTGGTGCCGGATATCGTGCTTCCGCTGGGCATCTCCTTTTACACCTTCCAGCTCATCTCGTATGTGGCGGACGTCTATCGCGGGGAAATCCCCGCGCAGCGCAAATTCTGGATGCTCCTGCTGTACGCCAGCCTCTTTCACCAGTGCGTGGCGGGGCCGATTGTGCGGTACAGCGATCTCTACGAGCAGCTGGAGGACCGGCGCATCTCGACCGGCATGACCTCCAAGGGAATCAGCCGCTTCACCGTTGGGCTCGCCAAGAAAGCGATTCTCGCCAATTCCTGCGCCCTTGTCGCCGACGCCTTCTTCAAGGGGGACGCGGCGGCGCTGGCGGCCCAACCCGCGGCGGGGCTGTGGATCTCGGGGCTTGCGTACGCCCTGCAAATTTACCTCGATTTTTCCGCCTATTCGGATATGGCGGTGGGCATGGGGCTGATGTGCGGGTTCTTTTACCCCGAAAATTTCCGCTACCCGTATCTCGCCGGTTCGGTGACCGATTTCTGGAGGCGCTGGCATATCACCCTGAGCAGCTTCTTCCGGGATTACGTCTACATCCCCCTCGGCGGCAACCGTCGCGGGCTGCCCAGGCAGATTCTCAATCTTCTGGTGGTGTGGCTGCTCACCGGCTTCTGGCACGGCGCCTCGTGGAACTACGTCCTGTGGGGGCTCTACTTCTTCGTGTTCCTGGCGGCGGAAAAGCTGATCGGCGAGCAGCGGCTCTCGAAAATTCCGCGGGTCATTCGGCACGCCGGGGTGATTGTCATCCTCTTCTTCTGCTGGGTTCTCTTCCGCTTTGAGGATCTCCCCTCGCTGTGGACGGCGCTAAAAGGGCTGTTCTGCTTGAACGGCAACCCCGCGGGGAACGCGGTGGCGTCGCTCACGCTCCGCTCCAACTGGGCGCTGCTGGCCGTCTCGGTGTTCGCCTGCACGCCGGTGGTGAAAAATATCGCCGAGAGACTGAGAGAGTCCTGCCGCCAAAGCACGCTGGCCACCAAGGTGTACGCCGTCGCCGACGTGATTCACCCGGTGCTGTGGCTGGTGCTCAGCGCGATGGTGCTCACCGGCAACAGCTACAACCCCTTTATTTACTGGACTTTTTAGCGGGAGAGGGCGTCGCACATGAAAACCGAGACGAAAAAAGAATACGCCGTCCCGTTCAAGGCCATCCGCAGGACCAAGAATATTGTCTTTTTCACGGTTCTCGGGGTGTTCGCGGTCATCGGGCTGATGTGGTTTTGGCGCCCCACCGTCTCGGAGACGGAAAAGCGGGAGCTCACCCCCTTTCCGGAACTGACCTTCTCCGGACTGATGGACGGCAGCTTCGCCGACGGGGTGAGCAAGTGGTATTCCGATACCTATCCGCTGCGGGAATGGTTTATCGGCGGGGCGCACGCGCTGCAGTCCCTCTACGGCGACCGCTCCGAGCAGATCATCATCCACGACCCCCCGCCGGACGACGTCCCGCCGGCGCCTTCCGCCGAACCGACCCAGCCCGCCTCCCGCCCGTCATCGGTGCCGGGCGCCGCGACATCCACCACTCCGTCGTCCTCCGCCACGGAGGCGCCCACCACGACCACCTCCCGCGACGGCACCGTCACCACTCCGGGAGAGGTGCTCGGCTCCATCTATGTGACGGGGGACAGCGGCTACAGCCTCTACTACTTCAGCCAAGGCGTTGTGGACCAGTACGCGGATTTTGTCAACCGATCGCACCGGGCGCTCGGCGAGGGCGTGAATGTGTACTCGATGCCCATCCCGCTGAGCTCCGGGGTGATGCTGGACCCGTCGCTTCTGGAGGCGGTGGGCGCGAGCGACCAGAAAGCGGCGATCGCCTATATCGACAGCCGGATGGAGCCGGGCGTGCACGGGCTGGATTTGTTCGACACGCTGAAAGAGCACAACGCGGAGTACCTCTATTTCCGTACCGACCACCATTGGACGGCTCTCGGCGCGTATTACGCCTACACCGTTTTCTGCCGCGAAAAAGGGGTGACGCCTCACGGGCTCGAGCGGTTTGAACAGAAGAGCTACCCCGGTTTCCTCGGCACCTTCTACGCCGAATCGCTCTCTCAGGCGATGAAGGCGAATCCCGACACCCTTACGGCGTACATCCCCATGGGGACCAACGAGATGACCTTCACCGATAAAAGCGGCAACCAGATCCCGTGGTCCATCGTCATGGACGCGACGGATTACAGCAGCTCCGGCAAGTACAACTGTTTCGCCGGCTCCGACCAGCCGTACGCCGTCGCGCACAACCCGAAAATCACCGACGGAAGCGCCTGCGTCGTCGTCAAGGATTCCTTCGGCAACGCGTTTGTGCCGTTCCTGGTCGACCACTACGAGTATGTGTACTGGATTGATTTCCGCTATTACAAGGGTACCCTGACCGATCTCGTCAAGGAGAAAAACATCGGCGACGTGATCTACTGCCTGAATTTGTACAACACCACCACGTCCAGCGCCATCGGTCTGCTGAACGGCCTGGTACCCTGACGATCCGTTTTCCGAAAGGAGAGAGACGCCTTGGCGAGCGCCGCCAAATCCCGTCCCCGCAAAAAGAAGGAAAAAATTCCGATTTTTTCCGCCTCCGGCCACATCGACACCCCGTTTCTGGTGATCCTGCTGCTGCTCTTGCTGGTGGGGCTCGCCTGTATGCTCTCGGCGGGGTACGCGAACGCCTACTACTGGTACAAAGACAGCTATTACTACATCAAAAAGCAGTTGATCTTCGCCGCGATCGGCATCGCCGTGATGATTCTCCTCTCGTTTGTCAACACCCGCGTGTGGCACAAGCTGGCGCTCCCCGTCGCCGGGGTTTCGCTGGTGCTGCTGGTGGTGGTGCTGTTCCTGCCGAGCCAGACCGGTATTCACCGGTGGATCGACATCCCCGGCATCGGGCAGTTCCAGCCCTCGGAGATTGCGAAATTCGCGGTGATTCTGCTGTTCGCCCACATGATTTCTCTCAATTACCGTGAGATGAAGACCTTTAAAAAGGGCTTTCTGCCGTTTATGCTGGTGCTCGCCGTCTTCTGCGCGCTGGTGCTCAGGGAGCCCCATCTCTCCGGCACACTGCTGATTTTCGCCATCGGCTGCATCATGATGTTCGTGGGGGGCACCCGCCCCGTGTACCTTGTCGGCACTCTCGTGCTGGGGGCGGCGGTCGTCGGGGTGATGGTCTTTGTGCTCGGGTACGAACAGGACCGCATCGACGTGTGGCTGCACCTCGACGAGGTGTTCGTCTCCGACCGCGACGCCGCCTGGCAGACCATGCAGTCGCTGTACGCCATAGGCTCCGGCGGCCTGATGGGCAGGGGTTTCGGCAATTCTCTGGCGAAACATCTCTTTTTGCCGGAACCGCAAAACGATTTCGTGTTCTCCGTCTGGTGCGAGGAGATGGGGTTTGTGGGCGCGGTGCTGGTCATCGTGCTGTTCGCGGTGCTGGTGTGGCGCGGCTTTGTGATCGCGATGCGCGCGCAGGATAAATTCGGTTTTCTGATCGCCATCGGGTTCTCGTCCCAGATCGCCGTGCAGGTGGCGATCAACATCGCGGTGGTGACCAATCTGCTTCCGAACACCGGCATCAGCCTGCCGTTTTTCAGCGCCGGCGGAACCTCGCTTATCATGCTGCTCGCGCAGATGGGCATCATGCTCGCCATCTCCAAGACCGGCCGCAAGAAGGAAAAAACGGAGGAACCGGCGCCGAAGGCAGAGGGGAGTGTCGCGTAGACGTGCGGGTGCTGATGACGGGCGGCGGTACCGCGGGGCACATTCACCCCGCGCTGACCATCGCCAGGGCGCTGCAGAGCGCCGACCCGAAAACCGAAATTCTCTTTGTGGGCGCTAAGGGGCGCATGGAAACCCGCCTTGTCCCGCAGGCCGGATTTCCCATGCGTACCATGTCCGTCAGCGGGTTCGAGCGCAGCATGACCCCGAAGGCGGTGGCGCACAATATCGCCGCCTGCTGGCACGCGGTGAGCGGGTGGGTGGTGTCCCGCCGGATACTGCGCGCGTTCTCGCCGGATGTCGCGGTGGGGACCGGCGGGTATGTGTGCGGCCCGGTGCTGGGGGCCGCCGAGAAAATGGGCATACCCGTGGTGCTGCACGAGTCCAACGCGCTCCCCGGGGTGACGGTGAAGATGCTCTGCCATTTCGCGACCGTGTGCCTCGCAGAGGAATCGGCGAGGGCGCATTTGCCCCCCGAGACCGAAACGGTGGTGACCGGCAACCCCATCCCGCCCGAGATGACCGTGGCGGACCGGCGGGAGGCGAGGCAAAAGCTGAAGCTGGACGACCGCCCGCTCGTGCTCTCGTTTGGCGGCAGCCTCGGGGCGAGGGCGATCAACGAGGCGATGGCGCAGGTGTTCGCGCTCGCCGGGGGAGAGGCGCAGTTTGTGCACGGTGCCGGCAGCGCGGGATATGAGGAGATGAGAGCGGATCTCGCCCGCCGCGGGATTCCCGACCACGGCAGCGGCATATGGGTGAGGGAATACATCGACGATATGGCCGATTGCCTGGCGGCGGCGGACCTCGTCGTGTGCCGGTGCGGGGCGATGACCCTCACCGAGCTTCAGGCCTGCGGCAAGCCCTCGGTGCTGATTCCCTCCCCCCATGTGGCGGAGAACCATCAGCTGTACAACGCCCAGGCGCTGGTGGAAAGGGGCGCCGCCGTCTGCCTCGAGGAAAAGGATCTCACTCCCGAGACGCTCTGGCAGACGATTCGTTCCCTCATCACATCGAGGGAGCGTCTGAGCGAAATGTCCGAGCGCGCGAGGGAAGGGGCGGCGCCGGACGCACTGTCGCGCATCGTGCGGGTGATCCTCTCCCGGGCGCGGCAGCCGAAAGAATAGGACCGGAGCACGGCGCATCCCCGCAGCCAAAAAGGGGAGGGGGAGGAGGACGGCATGGGCAAGACCCCGCAGGAAAAACTGACCCGGCAGCGGTATATCACTCTGGTCGTGATGCTGCTGCTCATCCTGATGCTGGCGGTCGGTTCGGTCGTGCTGTGGATTCTCACCCCCCGCCCCGTCGTCAACGACCCTCAGGCGCCGTTCGCCGTGCGCACGGTCACGCTGGAGGGCAACACCAAATACCGCGAGGACGCGGTTCTGGGCATGAGCGGCGTCACGGTGGGGCAAAATCTCTTTACGGTGAACACCGACGACGTGCGCGAGCGCCTGCTCGCCGCCTTTCCCTACTTCGAGACGGTGGACGTGCAGACGTTGCACATGAACGAGGTGCATATCGCGGTGACCGAGACCTCCCCCGCCGCGGCGGTGGCGCAAAACGGGTGCTGGCTGCTGTTCAGCCGCTCGGGCCGGGTGCTCGAACAGCGCGAGATGCGCGGCGATCTCCCCGAGGGGTTTCTCTGGGTGAAGGGGGCGGATCCCCCGCCCGACGCAGAGGGCGATCTGACGGTGGGCGGCAAAGTCATGGACGATTACTGCCTTACCATCTTTCACTCCCTGACGGATGCCATCTCCGCCCACGGCCTTTCCGGTGTGACCGCCATGGATTTGAGCGACAAGAACGATTTGCGCCTGACGTGGGACGACCGCATCGAAATCCGCCTCGGCAACACCTCCAACCTCGACCACGAGATCGGGGTGGTGGCGGTCACCATCCCCAAGGTGCTGGGCAGACACGGGCAAAACGCCTCCGGGGTGCTGAACGTCAGCTCCTATTCCAACCCGGCCCTCGAGAATCAGGCGGTGTTCACCCCGTCGTCGCTGCTCCCGACGACCACCACCGCCCAAAGACGTCCCTCGCCCGGCGACCAGACTCAGCCTTCGGAGACCGAACCGTCGGAGGACGGCGGCGGGGAAGAGGAGTGACAGCCCAAAAATTTTCCGTAAATCGCAAAAAACCCCGGGGCAGGGCTTGAATTGGCGGAGAAATTGTGATACAGTAAACTATGAGTAAGATTTTTCGGCATCGGTTGTTTGATTCGCCCCAACCCGGCGGGGGAATCGGTTGTCAGCTATTCAAAAAGGGAGGATGGTTTCATGGGATTCCAGATTGAAAACGACTACGCGGGCAGTGTGCAGATAAAGATTGTCGGCGTCGGAGGCGGCGGCGGCAACGCGGTGGACCGCATGGTGCGCTCCGGCCTGCAGGGCGTGGAGTTTGTGGCGATCAACACCGACCGCCAGGCGATTTCGCGCTCGCAGGCGACCCTGAAAATTCAGATCGGGGAGAAGCTGACCCACGGCATGGGCGCCGGCGCGAACCCGGACAAGGGCCAGCGCGCGGCGGAAGAAAGCCGGGAGGAGATCGAGGCGGCGCTCAAGGGCACCGATATGGTGTTCATCACCGCCGGCATGGGCGGCGGCACCGGCACGGGGGCGGCCCCCGTGGTGGCGGGCATCGCGCGGGATCTGGGCATTCTCACCGTGGGCATTGTCACCAAGCCGTTCGCCTTTGAGGGGCGCCGTCGCATGGAACAGGCGGAGCAGGGCATCACCAGCCTGCGCGAGCACGTGGACAGCCTTTTGGTCATTCCCAACGAGCGCCTCAAGCTGATTACCGACCAGCGGGTGACCCTCGCCAACGCCTTCAATATGGCGGACGATGTGCTGCGCCAGGGCGTGCAGTCGATTTCCGATTTGATCACCAGCCAGGCGATGGTCAACCTCGATTTCGCGGACGTGACCGCGATCATGAAAGACGCCGGTTACGCGCACATGGGCTTCGGCCGTGCCGGGGGCAAGGACAAGGCGACGGAAGCGGCCGAGCGCGCGGTGGCGAGCCCCCTGCTGGAGACCTCCATCAAGGGCGCGCGCGGCGTGATCATCAACATCACCTCCTCCCCCGATGTCGATTTGGAAGACGTGGACACCGCGGCGTCGCTCATCAGCAGCGCGGCGCACCCCGACGCGAACATCATCTGGGGCATGGCGTTCGACGACACACTGGACGACGAGATGGTGGTCACCGTGGTGGCGACCGGATTCGACGAGGGCGGCGGCGGCTTCCCGGCATCGACCTCGATCGAGGATATCCCCGGCTTCTCGCCGCTCAAAAACGCGGCGCAGGAAGAGGAGAGCGACGGGTTCGACGAGATCATGAATCTGTTCGGGAACCGGCATTAAACCGTCACAACCAAAGGGGAGGGCGACGCCCTCCCCTTTCTTCTTCCGGTGGGCCCCGGCCGCGCCGGAAAGAGAGAGGGGGAAGGAGCCTTATGCGCATCGTTTCCGCCGAGAAGAAAAGAGGGCACCTCATGGCGGTGGCGCTGGACGACGGGCAGACGGCGGATATCGACATCGCCGTCTGGGAGCACAGCCGGGCACGGACGGGCGACGAGATCGGCGAGGAGGCGTGGGAGAACCTGCGGGAGACATCGGTGCGCACCCGCGTGCATGAACGGGCGCTCTACTATCTCTCCGCGCGCGATTACGGGAGCGGGGAGATGGCGGGCAAGCTCCGCGCGGCGGGCTTTCCGCGCGACGCGGCGGAGAGGGAAGTCCGCCGCCTCTGCGACGCGGGGCTGATCGACGACGAGCGCACCGCGGGGAGAATCGCGCGCGATCTCGCCTCCCGCAAGCTCTATCCGAGGCGGCGGATTGTCCTGGCGCTGAGGGACAGGGGCTTTTCCGCCGAGACGGCGGAGCGGGCGGCGGAAGCCCTGCCGGACGACGAAGTGCAGCAGGCTCTTGCATTGCTGCGCAGAAAACGGTATAATGGGAATATGGATTTTTCCGACCGGCAAAAGGCTCTGGGTGCGCTCGCCCGTTACGGTTTTTCCTACGGGGCCGCCAAAGAGGCCATCGAGAGGCTGGGGGAGGACGAATCATCGCAGTGAAGAGAAGGAGCGGGAGATGGCGGTCAAAGTCGGGATGGTTTCCCTCGGGTGCCCCAAAAATCAGATGGACGCCGAGCTCATGCTCGCGTCCCTCAGAGAGGCAGGGTATGAGCTGACGTCGGACGCGGAGAGCGCGGACGTCGTGGTGGTTAACACCTGCGGTTTTATCGAGGACGCCAAACGCGAGGCCATTGAAAATATTCTGGAATTTGCGAAGCTCAAGGAAGAGGGGCGCATCCGAAAACTGGTGGTCACCGGCTGCCTTGCGCAGCGGTACCGCGAGGAGCTGGCGCGCGAGATACCCGAGTGCGACGCGGTGCTGGGGCTCGGCGCGAACGCCGACATCGCCCGCGCCGTCGGCGAGGTGTTGCGGGGGGAGAGCGTCGTGTCGTTTCCTCCGCTCAGCCGGTGGAAGACAGACGGGCGCCGGGTGCAGACCACCCCCTCCTATTTCGCCTATCTGAGAGTGGCGGACGGGTGCGACAACCGCTGCGCCTACTGCGCGATCCCGTCCATCCGCGGTCCTCTGCGCAGCCGGAGCGAGGAGGATATCCTTGAGGAGGCGGGCGTTCTCGCCCGAAACGGGGTCAGGGAACTCAACCTGGTCGCGCAGGATCTCACCCTGTACGGCGCCGACAAAACCGGTGAGAGCCGCCTCGCGGAGCTGGTGCAAAAATTGTGCCGAATCGACGGCATCGAGTGGATTCGGCTGCTGTACTGCTATCCCGACCACATCACCGAGCCGCTGCTCGATGTGATCGCCGGAGAGAAAAAAGTGGTGAAATATCTCGATATCCCGCTTCAGCACGCGGACGGAGAGGTCCTGCGCGCGATGGGGAGACAGGGGGACGCCGAGAGCCTTGCGCGGCTTCTCTCCCATATCCGACGTCGCGTGCCGGGCATTGTGCTGCGCACGACCGTGATGGTGGGGTTTCCCGGGGAGACCGGGCGGGCGTTTGAGACGCTGTGCGCCTTCCTGCGGGACGTCCGCTTTGAGTGGCTGGGCTGCTTCCCCTTCTCCGCGGAAGAGGGTACTCCCGCCGAAAAGATGCCGCGTCAGATCCCGCAGAAGGTGAAAGAGCGGCGGCGCGACACCGTGATGAGCCGGCAGGCGGAAATCACGGGGGAGTGGCTGAGCTCGCTGGTCGGCCGGCGCGTGGAGGTGCTGGCGGAGGGCTTTGACCGCTGCGCCGGGTGCTGGTTTGGCCGGGCGGCGTTCCAGGCACCGGATATCGACGGCAAGGTGTTCTTCTCGGCGCGCGGCGCCGAGGTGGCGCCGGGGGATCTCGTGTCGGTGGACGTCACGGACACGATGGACTGGGATGTGCTCGGAGAGCTTTGTCCCGCGGACAGGGGGGAGAAACATGAATCTGCCTAACCGGCTCACGCTGCTGCGCGTGCTGATGGTGCCGCTCATCATGGTGCTGCTGCTTTGTACTTTTCCGTTCCACACTCTCGCGGCGGCGGCGGTGTTCGGCCTCGCCTGCCTGACCGATTATTTCGACGGCAAAATCGCCCGCGAGAGGGGACTTGTCACCGATTTCGGCAAATTTCTCGACCCGATCGCCGACAAAATGCTGACCACGGGCGTTTTTGTGGTCTTTCTGCGGATGGGGATCATCGACGTTTGGGCGGTGATGCTGGTGCTCACCCGCGAGTTCGCGGTGAGTTCGATGCGTATGCTCGCCGCCAAAGAGGGGGAAGTGGTGCCGGCGAGCATCGCCGGCAAGGTCAAGACAGTGGCGCAGTATGTGGCGCTCCTGTTCACCATGGCCCTGCTGCAGTGGCGCGAGTTGGCCGAGAGATTCCCCGTGATGCACATCACCTTTACGCCGCCGCTCTGGACGGCGAGAGTGATGATCTGGATTTCGGTGATCCTCACGGTGATTTCCGGCGCGGAGTACTGCTGGAAGCTGAGATGGGTCGTCCTTCCCAAAGGGGGCGACCGCCGTGTTTGACCTCCTCAGGGAGGATATCGCCACCGTGCGCTCGCGGGACCCTGCCGCGCGCTCCGCTTTGGAGATTTTGCTGCTGTACAATGGCATCAAGGCGGTGCGCTCCCACCGGAGGGCGCAGTGGTGCTCCCGCCACGGGCACAAATTTCTGGCGCGCTGGATCTCCCAGCGGTGCGTGCGCCGCACCAACATCGAGATTCACCCCGACGCGGTGATCGGCAGGCGGTTGTTTATCGACCACGGCACCGGGGTGGTGATCGGGGAAACCACCGAGATCGGCGACGACTGCACCCTGTATCAGGGGGTGACGCTGGGCGGCACCGGCAAGGATAAGGGCAAGCGCCATCCCACCCTGGGCAACAACGTGATGGTGGGGGCGGGCGCCACAATTCTGGGCCCCATCCGCATCGGCGACAACGTGCGCATCGCGGCGGGCGCGGTGGTGCTCTCGGATATCCCCGACAACTGCACCGCGGTGGGCGTCCCGGCGCGGGTGGTGCGGGTGAACGGGGAGCGAGTGCGGCAGGCGGACCTCGACCAGATCCACATCCCCGACCCGGTCTCGCAGGAGCTGTGCCGTCTGCAGTATGAGATCGACACGCTGAAAAAAGAGCGGACGGCATCGAGAGGAAAGGACAGTCCCGCATGAAGATTTGGAATACCATGACCCGTGAAAAAGAGGAACTTCTCCCCGGCGAGGACGGGGTGCTGCGGGTGTACGCCTGCGGCCCGACGGTGTACGACTACATCCACATCGGCAACGCGCGCCCGCTGTGCGTCTTTGACGTGCTGCGGCGCTATCTGGAGTGGCGCGGGGTCACGGTGCGGTTTGTGCAGAATTTCACCGATATCGACGACAAGATCATCCGCCGCGCCGCCGAGGAGGGAGTGAGCTGCGGAGAAGTCGCCGAGCGGTTTATCCGGGAATACTGGGTCGACGCGGACGGGCTCGGCGTGAAAAAAGCGACGGTGCACCCCCGCGCGACCGAGAATATGGACGAGATCCTCGCTATGATCGCCGATCTGGTGCACAAGGGGCATGCCTACCCCTCGGAGGGCGGCGACGTCTATTTTCGCGTGCGCTCTTTCCCGGAGTACGGCAAACTCAGCCATCAGCCGCTGGACGAGCTGGAGAGCGGGGCGCGGATTCAGGTGGGCGAGGATAAGGAGGATCCGCTGGATTTCGCACTGTGGAAGGCGGCCAAGCCCGGTGAGCCGTACTGGGATTCCCCCTGGGGCAGGGGGAGGCCGGGCTGGCACATCGAGTGCTCCGCTATGGCGAGGCGGTATCTCGGGACGACGATCGATCTGCACTGCGGCGGGCAGGATCTGATATTCCCCCACCACGAAAACGAGATTGCGCAGAGCGAGTGCTGCAACGAGGCACCGTTTGCCCGCCGCTGGATGCACAACGGGCACATCAACGTCCAAAACAAAAAGATGTCCAAATCTTTGGGCAATTTTTTCACGGTGCGGGACGTCGCCGCCCGGTACGGCTATGAGGCGATCCGCTTCTTCCTCATCTCCTCGTCCTACCGAAGCCCCCTCAATTACACCGAGGAGAGCATCGGGCAGGCGGTGTCCGCCCTCGACCGGCTGACCCGCTGCCGGGACGCGCTGGAGCACGCGGTGCGGCACGGCGGCAGCGGGGAGGGCGACGCCGAGGCGGAGAAGACGTTCGCCGCCCGCCGCGATCGCTTTATCGAGGTGATGGACGACGATCTCAACACGGCGGACGCGATAGCGGCTCTCTTTGAGTGGGTGCGCGACGTCAATCTTTTCCTTCGGGACGCCTCTCTCTCGTCGGACGGCGCGCGGAGGGCGCTCGAAGGTCTGCTCGAACTGACCGGCGTGCTCGGTCTGACGCTTAAGCGGAAGGAAGAGAACCGGGAGGACGAGGGCGAGATCGAGGCGCTGATCGCCGAGAGGAGCGAGGCGAGGGCGCGAAAAGACTGGGCCCGCTCGGACGCCGTTCGCGACCGTCTGCGACAGATGGGTATTGTGCTGGAGGACACCCCGGACGGGGTGCGCTGGCACAGAGAATCCTGAAAAAAGGGGGAGTTTACGGTGATCACCTGTGTGAACGAACAGGAGTTTGAGGGATTTTTGGCGCAAAATCCCATGGCGCTGGTGGATTTTTGGGCGGAGTGGTGTCTGCCCTGCCGCATGATGGCCACGGTGCTCGAGGACCTCGAGGCCGAGTCGCCGTCGCTCGCCATCGGCAAGGTCGATGTGGACGAGTGCCCGAACCTCGCCGACCGGTTCGGGGTGGATGCCATCCCTCATCTCGTCCTGTTTCAAAACGGCGAGCCGAGGGAGAAGATGGTCGGGGTGCACACGCTCGAGGATGTGAAAGCGGCGCTCGCCCGCCTGTCAAAAAAAGAATAAGACTGTTTCTTTACCGAAAAACCGCCGCTCCGTCAAGCCGGGACGGCGGTTTTTCGGTACGGTGCTGGGAAAAGGGCAGGGGCCGGCGGTCACAGACGCCAGTCGATCTCGCCCTCCCCGTTTTCGCGCAGGAAGGCGTTGGCTCTGGAAAAATGCCGGCAGCCGAAAAACCCGGAATAGGCGGAGAGCGGGCTTGGGTGGGCGGCGAGCAGCGCCAGATGGCGGGAGTTTGAGATGAGCGGGAGCTTGGCGCGGGCGTTGGCCCCCCACAGCAGAAAGACCATCGGCTTCTCCCTCTCGTTGAGCAGGGAGATCACACGGTCGGTGAAGATCTCCCAGCCCATGCCCCGGTGGCTGTTCGGCTGCCCCGCGCGCACCGTCAGCACCGTGTTGAGCAGAAGAACTCCCTGGCGCGTCCACGGCGTGAGGCATCCGGTTTGGGGGATAGGCACTCCGAGGTCGTCGTGCAGCTCGCGGAAGATGTTTTGCAAAGAGGGAGGCGGCGGCACCCCTTCCTGCACCGAAAAGCACAGCCCGTGCGCCTGCCCCGGACCGTGGTACGGGTCCTGCCCCAGAATCACCGCCCGCACCTCGCTGTAGGAGGTGGACTGCAGGGCGGCAAAGATGCGGTACATATCCGGGTAGACCGTCTGGGTGCGGTATTCCCGCTTCAGGAACTCCCGCAGCCGGAGATAGTAATCTTTGTGAAATTCCCCGCTCAGCAGGCCGTCCCATTCGTTGCCGAAATGCACCATGCCGCATCCCCCTCTCTTTTGCCCATTATACCATATTTTTCGCCGCGCGGCAGGCTTTTACCGAAAAATTCGGAAAATCGGCGGTCCGCATAAGAAGCCGGCCGGGACCCGTGATTTTCGGCCCCGGCCGGCGGGATTTTTTCGGACGCGCTCGCCCCGCCATGCAGAAACTACGGATGACATTTTTTGCACGGCTCATAACCCTGGCGGATGATGTCGTCCCTGCTGCCGTGGTATTCCTGCTTGTTTTCGTCTTTTATCCGTTTCACTTCGGAGCAGCTTGGCAGATGAAACTTATGGGTATTGGTGTTCAAAATATAGGTTGCGCTCGCCTCGGGGGGATCGGTCGGCGGTTCGGTGGGCGGCGCGGCGGGCGCTTCCGTCGGCGGTTCGGTAGGAGGGGGATTCGTCGGCGGCTCGGTCGGCGGCTCGGTCGGCGGCTCAGTCGGAGGCTCGGTAGGAGGCTCGGTGAATTCGGTCGTCGGCACGGGTTGTGTGGTCGTGGTGTGGCGTCGGGTGGTGCGCGAGGGTAAGACGGAAGAGACGATGCCGGAAGGTTCCGTCAGCGGGTCATCATCGGGGGGGGGAGTATTGTCGCCTGAAAAGATGCCGTAAAGCACGGATATGCCGAGTATACCCGCGACCACGGCGATGATGATTTTCTTCTTGCTCGATTTTTTCTTTCCCTGCTCTTCGCCGGCGGCCTGCTCCGCGGGCACGCTGACGAGAATTTCCTGAGTTTCCTTTTTCCGTTTCATCGGGTGAACACCTCCGTTGTCGTGTTGATGAGCCTTCGGGAAAAAGCCTTGCCGGACTTCGGTTCCCCCTCTCGCGCGGAACCCATGCCCCGTCTTCGGGGGATGGCCGAATGGCACGGCGCCGACCGAAAACATTATACCATCTTCCGCCGGGCGGTACAAGTTTTTGCCGAAAAATTCGGGAAAGCGCGGCGGACGGGGGATTGACAAACGGACACCCCCTGTGGTAAAATACTCTCGTTCCGCGCCGGGGCGCGGAAGACAGGCTGGCATAGCTCAGTTGGTAGAGCAGCTGATTTGTAATCAGCAGGTCGGGGGTTCAAATCCGTCTGCCAGCTCCAGTCGCGGCGGGGTCAAACGGCCCCGCCGCGTTTGTGACGGGGCGTCTTTAACAAAAGTTTCACAAATAAGTTCTTGACAGAGAGGGCGGGACGTGGTACTCTATCGTTAGCACTCGGCGGCATAGAGTGCTAATCGGCAGCCGATGAGGGAAGAAGGGGTTTGTCCGTGGAGCCGTTGGACGCCAGAAAGCGAAAGCTGCTGACAGCGGTGATCGAGACCTATATTCAAACCGACGAGCCGGTGGGTTCCAAGGCGCTCGCGGAGATGCAGGGGAACGAAGTGTCCTCCGCCACCATCCGCTCGGAGCTCGCGGCGCTCGGCGCGCTGGGTTATCTGGAGCAGCCGCACACCTCGGCGGGCAGGGTGCCCACCGCAAAGGCGTACCGTCTATACATCGACTGTCTGATGACCCCGCACGCGCCGGGGGCGCAGAGCAAAGAGGCCATCCGGCGGCGCCTCTCGGAGGCCGCGGGGGATCCTCGGCATCTGCTCTCCGCCGCCTGCGAGATTCTCAGCGGGATGACGGGCTGCGCCGCGCTGACGGCGTCTTCCGGCGCCGGAGAGACCCTTCTGCGGCGCGTCGAGCTTTGGCGGCTGTCGCCGCACGCGGTGATGGCGGCGGTGGTCACCTCGTCGGGGGATCTGCGCTCCCGACTGTGCCGGGTGGAGGAGACGGTGACGGACGAGCGGATTGCCGCCCTGGGGGCGGAGATGAACCGGGAGTTCGGCGAAAAGCCCCTTTCATTGGTCACCCGCGCCGCCGTGCAGACGCTGCTCGGCTCGCTGGAGGACGGTCTGTCGCTCGCCGGTGTGGGCATGACAGTAGGCGAGCTCTGCTGCGAGGACGGGGGAGAGGTGCAGCTCTCCGGCGAATGGCAGCTGCTCCGCAGCCCGGATTACCCCTACGAGCACGCGCGGGATTTGCTGGGATTTCTCTCCCGGCGCGAGCGCCTTGCCGGTTGGCTTCCGGGGGGTTCGCGCGAAGTGCAGGTGATGCTGGGGGGCGAGGGCATCTGGCCGGAGCTCTCCGGTTCGAGCGTCATCGTCGCGCGGTATCTGCCGGAGGATACCCGCAAGGGCGGGGCGATCGGGCTTATCGGTCCGCTCCGCATGGATTATTCCCGCGCCATCCCACAGCTGCTCTACACCGCCCGCACGGTCGGCAGCCTGATGGCGGATTTGTGGTAAGATTATCCCGGTCCGAGAAAGGAAGGATTTGCCGTGGAGAGTGAGCAGGCGCCTCAAAACGAGGCGGAGGAACAGAAGCAGCCGGAAGAAGAGACGAAGGCCAAGAAAAAGAAAAAAGAGACGCTCTCGGAGAAACTGGCGGCGACCAAAGAGGAGCTCGCCAATTTACAAGAGCAGTATACCCGAATGCTCGCGGAGTACGCCAACTACAAGCGGCGCACCGAACAGGAGAAGGAGAGCATCGGGCAGTTCGCCAAATCCGAGGTGCTGCGCGAGCTGCTGCCGTGCCTGGACAATCTGGAGCGCTCCGCCCTTGCCCCCGACGGGCCGGAATACCGCAAGGGCGTGGATATGACCGTCCGGCAGCTGCAAGAGCTGCTGCGCAAGCAGGGGCTCACCGAGATCGAGGCCGAGGGACGGCCGTTCGACCCGGAAATCCATCACGCGGTGATGCGGGAGGACGCGGACGGCGTGGCGCCGGACACGGTGACCGAGGTCTTTCAAAAGGGGTATAAAGTGGGGGATCGGGTCATCCGCCCCGCGATGGTGAAAGTCGCCAATTAGGCAGGGCACAGTTTGCGGCATCGGCATCTGTGCGATATTATAAGGAGGAATGCATTATGGCAAAAATCATCGGTATCGATCTCGGGACCACCAATTCGTGCGTCGCGGTGATCGAGGGCGGCGAAGCGGTCGTCATCCCCAACGCCGAGGGGGCGCGCACCACCCCGTCGGTGGTCGGTTTCAAGAAAGACGGGGAACGCCTGGTGGGGCGCACCGCCAAACAGCAGGCGGTGAGCAATCCCGACCGCACCGTTTCCTCCATCAAGCGCGAGATGGGCAGCGGGCACAAGGTCACGATCGACGGCAAATCCTATACCCCGCAGGAAATCTCCGCGATGATTCTGCAGAAGCTGAAGGCGGACGCGGAGAGCTATCTCGGCGACACGGTGACCGAGGCGGTCATCACGGTGCCCGCGTATTTCACCGACGCCCAGCGCCAGGCGACCAAAGACGCCGGCAAGATCGCGGGGCTGGAGGTCAAGCGCATCATCAACGAGCCGACGGCGGCGGCGCTCGCCTACGGCATCGACAAGGAAAGCGACCAGAAGATTATGGTGTACGACCTCGGCGGCGGCACGTTCGACGTCTCCATCATCGAGATGGGGGACGGCGTGCAGGAGGTGCTGGCGACGGCCGGCAACAACCGTCTGGGCGGCGACGATTTCGACCAGAAGATTGTGAACTGGATGCTCGCCGAGTTTAAGAAGAGCGACGGCATCGACCTGTCGGGCGACAAAATGGCGATGCAGCGTCTGCGTGAGGCGGCGGAAAAGGCCAAGATCGAGCTCTCCGGCGGGGTGAGCAGCAACATCAACCTGCCGTTCATCACGGCGGACGCCAACGGCCCGAAGCACTTGGACCTCACGCTCACCCGCGCCGATTTCAACCGGCTGACGGCGGATCTGGTCGAGATGACGATGGGACCGGTCAAGCAGGCACTCTCCGACAGCGGCCTGACGGCCTCGCAGATCGACAAGGTGCTGCTCGTGGGCGGCTCTACCCGCATACCCGCGGTGCAGGAGGCCGTGAAGAAAGCGATGGGCAAGGAGCCGTTCAAGGGCATCAACCCGGACGAGTGCGTGGCGATGGGTGCCGCTCTTCAGGGCGGCGTGCTCGGCGGCGAGGTCAAGGGTCTGCTGCTGCTGGACGTCACCCCGCTTTCGCTCGGGGTGGAGACCATGGGCGGCATTATGACGAAGATCATCGACCGCAACACCACCATCCCCACCAAGAAGAGCCAGATCTTCTCCACGGCGGCGGACAACCAGCCTTCGGTGGAGATCAACGTGCTGCAGGGCGAGCGGGAATTTGCGCGGGACAACAAGTCGCTGGGGATGTTCCACCTCGACGGGATCGCCCCCGCGCCGCGCGGCGTCCCGCAGATCGAGGTCACCTTCGACATCGACGCGAACGGCATCGTCAACGTGAGCGCAAAGGATATGGCGACCGGCCGCGAGCAGAAGATCACCATCACGTCCAACACGAATATGTCCAAGGAGGATGTGGAGAAGGCGGTCAAGGACGCGGAGCAGTACGCGGCGGAGGACAAAAAGCGCCGCGAGCAGGTGGAGACCCGCAACGAGGCCGACCAGGCGGTGTACCAGTGTGAAAAGGCGCTGAGCGATTTCGGCGACAAGGTGGACGCGGCAGACAAGAGCGCCGTGCAGGCGAAGATCGACGAGCTCAAGGAGGCGCTCAAGGGCGAGGATATCGGCGCGATCCAGGCCAAGAAGGACGAGCTGATGAAGGCCTTCGGCGATGTCGCCACCAAGGCGTATCAGGCGAGCGCGCAGCAGGGAGAGCAGTCTCAGCAGCCTCCGCAGACCCCGCCGCCTGAGGGGACGGGCAGCGGCGACGGCTATTACAGCGGAGACGTTCAATAAGCGTTCCAGCCGGTAGGGAGCGGGCTTTCGCGGCGCCGAACGCCGCCGCGAAAGCCCCCGGCAGGATCAAGGGCGCAGTCACAATTAAGGTTCCGGAAAGGGTAGTCACGCGATGGCGGACAAACGCGATTATTATGAGGTGCTCGGGGTACAGCGGGGGGCGTCGGAAGACGAGATCAAGAAGGCGTACCGCAAGCTGGCCAAGCAGTACCATCCCGATCTGAACCCGGGGGATAAGTCGGCGGAGGCCCACTTCAAGGAGATCAACGAGGCCTACGAGGTGCTCTCCGACAGCCAGAAGCGGGCGAGATACGACCAGTTCGGCCACGCGGGGGTCGACCCCAATTTCGGCGCTGGCGGCAGCGCCTACGGCGGGTTCCAGGATATGGATATCGACCTCGGGGATGTTTTCTCCTCCTTCTTCGGCGGGGGCTCCAGACGCTCCAACCCGAACGCCCCGCGCCGGGGCACGGATGTGGGCGCGAGCGTCATCCTCTCGTTTGAGGAATCCGCCCACGGCTGTAAGAAGCAGGTGGACGTCACTCTTGTGGAGAGCTGTCCCGAATGTGGCGGCAGCGGCGCGGCCAGGGGAACCTCGCCCGTCGTCTGCCCCGACTGCGGAGGCAGCGGGCAGGTGAGGCGCCAGCAGCGCACGCCGTTTGGGGTGATGCAGAGCCAGAGCGTCTGTCCGCGCTGCCACGGCAGCGGGCGGGTGATTCAAAACCCCTGCGGTTCCTGCCACGGCAGCGGGCACGTCAGCGTGCGCCGCAAGGTGGGGGTCAATATCCCCGCCGGCATCGACGACGGACAGGTCATCTCCATCCGCGGCAAGGGCAACGCGGGCCAAAACGGCGGCCCCGCCGGGGATTTGCAGGTGCAGGTTTCGGTGCGGCCCCACCCGTTCTTCGAGCGGAGGGACAACGACATCGTCTGCGATTTGCCCCTGACCTTTGTGCAGGCGTCGCTCGGCGCGGAGATTCAGGTGCCGACCCTCGACGGTCCGGTTCCCTACACCGTCCGGGAGGGGACTCAGCCGGGAGAGCTGCTGCGCATCAAGGGCAAGGGTTTTCCCGATGTGCAGGGCAGGCGTCCGGGGGATCTCATCTTCCGCGTGACGGTGGAGGTCCCGAAAAACCTCAGCGCGGAACAGAAAGATTTGCTGCGCCGGTTCGACGGTACGACCACCCCGCACAATTACCAAAAACGCAGCAGCTTTTTTGAGAAGATAAAAAAAGTCTTCGGGGGAGACTGACTCCGCACGGAGGCGCGAGAAAAACCGCCGGCAGACGGGACGTAAACCCTTCTGCCGGCGGTTTTGCTCTGCGCGGTTATGTCACCGTGAAATAGGGGCTCCACCTGCGGTAGCGCGTATCGCCTATGCCCTCGATCTCCCGCAGCTGCGACACGCTTTGAAAACCCCCGTGTTCTTCGCGGTAGGCGATCACTCTCCCCGCCAGCGTCTCGCTCATCCCGTCGAGAAGCAGCAGCGTATCGAAAGAGACCGTGTTCAAATCGGCGGGCCAGCTGAGCGCGGACGGGTCGGGGGCGTCTGTCGTGTGCTCGGGCGTCAGCAGCGGCCCCGGGGCGCACAGGACGCACAGTACCGCGACCAGCACGGCCGCCGCCGCGACGGCGCACCGCAGGATCACCGAGCGGACCGCCATGGTTCCTCCCCCCTTTTTGTCTATTTTACCCGAAATCCCCGCGCGGCGCAAGGGGATTCCGCTTTTTTCGCGGGGGGCCGCGCGGGGCGGCGCGGCGGGAGAACCTTCGCCCTCCGGGGCGGCCGTCCGGGGCGCGCTTTTTCCGCCGCCGTCTTGCCGCTTTCGGCGGATTTTGATCCCCCATGGGGAGGGGATTCGGGAAATGTCCAAAAATTTTTCACACGCCTTTTTTCACCCAGTCGGGATAGGGGCAAGGAGAATTTTTGGAGAAACATACAAAATTTTTTTGGAAAGGCCTTGTACGGAGCCGATTTTCGGCGTTTTTGCCGCTTGCTTTTCGAGAGGGGGAGAGGTATACTTTAATCAGGAGGACTGTGTCCGGCAGCGCCGCGCCATGCGGCACGTAGAAAGTATGGGGGATTCCTGTGTCTTGCGATTTACACTGTCACACCAAAATATCCGACGGCTCGATGGGGATTGAGGATCTCATCGGCATGGCCAAGCGGCGGGGGATCACCGCCCTCGCGGTCACCGACCACGATACCACCGCCGGGGCGACCCGCGCGGTCATCTTGGGCAGGAGACAGGGGCTGAACGTCATTCACGGGGTGGAACTTTCCGCCTCGGACGGGCCCCGCGGGGGGAAGGCGCACCTGCTGTGTTATTTGTGTGACACGCCGGACAGGCTGGAGAGCATCTGCCGCGCCACCGGCGAGCAGCGAAAAAAGGCCGCCACCGAGATGGTGCGGCGGGTGATGCGGTATTACCCGGTCACCCCGGAGATGATCGTGCGCGAGGCGGCGGGCAGCACCAATATCTACAAGCAGCACATCATGCACGCGCTGATGGACGCGGGATATGCGGACAGTATTTACGGGGATGTCTATCAAAAGCTGTTCGGCGAGAAAGGGGTCGCGCGCGCGCAGATCGAGTACCCGGACGTGCGGGACGTGCTCGAACTCATCCACAGCGCGGGCGGCATCGCGGTGCTCGCGCACCCGTACCAGTACGGCAACGAGGCGCTGCTCGAGGAGCTGACCGATCTCGGGCTCGACGGCGTGGAGGTGTGGCATCCCTCCCACACGCCGGAGCAGACGGAGGCGCTGAAGACTTTCGCCGAGGAACACCGTCTGCTGATGACCGGCGGCTCGGATTTTCACGGTATGTACAGCACCACCACCCGCGCCGTCGGCAGCACCTCGGCGCCCGTGGAACAGGTGGCGGAGCTGCTCGCGTTCAAGGAAATGACGAAGAAAAAACTGGTTCACCGATAAAGAGAGGGAGTGTGTGCGATGACGATCACTTATCAGCCGCAGGGCGTGTGCTCGCGGGAGATTGTGATTGAGCTGGACAAACAGGATGTGGTGCGGGATATCCGCTTTACGGGAGGGTGCAGCGGCAACACCCAGGGGGTTTCCCGCCTGGCCGTCGGGCTTCCGGCGGCGGAGGTGGTCGAGCGGCTGCGCGGCATCCGCTGCGGGCTGCACAGGATGCCGGACGGCACCCCCACCTCCTGCCCGGATCAGCTCGCCCGCGCGATCGAGCAGGCGCTCGGCAGCCGGGACGCGGCGAAGTGAGCGCGGTGCGCAAGGGCCGTACCCCGCAGCGCGGAAGACAGGACCGTTATTCACAAAATAAGACCATCGGCGCCGGAAAACCGGCGCCGATTGGTGTTTTTCGAGGGTGAGGGAAGCTACGCGGCGGACGGCTGGACCGGCTCGCTCTGCGGCGCCTCCTCGACGGCGATCGACGTCACCGTGCAGAGCTCGTCCGGGGACTGCTCCCACGCCTCGGCGTCCGCCACCCGAAGGGTGACCGTGTCGCCTGGGGAGGCGAAGGGGAGCGCGGGCGAGAGCGAGAGGGAGGCGCGGTAGATGTGCGGGTCGTCTTGCAGACGCAGGTAGTAGTTGGTGGTGCCGTCGAGGACGGCGGTGGAGATCTCGGCGACGGTGCCGGAAACTTCTTTTGTTCCCGTCTCCCCCGGTGAGATGTCGTCGATGTCCTCCGACTGGGCGAGTTTCTCGCGGTAGGCGACGCTCGCCCCGCTCACCGTGTCCCCGGTGCCCACGATTTGATACCGCTGCACATCCACAAAGGCGTACATCTTCACGAGCCCCGAGGCGTCTTTGAGGGACATGAAATAGGTGGGCCGGTCGGCCACGTTGAGCAGAAGCGGGAAGGTCGCCTGATAATTGAGGTGCTGCACCTGCCCCTCGGCCGAGGCCATCGCGGAATATTCCTCCGCGCCCGGCACGGTGTAGAAATGGGTCTCTTTGGTGCGCATATTCACCAGCACAAAGCCGATGTTGGATTCGTCCGCGGTGGCGGAGGTCATGCCGGTGTAGAGGTAGACGTCGTCGTTGTTCGCGATGTAGTTGTATCCCTCGGTGACGAGGCGCACGCCGCGCTGCCCGAAGTAGGCGTTGATGAAGCCGTCCTGGAACTGGCCGTTCCAATCCAGCTGCCGCACGATGAGGTCCGCGTCGAACACCCTGTCCACCCACTGCGGGATTTCCGCGAGCGTGTAATACTGGGATTCGCCGGTGATGGCGTTGCACAGTACCGCACCCTCCACATCGATGCCGCTCCACAGCGCGATGCGGTAGGTCATGGTGGGGGCGATCCAGTAGGGGGTGCCGGTGTCGTCGACCTCAAACAGCACGTTGCCGAAAATTTTGGTGGGGTAGGCGAAACGCAGATGGCGCGAGATGTTGCGCAGGAACAGCTCGCTCTCGGAATAGCGGATCTGGCTGCCCTGCGGCAGGCGCACCAGAGTGGTCTCCTGAGTGGCCATATCCACGCTGATGTAGCCGGGGATGCCGGAGGACTGGTTGTTCCACCACTTGAAGAAATCGGCGTAGACGAGAGGGGTCACCCGCACGGGGCGGCCGTTGACGTTGATTTGGGTGTAGTCGTCGGAGATCTCAAACTGCGAGACGAGGTCCGGTATGGTGCCGAGCTGGCGCTGGCCGAGCTGTTCCGCCATGTCTTTGTCCACCACAGGGATCTGGGACATCGAGAGCTCGGCGACCTCGGAGGCGAAATTGCCCTCGCTGATGGTGATCAAATCGCGGTAGGCGTTCGCGTGAAAGATCTCCGCCCCCGCCAGATCCCCCAGCAGCAGCACCGCGACAATCACGAGCGCCACGGCCGCCACCCGGAAGGGGGCGCGCTTTAAAAGGGCGCGTATGTCGGGGGCGTGAAAGGAGAAGGTGCCGTCCGCCGTGCCGGTGGCAACGCCGCGCAGGAAGCGGAGAATTTTGCCCGCCTCAAAGCACACCAGCCACACGATCAGCAGCGTGATCACAAACCGCCAGAAGAGCGGGGAGCGCAGATGGATGGGCGGCAGCGAGAACCAGTAGAAAAGAAAAGAGATGAGCAGAGCCGCCAGTGTGCTGAGGAGATACGAGACCGATTTTTTCACGTTTTTCGCTCCTTTCACTTGACAATGCGGGAAAAGTGCGGTATACTTAATAACGAACAAATGTTCTGTTAAGGGAGGCGAGCGGCGGCTTGGAGAAGGCAAAAGAGAGCGCGGTGCCGGACGGCGGAGAAGCGGACGGGTCGCGCCTGTCGGTGCTTGCGCGCGCCGTGGAAGACGCCGCGGGCGGATGTCCGGACGTCGCCGCGCGGATCATCGAGGCTCTGGTGAGGGATATCGGTCAATCGGCATCGAGCAGGGATTTGAGGCGGGAGAGGTAATCGTCGAGCTGCTCCTGCGTGAGATCCTCCCCCTTTTTGAGAATTCCGTGTGAGCGGAACGCCTCGCTCAGCAGCGAGAGCGCGGTCGGCTCGTCCTCGCCGAGCAGCCACGCCGGCGTGACGCAGAGCGCGCGGGCGATCTTCTCCAGACGGTCCGCCGGTATCTTCGAGACGGTGCCTGCCTCATAGCGCTGAAGCACCGATTTGGCATAGCCTGTCCGCGCGGAGAGCTCGCCGAATGTCAGCCCCGCGGCCCGGCGCGCTTCTTTGAGCCGGGCGGGAATCGGCCGACTGTTCTCCATGCTATTCACCGCCCCCGTGCGAAAATTCCCGTCCCTTTGATTATAGCAAATGATGCCCGCTTTTTCAACCGAAACGCAAAATTTTCCGAAAAGGGCTTGACAAAAAACGAAAAATGTGGTATAATAAGGGACGAACAAACGTTCTTTATAGAGGACGGTCTCCCTCCGCTTCGGGCGGTCGCCGAAGGATATCCGGGGGCCCGGAAGGCGGACAAGAGGGGTTCGTCTGTTTCATGCGTCCCGAAAACGGGACGGCATGGGAGAGAGAGGCACGAAAACCCAAGGGGGAAGTCCGCACGGATGCCGCTGATGAAGAGGAGCGCGGATTGAGTGTTCCGAAAATGGGACAGCAGCGACGGGCCGGGCGGCGATGAGCCGAGGGCGAGGGGTATTCGCGCGGGCTTTGCCTTTCCCCGTGCTTTGAGGAATCCGAGCGGCCGAAGCGCGCGGGGCAGGGGGGAGAAGAGCGCTCCGTGCCCGATGCGGGCGGACTTTGCCCGGAAGGCCGCTGTTTGCATGGGAGTTTCGCGGATAACGGGACTCCCTTTGGGTGAGAACGGGGAAAGGCGGCGCTGCACACGGAGTGGCCGCTCCATACCCCAGGCGTTTGCGCCCCCCTGAACCCGCGGCGCGAAAGGCGCGGGCAGGGGGAAAAAAGAGGATATTTCAGAGAGACCATCGAGAATATTTTATCGGCGGTGTCCTCACACCACCGAAAGAAAGGGGAGCATGAGAATGATCTGCAAAGGCTGCGGGGAACGGTTGGAAGCCTGGGAGCTGGAGACGGTGAACGAATGGGTCTCGTACCGGGGAAGGGAGGTGCTGGTGCCGGTGGACACCCTCTGCCCGGTGTGCGGCGGCTCGGAGTTCGCACTGGAGGGGGAGTGCGCGGAGTGCGGGCGGATGACGGACGAAACGGCGCTGAGGGACGGGCTGTGCCCCGCCTGCGCGAGGGAGGCCGAGGAGATGTGGCGGGAGATGACCCCTGCGCAGCGAAAGTATCTGCTGGGGCTGGACGAAGGGGAATAGCGGACCGCTTTCGTGATGCCGGTGCCGTTTCCCGTTTCCGATGACATCCGCCACGCGGGCGCGGCCGGGGCGCTTGAAGAATCTGCCGCTCCTGTCCTCGCCGGGGCCGTGGCGCGGATGCTTCAGATCGGCGAATCGGCGCGGTGTTCCCGCAGGATTTTCCGGTTTGGGACGCGTGTGCCGCGGAGGGCGAGACAACCGCCGAGGACCACGGAGGCCCTCGCCATAAGGAAAAGGCACCTATTCTGACCCGTCTGTGGGGGCAGATACACGCCTGTGTGTGCTGCCTTCGGGGCAAAAGCGACGGACGGCCGCTCCCGGGGCGGGAGAAACCACAGACGCTGGACGGCCCGCTATTCGGCTTTGAGGGCACCGCCGGGCCGCTTCAAAAAGCGGCGGCCGTTCCGATGCCCGAAAACGCGCGCCCGTGCCCCAGGGGAAGAGCACAGGGGTGAAAGGGGGAAAAGCACATTGACGGACAAGCAGAAAAAATTTGCGGATGAATTTATCCGCCGGGGGGACGCGCGCGAGGCGTGGGTCGCCGCCGGGTTCAGCGGGCGCTCGGCGGAGACGTACATCCCCCGTGTGCTGGGCCGCGAGGATGTGGCGCAGTACATCGAGAGCCGGCTCGGGGGGAGCAAGGACCCCGGCATCGCGGGCAGGACGGAGATTCTGCGGTATCTGACCCGCCTGTTGCGCGGCAGGGATACGGGGGAGCGGGAGCGCCTTCGGGCGGCGGAACTGCTCGGCAAGGGGTGCGGACTGTTCTCGGACAAGACGAGAGAGGAGAGTTCGGGAGTGACGATTGTGGATGATGTGCGATGAACGGGCGGACGGTGAGTCTGAGAGAGACGGTAGGGTCGGGCTACGGGGCGTTTTGGCGGTGGCGCGGGCGGTACCGCGCGGTGAAGGGCGGCCGCGCCTCCAAGAAGAGCTGCACGACGGCGCTGTGGCTGATTGTGAACATCATGCGGATGCGGGGGGCGAACGCGCTGGTGGTGCGCAGGACCTACCGCAGCCTGCGGGACAGCTGCTATGCCCAGCTGCGCTGGGCGATTCACCGCTTGCGCGCGGACGCGTGGTGGAGCGCCAGGGAGAACCCTCTGGAACTCGTCTACAGGCCGACGGGGCAGCGCATCGCTTTCCGGGGCCTGGACGACCCCCTGAAGGTCTCCTCCATCGCGGTGGAGACGGGCAGCTTGTGCTGGCTGTGGGTGGAGGAGGCGTACGAGATCGCGAGCGAGAGCGATTTCGACACGCTGGACGAGGCGATACGCGGAGAGGTCGCGCCGCCGCTCTTCAAGCAGACGACGCTGACTTTTAACCCGTGGAGCGGGCGGCACTGGCTGAAGGGCCGGTTTTTCGACCGGAAAAGCCCGGACGTGCTGGCGATGACGACCGATTACCGCTGCAACGAGTGGCTGGACGACGCCGACCGCGCGATGTTCCGGCGTATGGAGCGCGAAAACCCGCGTCGGTACCGGGTGGCCGGGCTCGGCGAATGGGGGATGGCGGAGGGGCTTGTCTACGACGACTGGGAGGTGGCGCCGTTTGACGTGCGGGAACTGCTCACGGGCGAGGGCGGAGAGGAAATCCGCTGCGTGTACGGGCTGGATTACGGGTACAGCAACGACCCGACGGCGTTTATCGCGGCGGCGGCGGACGGGCGGCGCAGGAGGCTGTATATTTTCGACGAGTTCGTGGGCGCGCGCATGGTGAACAGCGAGATTGCGCGGATGATTGTGCGTAAGGGCTATCAGAAGGAGCGCATCCGGGCGGACAGCGCGGAGCCGAAGAGCAACGAGGAACTGAGGCGGCTGGGCATTTCGCGGATCACCCCCGCGCCGAAGGGGCGGGACAGCGTGCTCTACGGCATCTCGGCGCTGAGGGAATACCACATGGTGGTGCATCCCCGGTGCCGCAACACCATAGCGGAGCTTGCGAGCTACGCCTGGGAGACGCAGAGGGACGGCACCGGCGTCAACCGGCCGGCGGACCGCGACAATCACCTGATGGACGCGCTGCGCTACGCGATGGCCGACGCGAAAAGAGGATGCCGGGCGGAGCAGTGGAGCGCGGGGCTCTTCGAGAGCGGGATCACCGCGCGCGACCTGCTTGGGAGCCGGACGTGACAAAAGAAGGAGGAAGGCCGAATGAAGGTGGCGATACTGGCGGCGATGTTTTTGCTGACGGGCGGCGGCGCGCTGCTGGCGCGGAGAGCGCGCGGGCGGCGGAAAAGGGCGGTTCCCCCGCCGGGGGAGCCGAGCCGCGAAGAGCGGTATATGATGAATTTCCTGCGGTATGACGGCACGCCGCAGGAGGAGGTGAGATGATGGACGGCAGGGCGAGGGAGATTTTCCGGGAGTACGACGAGGGGGTGAGGTACAAGGCGTCGCTCGGGGAGCTGGGGCTTGTGGAGCAGGGGAAGCGAAACGAGCGGTTTTACCTGGGCGATCAGTGGCACGGGGCGCAGTGCGGCGGAGAGCGTCCGCTGGTGCGGTACAACGTGATCAAGCGGATCGGCGACTACAAGACGGCGATGGTGAGCGGCGCGCCGATGCGGGTGAGCTATTACGCCGAGGGGGAACCCGACGGGGACGGGCGGGGCGGGACGCCGTCTTCCGGCTCGGGAGAACGGAATGTGGCGGAGGCGCTGGGGGATTTATCCGCCTATTTTGACGCGAGTGCGCAGAGACTGGGGCTTGACGAGATGCGCGAGAGGGTGCTGCGCGACGCGTTTATCCGGGGCACCGCGTTTCTCTACACCTACTGGGATTCGGACGTGCCCACCGGGTTGTATGCCGACGCCGGGCGAACCGTGCCGGTGCGCGGGGACATCGCCTGCGAGACGCTGGACATCGAGCAGGTGACGATGGGCGATCCCGGGCAGGAGGACATCCAAAAGCAGCCGTACCTGCTGATCTCTCAGCGCCTTCCCCTCGCCCGGGTGAGAGAGCGGGCGGAAGAATACGGGCTGCCCCCGGCGCGGAGGGACGCTATCCGCCCGGACGCGCCGTCTTCCCCCGCGGGGGACGGCGGGACGGCGACCGTGGTCACCCGTCTTTGGAAAACCGGGCGCGGGGACGGCGTGCGGGTGATGGCCGCGCAGGCGACCAGGGAGGTAATGCTGAGGGAGCCGTGGAATCTCGGGATTCGCCGCTACCCCTTAAGCGTGTTTCGCTGGGAGTGCGGACAGGGTCTCGCCTACGGGGAGAGCGAGGTGACGCATCTCATCCCGAACCAGATCGCGATCAACCGTCTGCTCACCGCGAACGTGTGGGCGGGCATGATGACGGGGGCACCGATCACCGTGGTGAACGGGGACGTGGTGCAGGGGCCGGTGACCAACGACCCCGGTCAGGTGCTGAAAGTGTTCGGCTCGGCGGAGGAGGTCGGCGGCGCCGTCCGCTATGTCTCCCCTCCGGACACCTCCTCGGGGCTGCTGCGCACCGTCGCCTCTCTGATTGGGGACACCCTCTCGAACGCGGGGGCGAACGAGGCGGCGCTCGGGGATGTGAAGGCGGAAAACGCCGCCGCGATTCTCGCGCTTCAGGAGGCGGCGTCGCTGCCGCTGCAATCGGTACAGCGCCGTTTCACCCGTTTTATGCGGGACGTCGCCCTCACCTGGGCGGAGTTCTGGGTGATGACCTACGGCGCGAGGCCCCTGAGGGTCGGCGGCCGGTACCGGCCGTTTGACGGCAGGCTCTACCGCGATTTGGTGCTGCGCGCGAGAGTGGAGGTGACGGGCTCGCCCCTGTGGGCGCGCTCTCAGATGCAGGCGGCGTTGGATAAGCTGCTGGACGGCGGCTGGATTGGCGGGGCGGACTATATCGCCCACCTGCCGGGGTGCGCTCTGCCGGGGCAGCGGGAGCTGTTGCGGACGCTGAGGGAGAAAGAAGGCAAGGAGGTCAGGGCATGAAGGCGAAGGACGAGACGCCGAAAGAGGCTTTGCGGGCGGATCCGCCCCGGGAGGCCGGAGAGGCCGGGCGGGAGGAAAGCGGAGAGGAGGAATGGTATCTGCCGGTGTACAACGGGGAGGTTCGCCCGGTGCGCCGGACCGAGCGGGAGGAGATCACCGCTCTCCTGCAGCTCGGGATGAAGCAGAGGGATTTTCTGCCGGAGTACGAACTGCTCCGGGAAATGGCGGAGGACGAGGGGGTCACGGTGCGCGAGTGGGTGCGGGACCGCGCCGACCGGCACGAGAAGGCGCTGCTGAGCGACGCCGTGGAGAAGTACGGAGAGCGGGACGGCACGGCGTTTTACGAGATGCACAGGCAGAGCCGTCTCGCCCGCTGCCGTGAGCAGGAGGAGAGGGAGAAGGCGCGCGAGATGAGCGAAAAACAGCGGGAGGCATCCCGTTGGCAGAGCGAGTTTGCCGAGCTCAAAGAGGCGGTGCCGCGCTTTGAGACGCCGGAAGATGTGCCTTTGCAGGTGAAGAATCTCGCGCTCGCCCGCGGTATTCCGCTGCTGGACGCGTACCACCGATTCGCGTTTGACGAGCGGCGCCGGGCGATGGAGGAGAAGTTTGAGGAGGAGATGGCGAGGGCGCTTTCGACCGGACCGCTTTCCGCCACCGAACGGGGCGGACCGGACAGCGCCAGAGAGGCTTTTTTGCGGGGATTATCCCTGTGAGAGAAGGCTTTGAAACTGCCGCGCGCCCGAGGGCGCGGTCACGCGGGCCGGGGGCGCGGCCGACATATGAAGGAGGAGAGCTTATGGCTATCAACACGTTATCGTTTCGCGAGGAGATGTCGGGAGAACTGGAGCGCGCGGTACAGCGCGGGGCGGTCGTCGGGTTTTTCGAGGACAACCCGCTGCGCGCGAAATTTGTGGGCGCGAAGACGGTGCTCATCCCGGAGATGGGGCTGAGCGGACTGGGGGATTACGACCGCGACAACGGCTTTGTGCGGGGGGCGATCACCGTCACGAGCGAGCCGTACGAGCTTAAGCAGGACCGCGCACGCACGTTCCAGCTGGACCGGGAGGACAACGACGAGACGGGCATCGCCTCGCTCGCCGGTCAGGTGCTGGGAGAGTTTGTGCGCACCAAGGTGGTGCCGGAGGTGGACGCCTACTGCCTCTCGAAAATCGGTGGGTACGCCGTCTCGGAGGAGCAGACGGTGACCGGAGCCCCGCAGACCGAGGCGTATGCGATGTTCCAGACCGCTCTGGGACAGGCGCAGGAGAACGTGGGGTTTGACGAGGAGATCGTCTGCTTTGTGAGCGGAGATTTCCTGCGGGCTCTGCAGAGTTCCCCGGAGATCGCGAGGCAAATCGGCATCTCGGATTTTCGCAAGGGGGACGTGAACCTGCAGGTGAAATCGCTCGACGGGGTGGCGCTGCTGCCGGTGCCCGCCTCGCGCATGAAGACGTCGTTCACCTTTGATTCCGGCGCGGACGGGGACGAGGGGGGATTCCACCCCGACCCGAGCGCGAAATCCATCGGATTTTTGCTCTGTCCGAAGCGCGCGGCGTCGCTTGTGAAGAAGAGCGAGACGGTGAGGGTGTTTACCCCGGAGCAGAACATCAAGGCGGACGCCTGGAAATTCGATTACCGGCTGTACTACGACGTGTTTCTGAAGAACAGTCTGAAGCCGGGCATCCGCGCCTATGTGACCGAGTGAAAAAACCGAAAACGGGGAGGAGAGACGTGATGGAGATACTCGAGAGCGCGCTTGTCTTTCGCGACAACCACACCCTGCGCGGAAAAGCGCCCGCCGGGATTGTGCTGCACCACGCGGCGGGGACCGGCAGCGTGGAGGACGTGCACCGCTGGCACCTGCAAAACGGCTGGGCGGGCATCGGCTACCATTTTTACGTGCGGCGGGACGGCAAGGTCTACCGCGGGCGGCCGGAAGAGTGGACGGGCGCACACGCCGTCGGCGCGAACGACCAGCTCGGCATCTGCGCCGAGGGCAATTTTGAGCGGGAGCGGATGAAACCGGCGCAAAAGCAGGCGATCGCCGAACTTGTCCGGGCGCTGAGGCGGAAATACGGGGCGCTCGCGTGTCACCGGCACAGCGAGTACGGCAGCACCGCCTGCCCGGGGAGATATTTTCCGTTTGAGGAAATTGTGCGCGAGGGCGCGGGGGACGGCGCGGCGGCGAAGGACGCGAATCTTGTGAAACGCTTTCAGAGCGCCTGCCTCGCGGACGGCATCCCCCTGCCGGTCTACGGCGCGGACGGCGTCTGGGAACGCGAGACCGAGGGCGCCGCGAGGCACGCGGTGGCGAGCGGGAGCCGGGGAGAGAGAGTGCGGCTGGCGCAGCAGGTCTGCATGGAGGCGAAAATCGGTCTGCCGTGCGGCGCGGACGGGATTTTCGGCGCACACACGGCGGCCGCCGTGCGCGAGTTCCAAAAGCAAAAGGGACTGGTCATCGACGGGATTGCGGGGATAAAGACGTGGAAAGCGATGCTGGGGGTGTGATGATGGCGGCGACACATGAGGCGCTGACACTCTCCCGGGAGAACGAGAGGCGGCTGACGGCGGTGGAGGAGCAGATGCAGACGCTGCAGGAGCTGTCGCGCACGGCCGCGGTGACCGAGAGCCTTGTGGCAAATTTGCGGGAGGACGTCCGCTCTATCCGGCGGGCGGTGGACGCGCTGACGGAAAAACCGGCCAGGCGCGCGGACGCGGTGGCGGCCGCCGTCTTGGGGGCGATCGCTTCCGGGGCGGTGTGCACCGCGCTGGGGATGCTGGTGCGGTGACGGGAAAAGGGGGAGAAATGATGCGCAAAGAGATCGGGGCGTGGCTGAGGGCGGCGGGAATCCGCGCGATCAAAACGGTGGCGCAGACGGCGGCGGCGAGCGTCGGCACGGCGGTGCTGCTGGAATCGGTCGACTGGCTTGCGGTGGTTTCGGCGTCGCTGCTCGCGGGGATTCTGAGCCTGCTGACGAGCCTTGCGGGGCTGCCGGAATTGGACGGCGGGGAGGCCAAACGGTGAAGACGGGGGAAGAGCTGTGGAACCGGGCGCTGCGGCTGCTCCACTACGCGGATATCCGGAGGATGGACGGCGGGGAGGAGACGGCGCTGGCGATCATCAATCAGGTGGTGAGCGACCTGTGGTACGGCACCCGGGAGGGAGATTTTTCCCCTCTCTCGGAGCTGTCCGACCCGCTGCCGCTGACGGGAAGGCTGGTTGAGGACGTGATGCCGTACGGCGTGGCGATGCTGCTCTCGCAGAATCTGGGGGACGCGGACAGCCAGGCGCTGTTTGCCTCCCTCTACAATCAAAAACGCGCGCGGATGCGGGGCGGGGAAAGCCGTCTGGACGTGATGCCGCGCGGCGGGATGTGAGGAGGGAGATCATGCGGTTTCCGGCGATGAAACGGGGGTTGCGGGCCGGCACCGCCACTCCGGCGCTCACCGGCGGGGCGCGCAAGGGGGTGCCGCGCGGGGAGATCGGCAGCGGTCAGCTCGCCGAGGCGCAAAACGTCTGCTATTGCGGGGAGACGCTGGTGAGCCGCCCGTGCTTTCGCGCGCGGGGGACGGCGGACGGGTGCGGGGGAGAGCTTCTCTCGGTGCGCGGCGGCATCTCTTTCGAGGGAGAGGCGGCATCGGTGATGCTCTTTCGCACCGGCGTCGGGGTGACGCTGCGGGTTATCGCCGGGGACGGGCGGGCGCTCGGGGCGTACACGCTCGCGGGGTGCGACGGCGGCGCGGCGGTGCCGGGGGTGGAGGAGCCGTTTTTGTTCTTCACCGGGCGGCGCGTCTATGTGCCGGGGGATGGCGAGCTTTTGCCGATGCCGGGGGAAAGACTCACCGTCCCGACGGTGCTCGTGAACGCGAGGCCCTACGGCGAGCGGGAGCAGGGCGTACCGGCGGACGGGCATCTCCCCCCGCGGGGGGAGATGGCGCAGGCGCTCAACCGCTACTGCCCGCGCTACCGCTGCCTCTTCACGACCACGGGGGACGGGGAAAACCTCTTTGAGGTGATGGTGCTGCCGACTCCCGTCCCGCAGAGCGAGGAGGTGAAGCTGACCTACTTCGCCGAGGACGGGGAGTACACGGCGGTGTTCCCGGCGGGGAGCGAGGGGCCCGTGATTCTGCAGAGGGGCGAAAAGACGCTGGGGGGCGAAATCCGTCTGGTGCGGGAAAAGGGTTATGCGGTCACCCATTTTTCGCTGCCGGCGGGAGGGGAAAACAACCTGTGCATCGAGGCGGGCTATGAGGCGGAGGACGCAGATCCCCCGGGCTTCGGGATGTGGCTGCCCGGTCAGAACGGCGGGGCGAGGCTGTTCCTCGGCGGCTACCGGGGGCAGCCCGCCGCCGTGCGGTGGAGCGAGACGGACGATCCCGGGTATTTTGCCGAGAGCGGCGTGCGCGCCGTGGGGCAGGCGGGGGAACCCGTCACCGCTTTCGGCAGGCAATCGGATATGCTGGCGGTTTTCAAGAGAGGCTCCACCCACTGTCTGACCTACGCCGACCGCGAGACCGCCGGTTCCGGGGAGCGGGACAGGCAGGCGCGGGGCATTGCGCTCTCCACCCGCACCGTCTCCCCGTCGGTCGGGTGCGACTGCCCGGACACGGTCGCGCTGTGCGAGGGGAAGCTGGTCTGGATGACCTCCGACGCCCGGGTGCACGCGCTGGTGACGGCCAGCGCGCACAGCAACCGCAACGTGGTGGACGTGGGGGAAAACATCGCCCCCGCGATTCTCGGGCGCAGCGGCGTTTCGGAGAGGAGGGCGGCGAGCGCGCGGTCCGCTCCGGAAGGGTACGCGCTGGCGGTGGCGGGGCGAATCTATCTGTTGAAGACCTCCGATCTCGCCTTTCGGAATCTCTCGTACTACTACCGGCAGAAAACGCTGGAAGAACACCTGACGTGGGTGGAATGGACGCTGCCGGACGGGTGCGAAAACGCTTTTCTGCTGCCCGGCAGCGAGGTGACTCTCGGCCTCATCCGGGAGGGGACGCTCGCCGTCTACGCGGCGGGGGAACCTCTTTTCGGGGAGGGAGGCGAGCTGCGCGACGAGATCCCCGGCGAAGCGGGGGAGACCAGCCGGGTGGTCGCCTGTGTGGAGACGCGCGAGATGCCCCTCGGTTCCCGCTCGCAGACGGCGCGCGTGACGTCGGTCGCGCTGGAGGGGGAGTGCGAAGGGGCGACGGCGACCCCGATAACCGACGGGCGGGAGCGGGAGCCGCAGACCTTCGCGCTGCGGGGGAGGCACACGGTGGTCCTCCCGGAAATGCCTCTGTGCCACCGCGCGGGCGTGCGGCTTCAGAGCGGGATGCCGCTGCGGTTTTTGGGGGCGGAAATTCTGTTCTCGCCGCGCGCGCACCTCGGATGAGACGGGGGATGCCCGCAAAACGGAGCCTACGGCAAATTTTCTCTTGACAAAGGCGGGCCCGTCCGCTATAATAAGTGGGCAACGATCCATTAGCTCAGTCGGCAGAGCACCTGACTTTTAATCAGGGTGTCCGGGGTTCGAATCCCCGATGGATCACCACTTTTCGTGAGACGGCACCGTGCGGGGTCGCTTTCCCGCACGGTGCCGGACAACATCCGGACTTCTCACCCGGCGGTGATGGGTTCGGTTTTTTTAAGGCACATCCGTCCAAGGCGGCCGCGCGGGGCGGAGGTTTCGCCGGACGAAACCCAAGGCCGCGGCGAAGAAACGCCCCGGTTTTCGGAGCAACCGGCGGAGAATCCGCACGAGGGCGGCAGGGCAAAAAACCGGCGCGAAGGGCGTACCTTCGCGGGAGCGGGGGAACAGAGGATGAACAATACGGAAAAATCCATGGAGACCATCGTCTCGCTGTGCAAGGCGCGCGGGTTTGTGTACCCCGGATCGGATATTTACGGGGGGCTGGCCAACGCCTGGGATTACGGCCCGCTCGGCGTGGAGCTGAAGAACAACGTCAAAAGGGCGTGGTGGAAAAAGTTTGTCAAGGAGAACCCCTACAACGTGGGGCTGGACAGCGCCATCCTGATGAACCCGCAGGTCTGGGTCGCATCGGGGCACGTGGGCAACTTTTCCGACCCGCTGATGGACTGCAAAAGCTGCAAGACCCGCCACCGTGCGGACAAGCTCATCGAGGACACGGGCGTTATCCCCGCCGGATGGAGCTTTGAGCGGATGAAGGCGTATATCGACGAGCTCCCCATCGACTGCCCCGTCTGCGGGGCGCACGATTTTACCGAGATACGCACCTTCAACCTCATGTTCCGAACCTATCAGGGCGTGACCGAGGATGCGAAGAGCGAGCTGTATCTGCGCCCGGAGACGGCGCAGGGCATCTTCGTGAATTTTGCGAACATCCAGCGCACCACCCGCCGCAAGCTCCCCTTCGGCGTGGCGCAAATCGGCAAGAGTTTCCGCAACGAGATCACTCCCGGCAACTTTATTTTCCGAACCCGCGAATTCGAGCAGATGGAGCTGGAGTTCTTCTGCGAGCCGGACACGGATCTGGAGTGGTTTGCCTA
>CAZGXK010000001.1:53917-56678 GCA_964529775.1 uncultured Eubacteriales bacterium
CTACTGGAAGGATTTTTGCCGGCAGTGGCTGCTCTCTCTGGGGCTGAGGGAGGACAATCTCCGTCTGCGCGACCACGAGGCGAAAGAGCTCTCTCACTATTCCAAGGCGACCACCGATTTTGAATTTCTCTTCCCGTTCGGCTGGGGGGAGCTGTGGGGAATCGCCGACCGCACCGATTACGATCTCACCCGTCACAGCGATCAGTCCGGCGTGCGGCTGGACACCTTCGACGCCGAGACGAACCGGCACTTTATCCCCTATGTCATCGAGCCGTCTCTGGGGGCGGACCGGGTGCTGCTGGCGTTTCTGTGCGACGCCTACGACGAGGAGGCGGTGGGGGACAACGACACCCGCACGGTGCTGCACCTGCACCCGGCGCTGGCGCCGTACAAGGCGGCGGTGCTGCCGCTCTCCAAAAAGCTCGCGGAACCCGCCAGAGCGCTGCACCGGCGGCTTTCCTCGCTCTTTATGGCGGACTACGACGACGCGGGGTCGATCGGCAAGCGCTACCGCAGGCAGGATGAGATTGGGACGCCCTACTGCGTGACCTACGATTTCGACAGCCCGCAGGACGGCTGCGTGACCGTGCGCGACCGCGATACCATGCTCCAGGAGCGCGTCCCCGAGGACGGCCTCGCCGGTTATCTCGCCGAAAAATCGGCGTTCTGACGCAAAAAAAAGAACCCCGGGCACCGGTTTATTCGGCGCCGGGGGTTTCGCTCTCTTCAAAGGCCTCCAGAAAGGAATGCCGCTCCCCCTGAGATTTGTAGCCGGGGAAGGTATCCAGGCAGACCGCGTGAATCGCGTGAAAGAGGCTGTTTTCGATATTCGGATTTTGCTTTTGCATGGCGGCGATCCATTCCTTGATCTCCCGGCGCTTGGACAGGCCCGCGTCCTCTTCCGCCCGCTCGGTAAAGCGGCAGGAGCACCCGGCGAAGGTGAGCCCGTGCGCTTTGCCCCAGGCGACGATGTCCCTCTCGCGCACGGCGTAGAGAGGGCGGATGAGCGTCATCCCCTCGAAATGGCGGCTGTGCAGCTTGGGGAGCATCGCCTGAAGCTGGGAGGAATAGCACATCCCCATCAGCGTGGTCTCGATGACGTCGTTCAGGTGATGCCCAAGGGCGATTTTGCCGCAGCCGAGGCGCTGCGCCTCGCGGTAGAGAGAGCCCCTGCGCATTCTGGCGCAGAGATAGCAGGGGGAGCGCTCCGCCTTTTCGGCAACCCGGAAGATATTGGTCTGGAAAATATGCAGCGGCAGCTCCAGAAGGGCGGCGTTGCGCTCGATGCCCTGCAGCACCTGTGGGGTGAAGCCCGGGTCCATGAGCAGGTATTCCGTCTCAAAGGGGACATCGCTCACCTGCCGCAGCAGGCGGAAAAGAACCCCCATGAGCATGGAATCCTTTCCCCCCGACACGCACACGGCGACGCGGTCCCCGGGGGCGATCAGGCGGTACCGCTGGATGGCCCCGATAAACGGATTCCAAAGGCGTTCGCGGTAGGTCTTCCAGATGCTCCGCTCCACCTGCCGCCGCCATTCCTCCCGGGCGTTCATGCCGCTTCGCTCTCACTCATCCCCGTCCACCTGAAAGCCCTGCTTTCGCAGAGCCTCTTCGACTTCCGCGCGGCTCATCTCGCCCGATGAAAACATCCGCTGCATATTGGGGCCGAAAGAGATAACGGGGACATTGCCGCGGGGCATTTTCCGGAAGAGATCTTCGGGCGTCCAGCCGGCGTTGATCCACAGATGGCTGCTGTTGCTCAAATCGGTATACAGCTGGACGAAGGTGCTGCTCTGTCTGTCGGTGAGTTCCACGCCGCACTGCATCGTCAGCATTGTGAAGAGGCGGCTTATCTCGTCGGCGGGGGAGGTGCGGGACGAGAGGGGGCCGCTGAGAATATTTTTCTCGATCTCGTTGAGGATTTTCTCGGACGCCGGGATGCGGTACGCCTTAGTGAGGCGGTCTTTTTTGGCCTGAGCCTTGGCGTAGCCGATTTCCCACGCCTCCATCGGGGTGAAAAAGACGACGTCCGACAATTTTCTGCCCGCGAGGGAGCGGCCCTCGAGATCGCGCAGCTCCTGTGAGGGCAGGCCGTAATTTTCGGACGACCTGCCGCTGCTGCGCAGGTTTTCGATCATGCGCTTCATCTTCCGGCCCGCCGGCGAGCGGTAAAAAGGGTCTTCCTCAAACGAGGCCAGCTCCTCTTTGGGCGGAAGATACCAGACGTAATTTTTCCGCCTTTCCGCCGTGGCGTACACGCGGGAAAAGCGGCCGTAGCCTATGCCGACCAGGAGATTGTGGATGATCAGATCATCCTGCGGGGCCTCGGACGTCTCGCCGGTGTAGACCTCCCTGAGGCCGTAGATGGCGTAGGGAAGGCCGGGCTCGCGGCGCACGATCTCGCAGACGGCGATGAAATCTTTTTTATGGATGATGAGGCCCTCGTACTCCCGGAAAAGATCCCACGCCTCGCCGACGGAGATGACGCCGTACAGATGGGCAAAGCAGGCCAAAACCTTATGCACCAGCTCCACGGCGCTCTGAGGGAGGCCGAGCTGCGCATAGCGCCTTTCTAAGGTTTTGGGGGCGAGCGGTTTGAGCATACGCTTCTCTCCTGTTCACTGGGACGATGGGGACACGGCGGATACGGCAAAACCCGGCAACCGAGAGGCGCCGGGTTTTGGGCTGGTGATGGCAGCCGACCATGGTTGCGGGGGATAGACTCGAACTATCGACCTTCGGGTTATGAGCCCGACGAGCT
>CAZGXK010000002.1:0-293 GCA_964529775.1 uncultured Eubacteriales bacterium
AATAAGTGCCGGTGGCAGACGGCCGCGCGAGAGGTCACCCTCCCGCGCGGCCGCTTCTTTTCGCCGATTTTCTCTACTCCGCCGCAGAATCCGTCAACCGAAACACCCGCACCGGTTTGCCGCGCTTTCGGCTCTGGTCGATCACGAACAGCGTCCCGCGCGACTTGCCGTCCCAAAACGCGAGCACAAGATCCGCGTACTCGATGATCTGGATGTTGCGCCGCAGGGGAGCGGAGTGTCCGTAGAGGTCGTACTGCGGCAGGAACTCGGTGAGTTTAATGCCGTGGGCACGA
>CAZGXK010000002.1:303-3269 GCA_964529775.1 uncultured Eubacteriales bacterium
CACGAGCATACCGCGCGGCGCAGCGGTCCACCCCACGGGCACCGCCCGAGACGATCTCGGTGGTCTCCTCCGGCAGGTATTTTTCGAGATCGGACACCCGCAGCCCCCGAGAGCCGATCACCGCCACTTTCATACCATCACCGCCCTGTTGTCTCACCGGGCCATTGCGGCCTCCAGCCTCTCCCGCCGCAGTCCCAGGCGGGATGCATCGGAGGTTCCCACCGCGAGCTCGCAGCGTGCCCAGAACATCGCGTCCCGCAGCGCGGCGCCCGTCCCGGTGCGGGCCTCCGCCCGTGTGAGCGATGCCTGCAGCTCCCGTCTGTCCGCAAACGTATCGAGATAACCCCGCGGCAGGCAATGCCTCAGCAAAAAATCCCGCAGCACGGCGGCGGCGGACGCGTGCTCGGTGACGTTCGGGTGCCCGCCGCCTCCGCTCTGTCCGCGCGGCAGCTCCAGATAATAAAGCCCCTCGGCCTCCCCGCCGTTTCGCCCGAGAACCCGGCGCAGGATGTCGGGATAATACACCCCCATCATGCCGGTGCACCATACCAGGCGGCATCCCGGATTTTTTTCCCGCGCCATGCGAACCAGATTCTCCGCCCCCGCCTCAAAATCGCCGTCGCTCATGCCGTTGACTTCGGCAGCCGTCGCGTCGTTGACACCGAGGTTGATCACCACGATCTCCGCCGGAGGGTCAAAGGGGTAGAGATCGTCCTCCGTCTCATGTCCGCGCCAGTAACTGGTGTACGGGAACATCGCCTGCAAATTCACCCTGCCGTCTCTGTTCCAGCCGTTCACACAGCCGTACCCGCTCGTCTGGGTGACGCGCACGTCGGCGCCCAGCGATTTCCCCGCGAGATACGCATACGAGCGTGTGCCGTCCTGAAAATCGGGGGCATCCGGGTTGTCGTTTTGTCCGGTGACCTCCACTTCTCCCGAACCCCACAGGGCGCTTGAACCGCCGGAGATGGAATCCCCCACCACCTCGACCGCGATCCTGTCGGGGGGAGGAGGGGGGAGCATCCTGCCGCTCAGCGTGAGGGAATCCGCGTCGAGCAGCGCACTGCACGCCTCCGTCTGGCGGTAAACCTCGATGTGGTGCACACCTCGCCGAAGGCCCGCCGCGAGCGGAATGTCCCGGGGGACAAAAGTCCTGTGACACAGGGCATCGGCCTTCACGCGGGAGAGACGGCCGTCCACGGTCACGGAGAGAAACAGATAGGTGGTGTAGTTTGCGAAGAGACGCGCGTGCAGCGTCACGTCGCCCTCCCCCTCAAAGTAGAATTCGAAGCCGGCAGTGCTGGCGTCCATCTCCAGCACCGCCCCGTTTCGCCGCAGTTTGCCCTGCGTTTTCACCCATGGGCTCAGCTCTTCAAATGTGAGAGTCACCGATGTCCAACTCCCCTCGCCCGCTCGCGACCGCGTTGAGCCTCATATCGGCAAAATTCCCCGCCATCGCCTCAAAATACCCCTGAGATGCGATCATGGCGGCGTTGTCTCCGCACAGCGGGACGGGCGGCATATAGAGCCTCAAAGCCTTCTCCCCGCACGCCTCCCGCATACGACGGCGCAGCTCGCGGTTGGCGCACACGCCCCCCGCCATCACCACTTTGTCCGCCCCCGTCTGCTCCGCCGCCCGCACGGTACGGGAGACGAGGATGTCCGCCACCGTTCGGCGCAGCGAGGCGCACATATCCTCAATACAGATTGTCTCTCCCTTTTGCGACGCGCGGTTCAGGCGGTTGAGCACCGCGGTCTTCAGACCGGAAAAACTGAAATCCAGCCCCTCGGCGCTCGGGTGCGGCAGGACGAAGGCGGAGGGATCCCCCTTTTCCGCCCGCTCGTCAAGCGCCATGCCGCCGGGGTACGGCATCCCCATCGCGCGGGCGCACTTGTCCAAGCACTCTCCCGCCGCGTCGTCCCGTGTGCGCCCGAGCAGCCGAAAACGGGTTTGGTCTTCCGCGTACAGCAGATGGGTGTGCCCGCCCGAGACCACCAGGCACAGAAACGGCGGTTCAAGGTCCGGGTGGACAAGATAGTTCGCGGCGATGTGTCCGCGCAGATGGTGGACGGCCACCAGAGGTTTGCCGCTCGCGAGGGAAATCCCCTTCGCGAAATTCACCCCCACCAGCAGAGCGCCGATCAGCCCGGGATAGGCGGTCACCGCCACCGCGTCCACCTGTTTCAGGGTGAGCGATGCCTCGCTCAGCGCCTGCTCGGTCACCCCGGAAATCGCCTCCACGTGCCGCCTTGAGGCGATTTCCGGCACCACGCCGCCGTACAGGCGGTGCTCCTCCACCTGGCTCGCCACCACGTTCGAGAGCACGCGCCTTCCGTCCTCCGCCACAGCGGCCGCCGTCTCGTCGCAGGAGGATTCAATGCCCAGCACGATCATGGCGTTCTCTCCCCGCGCGGGATCCAAGCGTAAACGGCGGCGTCCTCGGTCGGGCGACTGTAAACGCCCGGCCGGATCCCCACGAGGGCAAAGCCCTCCCTGCGATAGAGCGCAACCGCCGCCTCGTTGGAGGGGCGCACTTCCAGAGTGAGACGCGCAAGCCCACGCTCGGCGGCGATACCCTTCGCCCTGTCGAGCAGCGCGCTGCCGACCCCCCTCCTCCGATGGGCAGAAGAGACCGCGAGATCCGCGATCATGCCCTCGTCCGAGGCGATGTGCAGCCCCAGATACCCCATCGGCTCTCCGAGGGGGGAAACCGCCGTGAGAAAACAGGCGGCGGGATTGTCGAGTTCCTCCGAGAGAGCGTTTCCGCTCCACGGCTCGGAGAAACACTCCCTTTCTATCTCGGCGAGCGCCGGGATATGCCCCTGCTCCAGAGGCACCGCCCGCACCGGGGGAAACACCGCCATGAGCCACTGTCGCAGCGCCAGCTCCAGAGCGTCGCGGGTGGCGCGGTAAAGGGGGAGATCCCCGCCGTACGGGTCGGGCACCCGCAGCACCGCGACGTGCT
>CAZGXK010000002.1:3279-11302 GCA_964529775.1 uncultured Eubacteriales bacterium
GAGCGGAGATGTCCACTCCGACCTCCCGCATCGCCTCCACGGCGTTCGCGCTCGCCTCCCGCTCGCCCACCGCGATACCGGCGCTGCGCACCGCGTCGCCCCGCACAAGCCGCCTGCGAAGCAATCCCTCCGCCATCGGGCTGCGGCAGGTATTGCCGGTACATATCACCAGGAAATTCACGCGTCTCCCCCGCTTTGCCTCAATTTCCGATATTTTTCCGCCCCGCCCGATCTTTCGGGCGGGGCGGTTCCCGTGTGTTATCCGATAAGTGGCGGCATCACTTGGAGCGCGAATAAAGCTCCCCGAGCCGCACCAGATGGTCGTAGCGGTCCTTGGCGTTCTCCTCCGCCTGCGCGAACAGCGTCTCCGCGCGCTCCGGGAAAGAGCGGGTCAGCGAGTTGTAGCGCACTTCACCCATGATGAAATCGCGGTAGGGGGAGGCGGGTTCCTTGCTGTCCAGCGTAAACGCATTCTCCTTGCGCGGGTCAAAACGATACAGGTGCCAGTAGCCGGCCTCCACCGCCTTTTTCTCCTCGGTCATGGAGATACCCATGCCGCCCTTGATGCCGTGGTTAATGCAGGGGGCGTAACAGATGATGAGCGACGGGCCGTGATAGCTCTCCGCCTCGTGGAACGCCTTGAGGCACTGGTTCATATCGGCGCCCATCGCGACCTGTGCGACGTACACATAGCCGTAGCTCATCGCGATACCGCCGAGGTCTTTCTTCTTCACCGATTTGCCGGCCGCCGCAAACTGCGCCACCGAACCGGTCGGAGTCGCCTTGGAGGCCTGCCCGCCGGTGTTGGAGTACACCTCGGTGTCGAACACCAGCACGTTCACATCCTCGCCGGACGCGAGCACATGGTCGAGCCCGCCGAACCCGATGTCGTACGACCATCCGTCGCCGCCGAACATCCAGAAGGATTTCTTCACCAGCATATCCTTCGCCCTCAGCGCCTCGTCGATGAGCGGCTTCAGCTCGCAGGTGCAGGATGCCTGCGCCTTTTCCAGCGCCTGCACCGCGGCGGCGGATGCCTCTTTGGAGGCGGCGGCGTCGTCTTTGGCGGCGAGCCACTGCGTGGCGGCATCTTTGAGGCCGAATTTTTCGGTGCGCTCGTCGTTTGCAAAGGTCTGCATCAGATCGGCGAGCCGCGCCCTGCGGGCAGTCACCCCGAGGAACATCCCGTAGCCGTACTCCGCGTTGTCCTCAAACAGCGAATTGGCCCAGGCGGGACCTTTGCCCTCCTTGTTCACCGTGTACGGCGTGGAGGGGGCGGAGCCGCCCCAGATGGAGGAACATCCCGTCGCGTTCGCGATATACATCCTGTCCCCGAAAAGCTGGGTGGCGAGCTTCGCGTACGGAGTCTCGCCGCAGCCTGCGCAGGCGCCGGAGAACTCAAGCAGCGGCTGCTTGAACTGGCTTCCCTTCACGGTGGTCTCCCTGAATTTCTCGGAAACTTCTTTTTTCTCCGGCAGCGAAATGCCGTAGAGGAAGCCGTCCTCCTTGTCGAGCTGGGTTTCCAGCGGCTTCATCGTGAGCGCTTTATTGCCCTTCATTCCCGGGCAGACGTTCGCGCAGGAGCCGCATCCCGTGCAGTCGAGCACCGATACGGTCATCGCGAATTCCATGCCGGGCAGGCCGGTCGCCGGCTTGTGCTCCTGCGACACAGGTGCCGCCGCCGCCTCCTCGGCGTTCAGAATCACCGGGCGAATGGCGGCGTGCGGGCAGACCATCGAGCAGAAATTGCACTGAATGCAGTTCTCTTTCGTCCACACCGGCACGTCCACGGCGATACCGCGCTTCTCAAAGGCGGCGGAGCCGGGCGGCACGGTGCCGTCCGCCGAACCGGCAAAGGCGGATACCGGCAGGGTATCGCCCTTTTGGGCGTTGACCGGGGTGAGGACGCGGTCGATGTACTCGCGTATCTCTTCCCGCCCGCCCGAAGCGGCGTGCTCAAAGACGGGTCCGGTCGCCTTGGCCCACTCTCCGGGAACGCGGACCTTGCGCACTTCTTTAACGCCTTTCTCAATCGCGTCGTGGTTCATCCTGACCACGGCCTCGCCCTTTCGGGAATAGGAGCGGGTGGCGGCATCTTTCATATACTGTACGGCGTCCGCCGTGGGAATCACTTTCGCAAGCTTGAAGAACGCCGCCTGAAGCAGGGTGTTGGTGCGGTTGCCCAGCCCCAGATCCTTCGCGATGTGGGTCGCGTCCAGCGTGTAGAACTGGATGTTGTTTTTCGCGATGGTGCGCTTCATCTCGGCGGGCAGATGGGCATCCAGCTCCTCGTCGCTCCATGAGCAGTTGAGCAGGAAAGTGCCGCCCGGCTTGATGTCGCTGACCATATCGTATTTGTCCACATACGAGGGGTTGTGGCAGGCGACAAAATCCGCTTTGTTGATGAGATAGGTGGATTTGATCGGCTTTCTTCCGAAGCGCAGGTGCGAGACGGTGATACCGCCCGATTTCTTGGAATCGTAGGAAAAATAACCTTGCGCGTAGAGATGGGTGTGGTCGCCGATGATTTTGATGGAGTTCTTGTTCGCGCCCACCGTGCCGTCGGAGCCGAGCCCCCAGAATTTGCAGGAGCGGGTGCCTCTCGGCGTGGTGTCCGGGTCCTCTTTCACCTTTAGCGAGAGCCCGGTCACGTCGTCCTCGATGCCCACGGTAAAGCGCTTCTTGGGCCGCCCGGACTGCATATTGCGGTAGACCGCCACGATCTGTCCCGGAGTGGTATCCTTGGAGCCGAGCCCATACCGCCCGCTGTACACCGGAATCCCCGCGAACTTGGAATTTGCGAGAGCCGCCACCACATCGAGATACAGCGGCTCGCCGATCGAGCCGGGTTCCTTGGTGCGGTCGAGCACACTGATCTTCTCCACCGAGGCGGGGAGCGCTGAGATCAGGTGCCTCGCGGAGAACGGCCGGTACAGGTGGACCTTAATCGCACCCACTTTTTCACCCGCCGCGTTGAGGTAATCCACCACTTCCTCGATGGTCTCGTTGACCGAGCCCATCGCGATGATCACGTGTTTCGCGTCCCGCGCGCCGTAGTAGTTGAAGAGTTTGTATTTGGTGCCGATTTTTCGGTTGATGCGGTTCATGTAGTCTTCCACCACGCCCGGCATGGCGTCGTAATAGGTGTTGCACGCCTCGCGGGACTGGAAGAAAATATCCGGGTTCTGCGCGGTGCCGCGCTGTACCGGGTGCTCCGGGTTGAGCGCGCGGTCGCGGAACGCCTGCACCGCGTCCATATCCACCAGATCGCGCAGGTCGTCGTCATCCCACACCTGAATCTTCTGAATCTCGTGCGAGGTGCGGAAACCGTCGAAGAAATGCAGGAACGGCACCCTGCCCTTGATGGTGGAGAGGTGCGCCACCGCACCGAGATCCATCACTTCCTGCACGCTCGAGGAGCAGAGCATCGCGTAGCCCGTCTGGCGGCAGGCGTACACGTCCGAATGGTCGCCGAAAATGGAGAGTGCGTGAGACGCGAGCGCCCTGGCGGAGACATGAATCACGTTGGGCAGCAGCTCGCCGGCGATTTTATACATATTCGGAATCATCAGCAAAAGCCCCTGCGACGCCGTGTAGGTGGTGGTGAGCGCTCCCGCCTCCAGCGAGCCGTGCACCGCGCCCGCGGCGCCTCCCTCCGACTGCATCTCCGCGAGCTTGACGGGGCGGCCGAACAGGTTCTTCTTTCCCTGAGACGCCCAGACGTCGGTCACCTCCGCCATCACGGACGACGGCGTGATGGGATAGATGGCGGCGACATCCGTAAACGCATAGGATACGTGCGCCGCCGCGTTGTTGCCGTCCATCGTCTTGAATTTTCTTGCCATACTCTGCTATTCCTCCCTTTAAAATAGTGGCCTATCTCGCATTTTTTCCGGCCGCGCATCCCCCGGCCGATAGTCTTTATTCCTATTTTATCACGAAGTTTTTTTTCTGTAAAGCGCACAAAGTGAAAAAAACTCGAAAATACTGCGCGGCAAAGCCCTTTGTCGCGCAGCGGCATCTCCTCTTCACGAACCTTCTTGACCCGCCGCGACGGATACGATGATAACGGTTTTTTCTTTCCGGTCGTTTTTGCCTTTCATCCTCTCTTCGCAGAGCGTCCGGTTTTCCCGCCGCCCCTGTTCTCTGAAAATAGAGCAAAATTTCCCGGAATATCCACCGTGATAAGTCACAAACTCCTTCTGTTGGGAACTTTTTTATATTTTTCCCACATCCGCTCTCCCCTTGTGTCGTGGCAGGCTTGACTCCGCCCCTCGGCGGCCTTATACTGTAAGAGAACGGTTTCGCAAAGGAGGGACCGCCGTGAAGAACGATACGCCGCCCGCCCCCTCCCGCATAGAAATCCGCGGGGCGCGGGTGCACAATCTGAAAAATATCGACGTGGATATCCCGCTGAACCGCATTGTGGGGATCGCCGGGGTTTCCGGCTCGGGCAAATCCTCGTTGGCGCTCGGGGTGCTGTACGCGGAGGGCTCCCGGCGCTATCTGGAATCGCTCTCCACCTACACCCGGCGGAGGATGACCCAGGCGCAAAAGGCGGATGTGGACGAGGTGCGGTACGTCCCTGCGTCCCTCGCGCTGCGCCAGCGCCCTGGCGTGCCCGGCATCCGCTCCACCTTCGGCACGGGATCGGAGCTTCTCAACCATCTGCGCCTGATGTTCTCCCGTCTCGCCTCCCACCGGTGTCCGAACGGGCACGAAGTGCCTCCCTCAATAAACGTGGCGGCGGACCGTGAGCTCGTCTGCCCCGTGTGCGGCGCGGGATTTTACGCCCCAGGTGCCGAAGAGCTCTCGTTCAACAGCACCGGAGCCTGCCCCCGCTGCGACGGCACGGGGACGGTGCGCACCGTGGACGAAGCGACACTGGTTCCGGACGAGAGCCTGACGATCGACGAGGGCGCGGTGGCGCCCTGGCAGACGCTGATGTGGTCGCTGATGAAGGATATCGCCCGCGAGATGGGGGTGCGCACCGACGTCCCCTTTCGCGAGCTGACGCCGAAAGAGCGGGATATCGTGTTTCACGGCCCCGCGGTCAAGAAGAACATCATCTATCAGAACAAGACGAGCGGCGCGGTGGGGGACATGGATTTCACCTATTTCAACGCCACCTACACCGTGGAGAACGCGCTCTCCAAAGTCAAAGACGAAAAGGGCATGAAGCGGGTGGAGCGGTTTCTGAAAATCTCCCCCTGCCCCGAGTGCGACGGCACCCGCCTCTCCGCCGCCGCCCGCGCGCCCAAACTGCGCGGCATATCGCTCGCCGACGCCTGCCGGATGACTCTCGCGGAGCTGGTCGCGTGGGTCGACGGGGTTCCCGCCTCGCTTCCGGAGGAGATGCGCGAGATGGCAAAAAGCATCTGCGATTCCTTCCGCCACACGGCCAAACGCCTGACGGACCTCGGACTCTCCTATCTCACCCTCGACCGCGAAGCCTCCACCCTCTCCACGGGCGAGCGCCAGCGTATGCAGCTCGCCCGCGCGGTGCGCAACCGCACCACGGGTGTGCTGTATGTGCTGGACGAGCCGTCCATCGGTCTGCACCCCGCCAATCTGGAAGGGGTCGTCGGCGTGATGGACGATCTGGTCGCGGACGGAAACTCGGTGATTCTGGTGGACCACGATACCCGCCTTCTCTCCCGCGCCGACCGGTTTATCGAGCTCGGTCCGGGAGCCGGGGCAAACGGCGGCAGGGTCATCGCCGAGGGGACGCTCGCGGAGATCGGGGAAAACAGGGCATCGCGCATAGCACCCTTCCTCCTCGGCAAGAGCGCCGCTCAAAACCGTAAAAAGCTCTCGCGAGAGGAGATCTTCTCCCTCGGCACCATACATCTCGCCACCGGCGCCATCCACACGGTGCGCCCTCTGCAGGCGGATTTCCCGAAGGGCAGGCTCACGGCGGTGACCGGCGTCTCCGGCTCCGGCAAGACCACCCTGATTCTCGAGAGCCTCCTCCCGGCGCTGGACGCCTCCGTCCAAGGGGAAAGGCTGCCCGGGCATGTGAAAGATATCCGCGCCCCGGGTATCCGCCATGTCAAGCTGATGGATTCCTCCCCCATCGGCATCAACGTGCGCTCCACCGTCGCGACCTACGCCGACGTGCACGACGAGCTGCGCAAGGCGTTCGCCCGCTCACCCGAGGCCAAATCCCGCGGCAGAAAGGCGGGGGATTTCTCCTACAACACCGGCGCCCTGCGCTGCCCAGTCTGCGACGGCACGGGTTCCGTCAGCCTGGATGTGCAGTTTCTGCCGGACGTCGATATCCCCTGCCCCGAGTGCCGCGGCTCCCGCTACGGCAAAGAGGCGTACCTCATCCGCCGCGAAAACAAAAAGAACGGGCGGCGGATTTCCCTGCCGGAGCTGATGGCGCTGAGCGTCGACGAGGCGCTGGAGGCGGCGGACGACCTGCCGAACGTCTGCCGCCGCCTTCGGGTGCTGCACGATCTCGGCCTCGGTTATCTGACGCTGGGCGAGCAGACGCCGGGCCTCTCCGGCGGTGAGGCGCAGCGGTTGAAGCTCGCGGGCGAGATGGGAAGGGGGCAGGAAGACACCGTGTTTGTCTTTGACGAGCCGACCATCGGCCTGCACCCGCTGGACGTGCAGACGCTTCTCGCCGTCTTCCGCCGCCTGACGGACAGCGGCGCGACCGTGATCGTCATCGAACACGATCTGGATGTCATCCGCTCCTGCGACTACGTCGTCGATATGGGCCCCGGAGGCGGCGGCGACGGCGGGCGCATCGTCGCGTCCGGTCCGCCGGAAGATATCGCCTCCTGTCCCTCCTCCGTCACCGGGAAATACCTCTGAAGAGCGGACCGCGGGCATCGCGCCCGCCTTTTTCTCCGCAAACCGCCCCACGGTTTTCTCACGGAAAATTTTTTGTGCCGCCCGGCAAGGCAAAACCCGTGAAAAAGGCAAAAGCGCGCCTCAGGGTGCTTCTCTTCGCGGCGGGGTTTTCGCCCTTCCCGCCTCAAAAAATCCGCCCGCGCGGTTTCCCGTGCGGGCGGATTTTTCTGTACCGGGCAACTTCCCGGCTTTTTCCCTTCGGAATTATTTCGACACGGCGTCTTTGAACGCCTTGCCGGCCTTGAACACCGGCTGCTTGGACGCGGGGATCTGAATGGTTTCCTTGGTGCGGGGGTTGAGCCCGGTGCGCGCGCCACGCTCGCGCACTTCAAAGGTGCCAAAGCCCACAAGCTGAACTTTGTCCCCTTTGGATACCGCTTCGACAACGGAATCCACCACGGCGGAAAGCGCCTTTTCGGCGTCTTTCTTGGTCAGGCCGGATTTCTCCGCAATCGCGGCGATCAGTTCCACTTTGTTCATCTTCTCTTCCTCCTCTTAAAATATATATCTACGCAGTGGGATATTCCTCCCCTGTGACCGGTTGCGGCGGAATACCCCTATCGCTGCGCCGGATATCGTTCGGCGTCTTTTGCCCTCTGCCACAGCTCGTCCAGCTGCTGCGGCGTGCGCTCTTCCAGCGGCACCCCCTCTTTTTTCGCCATCTCGGAGGCGGCTTCAAACCGGCGGATGAATTTCTCGGTGGCGGCGTTGAGGGCGCCCTCGGCGTCCGTCTGGGCGAAGCGGGAGACGTTTACGCCGGAGAACAGCACATCCCCGATCTCCTCCTCCATGGCCGCTCTGTCCCCGCTCTCGACCGCGCTCCGAAGCTCGCACACCTCGCTCTCGAGCGCCTGAAGCGCACCCTCCGCCGACGGCCAGTCAAAACCCACCCGTCTGGCGCGCCCCTGCACCTTGGCGGCGCGCATCAGCGCGGGCAAAGTGCGCGGGACGTGCCGCAGAAGCTCGCTCTGGGAGATGTCCCCTTTGGTGCGGCGCTTAATCGCGTCCCAGTTGTGGAGCACTTCCTGCGCGCTGTTCGCCGTGGCGTCGCCGAACACATGCGGATGGCGCACAATCAGCTTGCGGCAGATGCCGTCGACCACGTCGTCGTAGCCGAACGCGCCCTCCTCACTCGCGAGCTGCGCGTGAAACACCACCT
>CAZGXK010000002.1:11312-52070 GCA_964529775.1 uncultured Eubacteriales bacterium
CAGCACATCCCCCAGCTCCTCGCACAGAGCGGACATATCGCCGTCGTCGATGGCCTCGATCGCCTCGTGCGTCTCCTCCAGAAAATCCGAGCGGATAGAGCGGTGGGTCTGCTCGCGGTCCCACGGGCACCCCTCCGGCGAGCGCAACAGGCGCATGATCTCGCACAAATCGGAGGTGGTGTAGCGCTCTTTCGCCTCAAAAGCAATCGGCACCCGCGCTCACCCCTTTGATGTCACAGACAGTGTACTCTCTTTTTCCGAATTTCGCAAGGGTTTTTATCCCTTTTTTCCTGAAATTCCCCGATCCCGCGCGCCGGAAGACGCACAAGCGGGGTCTCGGCTCACTCCGCGCTCTCCGGAGCGCTCTCGGGAGCGCTTTCCTGCGCCTTCGGTGCCTCGGGTTCGCTCTGGGACGGCACGGGAGTCTCTTTGGCAACATCGGGGAGCTTTTCCCCGCACTTGCTGCAGTAGGCCGCGCCCTGGTCGTTGACGGTGTCGCACTTCGGGCAGCGCACGCCGTGAGTGAATTCCATCAGCTTATCCTGCAGCGCCTCGAGCTTGACCTTCTCCTGCTTCACCGTCTCGATGGCGGCCGCCTTCGCCTCGGTGATATCCTGCCCCGATTCCTCGGCGTCGAACACCAGCCTGCCGAGCCCCTCGTAGACCGAGGCGATCTGCTTCTCCACGGAGTTGATCTCCATGCGCAGTTTGACCTTGTCCACCGTCTCCACGGCCTTGTGCCCCACCGACTGCGCGGTGTCTTTCGCCTTGTTCAAAAACCCTTCAAAACTCGCCATCATCGGCCATCCTTTCTGCGGCGGCAAACCGCCGCCCGTGTTCTCGGTATCGTGTTGCCCATAGTATACTCTATCCCCATACAGTTTGTCAAGCGTTCGCGGCATAAAAAGCGAGCGCCTCCCGCTTGCGCGAACGTATCTCCTCAAAACGCCCGATGTATTCATAGGGGTATTTGAACGGAAACACCCGGGCAAGCCTCTCGCCGTGCGGGCTCTTGAGCTTGGTCACCGCCCCGGCCCCGCATCCGAACACCGTGTGGGTCTCATCCATCATAAAGACGTTGTAGAGCCCTTCGCGCCCCGGCACGGACCAGCCGGTGTTCTCCTGCCCGCCCACGCAGCGGCTCTGGCGGTACAGGTAGTACGGCGCGTACCCCGCACCGGAGAGACGGTCGCCCGCCCTCCTCACCATCCGCGCGGTATCCGCCTCCACCCGCTCATCCCGAAGGAAAGAACCCCGTTTGAGCGAGAGGGTGTGCACCGTCACGCTCTCCGGGGAGAGGGAGAGAACGCCGTCGAGCGTTTGGGCAAAGCCCTCGGGGGTATCGCCGGGCAGGCCCGCGATGATATCCGTATTGATGTGAAAATCCCCCGTTTCCCGCGCGAGGGCGAACGCCCGGAAAAAATCGTCCGCCGTGTGCCGCCTGCCGATACGCCTGAGCACCTCGTCGCTGAGCGTCTGGGGATTGACGCTGATGCGCCCCGCGCCGCCGCGCGAGATCGCCGCCAGCTTTTCCGCGTCCACCGTGTCCGGTCTCCCCGCTTCCACCGTGTACTCCCGCAAAGACGCCACGTCGAACGCCTCCGCGACCGCGTCCATGACCTCCGAGAGTTGCCGAGCGGAGAGGACGGTGGGAGTGCCGCCCCCGATATATACCGTCTCCACCCTCAGTCCCAGTTCGCGCACCATTTCTCCGGTGAGTGCGATCTCCTCGCACAGCAGGGGAATATAAGAGGGAATCAGCCGCAGCGAACGCTCGGAGGAGTGGGAGACAAACGAGCAGTAGGCGCAGCGGCTCGGGCAAAAGGGGATGGAGATATAGACGCTGCAGGACATCGGGCGGGAGAGGGCGATCACTTTGTCCTCCGTGCGCAGGGTGCGCAGCGCGAGCGCCGTTTTCTCCCCGCTCACCCGCAGACGGTTGAGAAAGACCTCTTTGGCCTCCGCTTCCCCGGCCCGCGCCGTCAGCCGCCGCAGCAGCTTGACCGGCCGCACGCCGGTGATCATCCCCCACGGCATCTCCCTGCCGCAGAGCTCAACCAGCAAGCCGTACAGCAGCGAGCTCAACGCCAGCTCCTCGGGGCGCCCCCACAGGGAAGAGAGCGGATCCTCCCGCACACGCGCTCTCGCCGTCTTACAGAAGTCCTTATCCCGCAGCCGCACGAGCGCCTCCCCGCCGTCCCTCCGCGCGAGCGCAAACACCCCGTCGCAGCCCTCCTCGTCCTCCTCTTCGGCCGGCGTCACCGGCTCATACGGAAAAAAGAGACGCAGAATGTTTTCCAGCTCGTAGCGGCACGCGCAGCCGACAAGGCAGAGGCGCACTCCGCGCCCTCCCTCAGACATACGGGCGGCACCGCCTCTCGCGGCCGACGGTGGTCTTTTCCCCGTGTCCCGGCAGCACCTCCGTCTCCTCCGGGAGCGCGAGCAGCGACGTGAGCGAGCGGGAGAGCGCGCGGGCGTTCCCTCCCGGGAAATCCGTGCGCCCCACGCCCCCGCAAAAGAGGGTGTCCCCCGAGAATAGGGTGCTTCCGCACAAAAAGCAGCAGCTTCCCGGAGTATGCCCCGGGGTGTGCCGCACGGTCAGCGTGAGCTCTCCCACCGTCAGCTCCCGTCCCCCGTCGAGCGGCTCCGCCCCCTCGATGGGAGGCAGCGTGACGCCGAACATCCGGCTGAGGTTGCGCTCCGAATCGTTGAGGGCGGGCAGGTCCTCCCGGTGGAGAAACAAAGGAGCTCCCGTCTGTGCCACGACGGGGCAAACGGCGCCGATGTGGTCCACATGGGCGTGGGTGAGCAGCACCGCGCCCACCGAGAGCCCGTTGACCCGCACCGCCTCAAGGATGCGGGGAGCCTCGTCCCCCGGGTCGATGACCGCCGCCCGCCCGCCGCCGTCGCAGACGATATAGCAGTTCGCGCCCATCTCCCCCACAGGGAGCGTGATCACCCGCATCCGGTCACTCCTCCTTCACCAGCCAAAAGGTTCCCGGCCCGTCCGCCTGCATATCGATGGTCATGTGCGCGCCGAACACGCCGCTCTCCGTCTTGTCAACGCCGGCGTCCCGCAGCGCGCGCACAAACCGCTCAAAGAGCGGCTGCGCCGTCTGAGGCGGGGCGGCCGCCAGAAAATCCGGCCGGTGGCCGTGCGCGCAATCCCCGTACAGGGTAAAATTGGGCACCGCCAGCGCCGCGAAACCGGTGTCCCGAAGCGAGCGGTTCATCCGCCCGCGCTCGTCCTCGAACACCCGCATGGCCGCCGCCTTTTGCGCGCACCACTCGACGCGCGCGGCGGTATCGCCCCGCCCGACCCCGACCAGCATCAGCAGTCCTGGGCCGATCTCGCCGCGCACCGCGCCGTCCACGCTCACACGGGCGGCGTTCACCCGCTGCAGCACCACCCGCATTCCGGCACTCCTCCCAAAACCCGTTCTCGCGCGAGCCGTCCTCCGGGGAGAATTACCCCTGCATGGCCGCGCTCCAGAAGGACATGACGCTCTCGGTGCGGATATCGATGCTGATATCGTCCTTGCTGAGCACCGCCGACTGGATGGTGTCCCCGTCGTGCACCACGGTGAGGGTGCACTGCCTGCCGTATTCGTCCCGCACGTCAAAGACGGCGGTGTTGCCGTCGGAATCGGTGTGGACATACGCCTCGATGTTCGACCATTTCAGGTCGGTTCCGAGATCCGAGAGCACCAGCACGTCGTGGATGCTCATGGTTCCCTCCGGCATGGGGACGGTGGGACGGGGCTCTTCGGTGGGCATACTCTGCGTGCCCGTCTCCTGCGGCGGCCAGATGGGGTCTTCTCCGTTCTCGCCGGTGACGATATACGGGGCGACGTCGCCAAGAGTGGTGGCGGTGACCCCGTCTCCCCCGTCCGCGGGGTCGACATTGGGCACCTTCGGTTTGTTCGAACCGCAGGCGCACAGGGTCATGACCGCGGCGGCGGCCGCGCACAGAGCAAAGATGCGAAGAGGCTGTTTGTTCATACGAAATCTTCTCCTTTTTTGTCGATGGTCTTCTTTCGGCGAATGGTGAAAACTACTGAAGCGAGCGCTCGACCTCCATCACTCCCTTGATGCGGGAGAGACGCGAAATCACTCCTTCGAGGTGGGAGACGCTGTGTACCCCGACGGTGATCAGCATCTCCGTGCGCTCGTCTTTCGGCTCGTGCGCGTTGATGGCAAAAATCGTGACGTGCATGGAGGCGAGCTGGTTGGCGACGTCGGCGAGAAGCCGCTCGCGGTCGCGGGCGGTGATGTGCAGCACCGTCTTGAACTCGCTCTCCGCCGAGCTCGCCCAGGCGGCGGACACCCACCGTTCCGGCTGGCCGCAGCGGGAGATATCGGCGGGGACGTTGGGGCAGTCCCGCTTGTGAATCGAAACGCCGTTGCCCCTTGTGATAAACCCGATGATCTCATCCCCCGGCACGGGGTTGCAGCATCTGGCGAATTTCACAAGGCAGCTGTCCATGTCCTCCACGATCACCCCGTCGTGCGGCGTCCCGCGGGGGACGCCTCCCTCCCTGAGGACGCCGGTCCGGGCGTTCTGCTCGCGCATCTGACGGGTGTAGCGGTCTTTGATGTGCGGCATCAGGCGGGAGATGAGGATGCCGCCGTAGCCGATCGCCGCGTAAAAATCGTCCGCCGTCGCGCAGTGCTGACGCCTCGCCTCCTCGGCGACGAGCGCCTCCATCTGCTCGTCGTTCAGGTGGATGAGGTTGCGGTTCAGTTCGGCGGCAAACGCCGCCTTCCCCTCGACGATATTCTCCTCCCGCCGCTCCTTCTTGAACCAGGAGCGGATCTTGTTGCGCGCCTCCCCCGTCTTGACCATCCCGAGCCAGTCCCGGCTCGGGCCCTTGCCGGGGTCGGAGCTCGTGAGGATCTCCACAATCTGCCCCGTCTTGACCTTGGTGTCCAGCGGCACCATGCGGTTGTCGATTTTGGCGCCCACCATGCGGTTGCCCACCGCGGAATGAATGGCGTAGGCGAAATCGATCACCGTGCTGCCCTGCGGCAGGCTGATCACGTCCCCTTTCGGGGTGAACACAAACACGTCGTCGGAAGAGAGGTCGGTGCGAATGGAGCGCACGATGTCGGAAGTGTCGTCCACATCCTTCTGGTTCTCGATAAACTGCCGCACCCACGCGAGGCGCTCGTCCAGCTTGTCTTTCCCCTGGATGCCCAGCTTGTACTTCCAGTGCGCCGCGATGCCGTACTCGGCGGTGTAGTGCATTTCCCATGTGCGGATTTGAATCTCAAACGGGATTTTTTCCTTGCCGAGCACGGTGGTGTGGAGAGACTGGTACATATTCGGCTTGGGGGTGGAGATATAATCCTTGAAGCGGTTCGGCAGCGGGCGGAAGAGATCGTGCATCACCCCCAGCACGTTGTAGCAGTCGTTGACCGTGTCCACAATCACCCGCACCGCGTAGATGTCGTAGATCTCATCGAACGTGTGGTTCTGCACATAAATTTTGCGGTAGATGCCGGGTATGCTCTTGACCCGCCCCTCCACATACGGCTGCATACCGTATTCCGAGAGCCGCTCCTTAATGCGCTGCTGCAGCTCCTCCAGCAGCGCGTTGCGCTCGTCGTGGCGAAGCGCCAGCGCCTGCTCGATCTCGTGGTACCCCACGGGGTCGAGCACCCGCAGGCTGAGATCCTCCAGCTCCTCTTTCATGCTGCGGATGCCCAGGCGGTGCGCCAGCGGGGCGTAGATGTCCATGGTCTCCTTGGCCTTGTCGCGGGACTTCTGCGGGGGCCAGCCGCCGCTCGTGCGCATATTGTGCAGCCGGTCGGCCAGCTTGATGATGATGACCCGTATATCCTCCGCCATCGCGAGCAGCATCTTGCGCACGTTTTCCGCCTGCTGCTCCTCTTTGGTGAAAAAATCGATTTTGGTGATCTTGGTCACCCCGTCCACCAGTTTGCGCACGTCCTTGCCAAACCGGCGCTCCACCTCGTCTAAGGTGAAATCCGTGTCCTCAATCACATCGTGCAGCAGCCCGGCCTCAATCGTCTCGCTGTCCATGCCGAGATCCGCCAGAATCATCGCCACGTGCAGCGGGTGGGTGACGTATTCCTCCCCCGACTGCCGGCGCTGTCCCTCGTGGCAGACCACCGCCGTCTGGATGGCGCGGTCGATGCCGTCCAAATCATACGAGTGCTCGCTCCTGATAATCTGCTCTTTCAGCTGACGGATGAGTTCGTCCACTTCCCGGCTCACGTTCCGCGCCCTCCTTTCCCGTGGGGGTTGTCCCCGAATTACGCCTGCGCCTGCCCCGCAAGGCGGCGCCACAGCGGCGTCTTTGTGAGATCCGCCTTCTCCCGCACCGTGCGCAAACCGATAAGCAGGGTGTCCCCGCGGTCTCTCACCGTCACCACTCCCGCCTCGCGCAGCACCGCGAGGGTGGGCATCACTTTCTCACAGGGGAGCTGACCTTTCATCAGGTGTATGAGGTGTTCCGCCGTCCCCTCGTATCCCCCCTGCCGCCGCAGCAGGCGGTAAAGAGCGGCGGCGTCCCCATGCTCTGGACACATTGCGCCGCGCTCCTCCTCACTCAGCGCCTCCCCCGCGACTGCGCGGTCGTAGAGGGCGAACGCCGCGAGTTCCCGCTCCTGGTCGGTGTCGGCGTGGCGCCAGTCGCGCACGATCACCGAGACGGTCGTCTCCCCGCGGTACTCGCTCTTCTCCAGGCTCACGGCGAAATGGGCGACATCACCGGGAGCGAGCCCCATCACGGCGGGCGGGGTGCCGAAGCGGATGGCCCAGAGAGTGGTCCCGTCGCGGGAGAGCAGCAGACGGGTGTGCCTCTCCCCCGCCGGCACCACCTTCTCCACTTTCATGGAGAAGAGCCCGAAGAGCGGAGCGGGGTTGCCCGCTCCTGTCGGCTCCAGCCGCGAGATGCTCTGCAGCTTGCCCACGTCCACCTGAGAGGGCGAGAGGCGGAAATCCATTCTCAGCGGGGGAACGGGCATCTTCCCGTATTCCCGCGCGGCGTAGTCGTCCAGCCGGTCGCGGAACGCCGCGATGCGGGACGCCGGCAGAGTGACTCCCGCCGCCATGCTGTGTCCGCCGAAAGAGAGCAGCAAATCCCGGCAGGAGGCGATCGCGTCGAAAAGGGGGAACCCTTCCACGCTCCTGCCCGAACCCTTCGCGATGCCGTCGCTCACCGAGAGCAGGAGACAGGGCTTGCCGTAGCGGTCGACCACCCGGGCCGCGAGGATGCCCACCACGCCCCGGTGCCAGTTCTCCCCCTCGATGACCAGAACCCGCCGCGCCATCACTTCGGGGTGGGCGTCCACGAACGCGAACACCTCGCGCAGAATCTCGTTCTCGGTCGCCTGCCGCTGCGCGTTGTACGAGCACACCTGTGCCGCCAGTTCGCCGCAGACGGCGGGGTCGGTTTCGAGCAGAAGCTTCGCGGCGCAGCCGGGATCTCCCATACGCCCCGCGGCGTTGAGCCTCGGCGTCAGGGTGTACACCAGGGAATTCGCGGTGTGCGCGGCGGTAAACGAGGCCGCCTGCGAGAGGGCACGCAGCCACTCTCCCGGGGACTGACGGATTTTTTCCAGCCCCGCCCGCACCAGCGCGCGGTTCTCGCCGGTGAGCGGCATCACGTCGGCGAGGGTGCCCAGCGCCACCAAATCCGCGTACTCGCCGAGCACCGCATCCTCGTCGCCCTCGAGGGCACACACCAGCTTATACGCCACCCCCACCCCGGCGAGCGGCTTAAAGGTGCTCTCACAGTCCTCGCGGTAGGGGTCCACCACGGCGGAGGCTTCGGGGAGGGTCTGCTGCGGCCGGTGGTGGTCGGTGACCACCACCTCCATGCCGAGGGAACGGGCGAGCGCCACTTCCTCCACCGCCGTGATTCCGTTGTCCACCGTGATCAGCAGACGCACTCCCTCTTCGGCGAACCGGCGCAGGGCCTCTTCGTGCAGGCCGTACCCCTCTTCTCTCAGGGGGATGCGGTAGGAGACGTCGGCGCCCCTGCCCCGCAAGTAGGTGTACAGCAGCACGGTGGCGGTGATGCCGTCCACATCGTAATCCCCGTAGACGGCGATCTTCTCCCGGCCGTCCAGCGCGCGCTGGACGCATTCCACCGCCCTGTCCATGTCCGCAAACAGGAAAGGGTCGGAGGGCGGCTGCGTCCCCTGCAGCATCTCGAGCGCATCCTGCGGCTCGGTGACCCCTCGGGCGCAGAGCAGCAGCGCCAAAAAGCTGTCCACCCCGGCCTCGCTCACAAGCCGCGCGGCGGCCGCGCGGTCGATGTCGGCAAACTCCCAGCGCTTCACGCCGATCCCCCCTCTCTCGCGCCGTCTCCCGTGCCGCCCTTTTGCCGGCGGCAAAACGGCGTTTTCCCGCCGGCCGGAAGGCGCTGTCTTCCGCCCGGCGAATCAGACGAACTGCCCCGCGACCTTCGCGCAAAACCGCTCGAGATCCGCGAGGGTGCCGAGCTGCGACGCCTCCCTGCGCAGCGCCGCAGCCCCCGGCAGCCCTTTCAGAGCCCACGCCGCGTGGCGCCTGCCTTGGAGCAGCGCCACCCGCTCTCCCTTATAGCGCGCGGCGCGCTCGATCTGGCGGTACAGCATCGCCATCCGCCGGGAGACGGGCGGGTCCGGCAGCAGGGTGCCGTCTTTCAGATAGGCGTTGATTTGGGTGAAAATCCACGGCGCTCCGAGCGCCGCTCTGCCCACCGCCACCGCGTCGCAGCCGGTTTCCTCCAGCATGGCGGCGGCGCTCTTCGGGCCCGTCACATCCCCGTTGCCGATGACCGGGACGGAGACGGCCCGCTTCACCTCGCGGATGCTCTCCCAATCGGCGGGCGGTGCGTACATCTGCTCGCGGGTGCGCCCGTGCACCGTGACCGCCGCGGCGCCCCCCGCCTCGCACGCCCGGGCCACCTCCGCCGCCGTGATGTGGCCGGCGTCATAGCCGGTGCGAATCTTCACCGTCACCGGCACGTCCGTCTCCCGCACCACCGCCTCCACCAGCCTGCCGCAGAGGGCGGGGTCGCGCAGCAGCGCGCTGCCGCAGCCGTTTTTCACCACTTTCGACGCGGGGCATCCCATGTTGATGTCGATGGCGTCCGGGTGCGCCTCCATCGCCGCGGCGGCGCCTCTCGCGAGGGTATCCGGGTCGCTCCCGAAAAGCTGCACCGCCGCCGGGCGCTCCTCCTCCCCGAGGGTCAGCAGTTCCCGGCTCTTGCGGTCCCCGAGGCACAGCGCCTTCGCGCTCACCATCTCGCCGGTCACAAACGCCGCGCCGTTTTGCGCGCACATCTCGCGAAACGCGCGGTCCGCCGCCCCCGCCATCGGGGCCAGCACCGCCTTGCCGCTCAGCGTCCACTTGCAACGCCCCATGGATGATCTCCTTTTGCACCGGAATAAAACCGTGCCGCATCGCCCGGCGGGGCCGTGCGGCAGAATAAAGGCTCTGTTGCGAAAGAGCAGCCGTGCGCCAACGGCCGCGGAATTTTCGCCGGAAAACTGAAAGCGGAAGTCCCCGCGCGGGCGCCGGAGCGTCCCTTCCCCGCGGGCACAGCCTTATTCGCCCGCCTTCTCCGGCTTGTCCGGCACAAACTCCAGAATATCCCCCGGCTGGCAGTTCAATTCCTGGCAGATGGCGCTGAGAGTGGAGAAACGGATGGCGCGGGCGCGGTTGTTTTTGAGGATGGACAAATTGGCGAGGGTGAGCCCCACGCGGTCGGAGAGCTCCGTCAGCCCCATTTTCCGCTTGGCCATCATCACATCCAGATTGACCAGAATCGCCATAGTGTCCCCACCTCTCCTTCCTCTCGGCGGCGTCTCATATCGTCATGTCGTTTTCCTGTTTGTAGGCCACCGCCTGGCGGAACAGCTCGGAAAACACCAGCACAATCAGCCCGGCCAGCAAAAACGTCACGCACACCACGACCATGGTAAACTTGGTCATGCCGCACAGCAGCATCACCAGATAAAACACGGAGAGCGCCAGGCATTCCCCGGCCGCGATCTTCATGCGCTTCACCGTGTCCGAGGAGAAAATGGTGCCGGTGTTCACGTTGCGCATGATGCACCGCGCCTGCCAGAGAATCAGTTCCGCGAACACCCCGGAACCCATCAGGCACACCACATACCTCGGGTACCAGTAATCGGGATTCGGGTTAAACGGCATCATCACCGCCCGGATGCTCCACGGCAGCGTGACGGTGACCGCAAGGCCCACCGCCATCGCGACCCACAGCACCACTTCCAGCGCGCCGGACAATCCGCGCTTATCTGCCAGTTTCATGGACAGGCCTCCTCGCCGCCGCGCCCCCGAAAGCGCCCTCTCACACACCTTTTATTATACCACAAAATCGGCAAAAAGTCAAGTCAAAGCGCTAAAAAGACCCGATTCGCCGCCGAAAAAAACGCATATTCGCCCCCGCGCCGCGCCCCTCGCTCCGGGCATGGGAAAGCCGGGGGCGGGCGGGGAAATTTCCGGCGCCCGCGCCCCGGCATATATAAAACAACCGCCGCCAAAGGCGGAGCCGTATACCCACGAACTCGCCCTCAGTGACGGTTGTATCCACTAAAATTTTCTAAAAAATTACAAAATCCCCCCCCCCCATATGACTTATTTTACCGAATTTCATTGGGGAATCCTCCCTTCCGGAGCGGGATTTTTCTCAGTATAACACTCCCCGGCGGCCTTGTCAAGCCTCACAGCGGCGGCGCGCCCGACCTCTTCAGCGATCTCCCATGGTGAGCACCATCACGGCCTTCTGTGCGTGCAGACGGTTCTCCGCCTCATCGAAAATCTCGTCCGCGTGGGCCTCGAACACCTCCTCGGTGATCTCCTCCCCTCGGTGGGCGGGCAGACAGTGCTGTACCATGCAGTCGGGGTGGGCGGCGGCGAGCAGACCGGCGTTCACTTGGTAGCCCGCGAAGAGGACGCGCCTCTCCCGCGCCTCCTGCTCCTGTCCCATCGACGCCCAGACGTCGGTGAAAATCACGTCCGCGTCGGTCGCGGCGGCGAGAGGCTCCTCGGTGAGGAAGAAATTCTCCCCGTACCCGGCGGCAAAATCGAGCACCTCCGGCGCGGGGCGGTGGGATGTCGGGCAGGCGACCGAAACCTTCATCCCTGTCTTCAGGCCGCCCACAATCAGGGAGTTGGCCATGTTGTTGCCGTCGCCGACATAGCACAGGCGCAGCCCCTCCAGCACCCCTTTGTGCTCCCGCACGGTCATCAGATCGGCGAGAACCTGACAGGGGTGGCAGAAATCGGTCAGTCCGTTGATCACCGGCAGGGAGCCGTAGGCCGCCAAATCCTCCGCCTCCCTCTGGAGGAAAGTGCGTATCATGATGCCGTCCAAATACCGCGAGAGCACCCTCGCGGTATCCTGCACCGGTTCCCCCCTGCCGATCTGCAAGTCGCGCGAGGAGAGGAAAAGCCCGTACCCGCCCAGCTGGTAGATGCCGGTCTCGAAAGAGACCCGCGTGCGGGTGGAGGCCTTTTGGAAGATCATGCCGAGCGTCTTGCCCTCCAGAAGGCGGTGGGGGATGCCGTGGGCGAGCTCGTATTTCAACTGGTCGGCGGTACTGAGGATCTCGAGAATCTCTTCGCTTGAGAGATCGAGCAGCTTGAGCAGGTGTTTCATCATGCCATCTCCTTCAGCGTGTGTTCGAGGATGTCCAGCCCGCTCCGGAGCAGATCCTCCGGGATATTGAGCGGGGGAAGCAGCCGCAGTGCGGCCTTCGCGGTCAGCACGAGCAGACCGTTTGCGAGCGCGGCTTCGGCGAGCGCCCTCGCGGTCACGCCGTCGCAGAGCTCGGCGCCGACCATCATCCCGCGCCCGCGCACCTCCGCGATATGCGGCATCTCCCTCAGGCGGGAACGCAGAATCTCCCCTTTTCGCGTGACCTCCTCAAGAAACGCCGGCGTGTCCACCACGCCGAGGACATACCGCGCCCCGGCGCAGACCACAGGGTTGCCGCCGAAGGTGGAGCCGTGGGTGCCTGGAGTGAGCACCTCCCCGCAGCAATCGACACAGAGAGTGGCGCCGATAGGCAGCCCTCCCCCCAGGCCCTTGGCGAGCGTGACGATGTCGGGGACCACGCCCGCGTGCTGGCAGCACAGCAGCTTGCCGGTGCGCCCGATGCCCGTCTGCACCTCGTCGTCGATCAGCAGCCAGCCTTTTTCGTCGCACAGTGCCCTCACCGCCCGCAGGTAACCGTCGTCGAGAGGCAGCACGCCGCCCTCTCCCTGCACGCATTCGAGCATCACGGCGCAGACGCTCCCGTCCGCCTCGCGCTCCAGCGCCCCGATGTCGTTCGGGGGGACATGGCGAAATCCCTCCGTGAAGGGGAAGAAATCGCGGTGGAGCGACTCCTGGCCGGCGGCGGAAAGGGTGGTGACCGTGCGGCCGTGGAAGGAATCGGTCAGCGTGAGAACGGTGGACCTGCCCTCGCCGAAGCGGTCGCGGCTGGCTTTGCGGGCGAGCTTGATGGCGCACTCGTTCGCCTCGGCGCCGGAGTTGGAGAGAAACGCCCGCGCCATGCCGGTGCGGCGGCACAGCTCGTCCGCCAAAGCAATCTGCACCGGGGAATAGTAGAGATTGGAAATGTGCTGCAGCGTGTTCAGCTGAGCGCTCACCGCCTTCACCCAGCCCTCCTCGCAGTAGCCGAGCACGTTGGCGCCGATCCCCGAGCCGAAATCGATGTAGCGTCTGCCGTCCACGTCCTCCGCCACGGCGCCCCTGCCTCTCTGAATCGCCACCGGAAATCTGCCGTAGGCGGGCATCAGGGAGCGGTCGTGCATCTCCCGAATTTCCTCAAAAGTCACCGTCTTTCCCTCCCGTCACAAAAACATGGTGCCGATGCCCTCGTCCGAGAGCATCTCGATGAGGATGGAATGGGGGATACGCCCGTCGATGATGTGGGTGCGCCTCACCCCGCGCCGCACCGCCTCCACGCAGCACTCGATCTTCGGGATCATGCCGCCGGAGAGCACCCCTTCTTTTTTCAGGCGCGGCACGTCGCTGAGATGCACCACCGATATCAGGCTGTTCTCGTCGTCTTTATCTCTCAGCACCCCGCGCACATCGGTCATCAGCAGCAGCTTTTCCGCCCCCAGGGCGGCGGCGATCTCCGCCGCCGCCACGTCGGCGTTCACGTTGTACCGCTCGCCGTTCTCCCCTCCGGCGACCGAGGCCACCACCGGAATCATCTCGTTGTCCAGAATGCCGCGCAGCAGCGCCGCGTCCACCCGGACAATATCGCCCACCAACCCCAGATCCGGCTCCCTGTGCTTTCGCGCCGTGAGCATCCCGCCGTCCAGCCCGCACAGCCCGACCGCGCGGGCCCCGTGCGCGAAAATCCGCTGCACAAGCTCTTTGTTGACCTTGCCGGCGAGCACCATCTGCACGATGTCCATCGTCTCCTCGTCGGTATAGCGGAGACCTCCCACGAATTTCGGTTCCTTGCCCGTTTTTTCGAGCATGGCGTTGATCTCCGGCCCCCCGCCGTGCACCAGCACCGGCTTAATGCCCACCGTGTGCAGCAGCACGATGTCCTCCATCACGGCGGACGTGAGCCCGTCCCCGAGCATCGCGCTGCCGCCGTATTTGATCACCACCGTCCTGCCCGCATACTGCCGGATATACGGCAGCGCCTGAGTGAGCACTGCGGCGCGCTCCTGTGCGGAAATACCCATAGCCGTCACTAACTCCTGTAATCCCCGTTGATTCTCACATAGTCGTAGGTGAAATCGCAGCCGTAGGCGACCGCCTCCCCATCTCCCTCGGAGAGCGCGATGTCGATGATAATCTCGTCCTCGCTCAGCACCGTCTTCGCCAGTGTCTCGTCGAACGGGAGCATCCTGCCCTCCTCGCAGACGGTGATCGAGCCCGCGCGGGAGCGGTACCCCCCGCTCACGCCGGCGACATCCGCGTCGGCGCCCGAATACCCGATGGCGCACAGCACCCGCCCGAAATTGGCGTCCGCCCCGAACACCGCCGTCTTGACGAGGGCGGAGCGGTTGACCGCCTGCGCCATCCGCCGTGCGTCCTCCCTTGTCTTGGCGCCGGTCACCCGCACCTCCATCAGCCGGGACGCGCCCTCCCCGTCTTTCGCGAGCATTCGGCACAGCCGGCGGCAGACGGTGTGCAGCGCCTCGCAAAACACGCGGTAATCCTCGCTCTCGCTGGTGACGGGAGGGTTCCCCGCGGCGCCGTTGGCCAGCAGCACCACGTTGTCGTTCGTCGAGGTGTCCCCGTCCACCGAGAGCATATTGAAAGTGTCCTCCGCCTCCCCGCGCAGCGCCGTCTCGAGGAGACCGGCGTCGATCGCGGCGTCGGTGGTGAGGAAGGCGAGAAGCGTCGCCATATGGGGGGCGATCATGCCGCTGCCCTTGGCGATACCGCCCAGCACGCACGTCACTCCGGAGAGAGTGAATGTCACGGCGGCCTCCTTTTTCACGGTGTCGGTGGTCATGATCGCCTCGGCGGCATCCGGGGAGCCGGCGGCGGAGAGCGCCTTCACCATCTCCGGCAGCGCCCTCTCAATCGGTTCTATCGGCAGCGAGGGACCGATGACCCCGGTGGAACCCACCAGCACGTCGTCCTCCTCGATATTCAGCGCTTCGGCCGCGAGTGCGCACATCGCCCTCGCCTTTTCCGGGCCGTCCGGCGCGCAGGTGTTGGCGATGCCGCTGTTGCAGAGAATCGCCTGAGCCCTCCCGTTCGCAAGATGCTCGCGGTTGACCTGCAGCGGCGCGCCCTGAACCCGGTTCTGGGTGTACACGGCGGCGGCGGACGCCGGACGGTCGGAGACAATCAGCGCCAAATCCCGCTTGTTTTTGCCCCGGCGTATCCCGCAGCGGACGCCGCACGCGGTATACCCCAGGGCGGCGGTCACGCCGCCTCTCACCGAACGAATCTCACTCAACGCAATCCCCCGTTTCAAAAAGCGACAGGAATCTGCCGAAGCCCCGTGTCCTCCGGCAGAGAACACATCAGATTCATGTTCTGCACCGCCTGACCCGCCGCCCCCTTGACCATGTTGTCGATAACGCTGGTCACAATCAGGGTGCGGGTGTGTTCGTCGAGGACCAGCTGAATATCGCAGTAGTTGGAGCACTGCACGTGGCGGATGTTCACCGGCTCCCCGCGCGGTCTCACGCGCACAAACGTCTCCTCCCGGTAGGCGTCCTCGTAGGCGGCGCGGATCACCTCCTCGCCCGCGTCCCCCCTCAGCCTCGCGTAGGCGGTGGAAAAAATGCCGCGGTTGACCGGCATCAGGTGCGGGACAAAAGTGACCGTCGCCTCCTCCCCCGCGAAAACCGAGAGGGTCTGCTCAATCTCCGGGGTGTGGCGGTGACAGGCCACCTGATAGGCGGAAAACGCCTCCGAGCAGTCGGGGAAGTGGGTGTTTTGAGTGAGGCCGCGCCCGGCCCCCGTGACCCCCGATTTCGCGTCGATGACGATGCCGCGCGGCTCGACAAATCCGCCCTTGAGCGCGGGGGCCAGCCCCAGCGCGGCGCAGGTGGGGTAGCAGCCGGGATTGCCCACCACGGGGGCACGGCGAATGTCCTCCCGGAACCACTCGCACAGCCCGTACGCCGCCAGGCGGTGAATCTCCCTGTAGCGGTATTCCGCGCGGTACCACCGCTCGTACGTTTCGGGGTCGTTCAGGCGAAAATCCGCCCCGAGATCGATGAATTTCTTTCCCCGCTCCACGCAGGTCTTCGCCGTCTCCTGCGAGAGACCGTGCGGCAGCGCGGCAAACACCACATCGCTCGCCTCCACCACCTCGTCGGCGGAGACGCAGCGCAAATCGCACACCCCGTAGAGCGAGGGATACACCTCCGAAATCGGCTTGCCCTCATACGAGACCGAGCCGACGGCCTTCAGGCTCACCTCCGGGTGAGCCGTCAGCAGGCGCACCAGTTCCGCCCCGGCGTATCCCGTGGCGCCGATCACTCCGGCCCCGATCATGGCGCATCCGTCTCCTCTCCCTCGAATTCCGCGAGCTTCTCCCGCACGGCGGCGACCTGTTCCCTCACCCGGTCGGGGGCGGGTCCGCCCGTCACCCTGCGCTCCCGTATGCAGCGCTCCAGCCGAATCGCGTCGTACACGTCGCCGTCAAAGAGGCCGCACACCGCTCGGTACTCCTCCAGAGGCAGCGACTCCAGGGTACACCCCTTTTGAAGGCACCGCGCCACCAGTTCCCCCGTCGCCCGGTAGGCATCCCGGAAAGGCAGCCAGCGCCCCACCAGATAGTCGGCGCAGTCGGTGGCGTTGATCATCCCTTCCGCCGCCGCCTCACGCATCGCCCCGGTGCGCACCGTCATGGTGCGCAGCATCGGGGTAAACGCGTCAAGGCACCCGCTCACGGTGTCCAGCGCGTCGAACACCGCCTCTTTATCCTCCTGCAAATCCTTGTTGTAGGCGAGCGGCAGACCCTTGAGAACGGTGAGCAGGGCGACCAGATCCCCGATCACCCGCCCGGATTTTCCCCTCACCAGCTCCGCGATATCCGGGTTCTTCTTCTGCGGCATGATGGAGGAGCCGGTGGAAAAGGCGTCGTCCAGCTCGATAAAGCGGAACTCCCACGAGCACCACAGCACGATCTCCTCCGCAAACCGCGAGAGATGCACCGAGAGCAGCGCGAGCGCCGAGGTGATCTCCACCGCGAAATCCCGGTCGGAGACGGCGTCCAGCGAGTTGGGGGTGACCCCGCTCATGGACAGCGCGCGCGCCACCTCCTCGCGGTCGAGCGGATAGGTGGTGCCGGCGAGCGCCCCGCTGCCGAGCGGGGAGAAATCCATCCTCCTCTTGGCATCGCGCAGCCGGCCGGCGTCGCGCAGCAGCATCTGCGCATACGCCATCATGTGGTGCCCGAAGGTGACGGGCTGAGCGCGCTGAAGATGGGTGTAGCCCGGCATGATCGCGTCGGCATACCGCTCCCCGAAATCGCAGAGCACGAGAATCAGCTCCCGAATCTGCGAAAACAGGCCGGGCAGGCGGTGAAGCAGGTACAGCCGGAAATCCAGCGCCACCTGGTCGTTGCGGCTGCGACCGGTGTGCAGGCGCTTGCCCGCCTCCCCGATGCGCGCGGTCAGCGTCTCCTCCACAAAGGTGTGGATGTCCTCCGCGTCCGGGTCGACCGTGAGGGCGCCGCTCTCGATGTCCGCCAGAATACCGGCAAGCCCGTCGGCGATGGCGTCCCCGTCGTCCGGCGAGAGGATCCCCTGTTTTTGCAGCATCGCGGCGTGCGCCATGCTGCCGAGGATATCCTCCCTCGCCATGCGCCGGTCAAAAGAGACGGACGAATTGAAATCGTTGGTCCTCTCGTCGGGCGCCTTGTGAAAGCGCCCCTCCCACAGCGGTTTCATGCGGTTTCCCTCCGGTCCTCACAGCCCTTGCTTTTTCGCCCGCACCGTGACGGGCAGTCCGAAGAGGCGGATAAAGCCCTCGCTGTCTTTCTGGTTGTACACCGCGTCCTCGCCGAAAGTGGCCATCTCCGCGTCGTAGAGCGAGGCGGGGGAGACGATCGACGAGAGGATGATGTTGCCCTTGTAGAGCTTCAGCTTCACATCCCCCGTGACCGTCTGCTGGGTCTGCTCCACAAAGGCGGAGAGCGCCTCGCGCAGCGGCGTGTACCATTTCCCGTCGTACACCAGCTCGCTGAACTTTCCCGCCACCTCCTGCTGCTTGTAATGCAGGGTGTCGCGGTCGAGGGTGACGGTCTCCAGCGCCTCGTGCGCCCTGTAGAGGATGGTGCCGCCCGGCGTCTCGTACACCCCGCGGCTCTTCATACCGACCAGGCGGTTCTCCACCATGTCCACAATGCCGATGCCGTTCTCCCCGCCCAGGGCGTTGAGCTTCTCGATAATCGTCAGCCCGTCCGCCCTCTCGCCGTCCACGGCGACCGGAGCGCCCTTCTCAAACGAGATCGTCACGTAGGTCGGGCGGTCCGGTGCCTTTTCCGGGGACACGCCGAGCTCGAGAATCCTGTCGTAATCCGGCTCGTTGGCCGGGTCCTCCAAATCCAGCCCCTCATGGGAGAGGTGCCACAGGTTCTTATCCTTGGAGTAGTTGGTCTCGCGGGTGATTCTCAGGGGCACGCCGTGCGCCTCGGCATAGGCGATCTCCTCCTCGCGGGAGGACATCTCCCACTCCCTCCACGGCGCGATGATCGGCATATCCGGCGCGAACGCCCGAATCGTCAGCTCGAAGCGCACCTGGTCGTTGCCCTTGCCGGTGCAGCCGTGGGCGATCGCGTCCGCCCCCTCCGCCTTCGCGATCTCCACCAGGCGTTTCGCGATGAGCGGGCGGGCGAAAGCGGTGCCCAGCAGATACCGGTTCTCGTACACCGCCCCCGCCTTCACGGTGGGGAGAATAAAATCCTCGACAAATTCCTTTCGCAGATCTTCGATATACAGTTTGGAGGCGCCCGTCTGTATCGCTTTCTCCCGCAGCCCGTCGAGCTCCTCCCCCTGCCCGACGTCCGCCGCCACGGCGATGACCTCGCAGCCGCCGTAATGCTCCTTCAGCCACGGGATGATGACGGAGGTGTCCAGCCCGCCGGAATACGCGAGCACCACTTTTTGGATCTCGTTCATCGTTTTCTCTCCTCTCCGCCCCCTGCGGGGCGCCGGGGGCAAGGCGCAGTGCCGGCGCCCTCGCGGCCGGCTCTCTTTCTCCCCCGAAGCGGAAACCCCCGGCGCCCGTACAGCGCCTTCGCCGCCGTAATCGCCACGGTTATCCCTCGCGCGGAACGCCGGGGCACACTCCCATTATATATCCCGCCCGCCGGAAAACGCAAGGTTTTTTGTATATTTTTTCGCTTTTCGGCGACCTGTCGTATTTTATACGGCTTATTCCCAAGCTTTTTTGTCCCTTTGTCCCTCATCAATTTATATTATTCGGTTTATTCCGCATATTTATTCACTATTCATCCCGCCCTCTCGCGCAGTGAGCCCGAATGTCTTTCCCTCACGGCAGTCCCACACCCCTCACTTTCGGACTCTTTCGTCTCTTGCTGCTTATTGCCTGCAGACTTATTGTAAGATGCGGAGGATAGCTGTTCCGGATAAGATCGCGCTCAGTAACCGTCACCATAATCTTTTGTCCCTTGCGCACAGAATCCTCCCTCACCTCTAAAACCGCCGTTTTGCCGGTCGCCCGCGCGGGGATTCCCGCGCGGGCGGCACACGGCGTCTTTTCCTCATTCGGAATTTCGGCTCATCGCGCGAACCTCGCGCTCACTCTTCGGGGCTTTCACTCATCAGCCGCGCCATCTCCTCGGAGAAGGCCACCGGGTCCTCGATCGGGAGTCCCTCGATGAGGAGCGCCTGGTCGTAGAGCAGGCGGCTGTACCGGCTCAAACGGTCGCGGTCGGTATCGTAGAGGTGCTGCAATGTCGGCCAGATGGGGTGAGAGGGGTTGATCTCCAGCACGCGGGAAGCTTTCGGCGCCTCCCCGCCGGGCATCTGCGAGAGCACCTTTTCCATCTCGATGGTGAGCCCTCCCTCGGTGGTCAGGCAGACCGGGTGGTCCGAGAGGCGGGAGGAGAGCTTCACGGCGCTCACCCCCGGCAGCGCCTCTTTCATCGCGTCCAGCAGGCCCTTGGATTTCTTCTCCTGCTTTTCCGCCTGTTTCTTCTCCTCCTCGCTCCAAATCCCCAGATCGCCGTCCGAGACGTTTTTGAACTCGTGTTCCTGATAGGTGTGCAGCGTCTGCAGGCAGAATTCGTCCACGTCGTCCTGCAGATAGAGCACCTCGTATCCTTTTTCCCGCACCGCCTCCGCCTGGGGCAGACGGGCAAGGCGGGCGCGGTCGTCCCCGCAGGCGTAGTAGATCGCCTTCTGCCCCTCTTTCATCCGCCCCGCATACTCGGCGAGAGTGGTCGGTTTCTCCCCCTCGGAAGTGGGGAACAGCAGCAGATCCTGCAAAAGCTCTTTCTTCTCGCCGAAGCGGTCGTAGGCGCCGTACTTCAGTTGCAGACCGAACTGCCCGAAAAAGGTCTCGTACTTCTCACGGTCCTGCTGCAGCATCGACTGCAGCTCGGAGGCGATTTTTTTCTCCAGACGCCCCTCGATCACCTTGAGCTGGCGGTCGTGCTGGAGCATCTCGCGGGAGATATTCAGCGAGAGATCGGCGGAATCCACCAGACCGCGCACGAAACTGAAGCAGTCGGGCAGCAGGTCCGCGCACTTGTCCATGATCAGCACACCGTTCGCGTACAGTTGCAGACCTTTCTCATAGGTGCGGGTGTAAAAATCGTAGGGCGCTTTCGCGGGGATAAACAGCAGCGCGTGATAGGTGGCGGCGCCCTCGGTGGAGCTGTAAATCACCCGCAGCGGATTTTCCGGGTCGTGGAACTTGTCTTTGTAGAATGTCTCGTACTCTTCCTGTGTGACCTCGTTTTTGTTCTTGCGCCAGAGCGGCACCATACTGTTGAGCGTCTCAGTTTCGGTCACATCCTCGTAATCCTCCGCCTTGTTCCCCTTGGCACCCTCCTTGAGGCGGCTGTGGGGCATATCCATGCGGATGGGATAGCGGATGTAATCGGAATATTTTTTCACCAGCGACTGCAGACGGTACTCCTGAAGATACTCGGAGAAGGATTCTTCATCGGAATCCGGCTTGATGTGCAGCACGATATCGGTGCCGTGGGACGCCTTGTCGCAGGGCTTTACGGTGTAGCCGTCCGCGCCCTCGGATTCCCAGACGTACGCCTCGTCCGAGCCGTAGGCGCGGCTGATCACCGTCACCTTGTCGCTCACCATAAACGCCGCGTAGAAGCCCACGCCGAACTGGCCGATGATGTCCACATCGTCGGCGTTTTCCAGCGCCTGCTTAAAAGAGAGGGACCCGCTGTTCGCGATAACCCCCAGATTCTCCTCCAGCTCCTCTTTGCTCATGCCGACTCCGTTGTCCGAGACGGTGAGCGTGCGCGCCTCGCGGTCCGGCTTCAGGAAGATCACAAATTCACTGCGGTCCACCCCCGTCTCCCCATCGGAGAGAGAGCGGTAATAGAGCTTGTCCAGCGCGTCGCTCGCGTTGGAGATCAGCTCGCGCAAAAAAATCTCGTGGTGGGTGTAGATGGAATGGATCATCAGATCCAGCAGGCGTTTCGATTCCGCCTTAAACTGTTTTTTGGCCATGGTTTTGCATTCGCCTCCTCACAGAAGCACCGTGCCCATGGTGCCCGGGGCGGCGCAGGCGGCGTTGGACTCGTCGGTGTCGATGTGCATCGCGAGCGCGAACTTGGGGCTCACCCGCACCACCACGTCGTCGAACACCAGCGCGCGCTCGCCGTCGATTTGCACCCGGACGGTCTGCTTGTCCGCCACGCCGAACTCCTCCGCGTCCCGCGGGGTCATGTGGATATGACGCTTCGCCGCGATCACCCCACGGGAAAGCGATATCTCTCCTCTCGGGCCGACCAGTCGGCAGCCGGCGCTGCCCTCGATGTCGCCCGATTCGCGTATCGGCGCCGCCACTCCGATGGAGCGCGCGTCGGTCAGCGAGAGCTCCACCTGAGTCGCCGCTCTCACCGGGCCCAGAATGGACACGCCGGAGAGCGTGCGCTTCGGGCCCACCACGTCCACCCGCTCCTCGCAGGCGTACTGCCCGGGCTGGGAGAGGTTCTTCTTCGGGGTGAGGACATACCCCTCCCCGAACAGCGTCTCGAGATCCTCCTGCGTCACGTGCACATGCCGTGCCGAGGTCTCCACCGGCACCTGTTTCATCCGTTCATGCTCCCTTTCTTAGGAAATAGATAAACGGAGACCGGGGACGCGGGCAACAGGTCGGCCGTCTCGGGCCGGCCCCGGCGGGCGAGGACCGCCCGCCCTTTCCCGGGCCCCATACCTCCACTTTATATCCTACTCCCCTTTTCCCCCGTTTGCAAGGGGCAACGGGGGAAAATCGGGAAAACCCACGGCGCGAAACGGAAAAATAGATCACCCCCGGCGGTGTTTTCCGCCGGGGGTGACCTCGGAAAGACGTTTGCGTTAAGGCCTTCCTCACCTGTTCTGGCCGCTCGCCATCAGATAGAGGATGTAGGCATCCAGCATATTGATGGCTTTGTCGCTGTTGATATCGGCCCTCGCGAGCTCCTCCTCGGTCAGCGTTTCTGCTCCGGAGACATACTGATACAGCTTGGACGCATCGAGAATGTCTTCGCTCGGCTCTTCCGCGAACGGCTCGTTCGAGCCCTGCACCGCGTACTCGCTGAGGTGGGTGGTCTTAAACACCAGGAACTCGCCGTCCACCTCGGCGGGGAGGATCTCCCGCGTCTGCCCGAGGGAGACCACCTGATAATACTCGAAGCCCTTGAGCGCCTCGGTCAGCGGGAGACGGACGGTCAGCTGATTGCCTTCCACCGGCACCGTGTTGCCCTCACCGTCCAGCACCGAGATGTCGTAGACCGCGAGCACACCGGGGAGCTGCTCGGAGAGCTGAGCGTCCGGCTCTTTCTCCTCGATCGCCACCTGCACCGATCCCTCGGGAAGCATCTCGTCCGCTTCCACCGTGCCGCCTCCGGAGGCGGTAAAGGTGGTGATTTCCTTCGCCGTCGAGAACGTCTTCCAGAGAATGGAATTTCCCGTCAGGCCATACACGGAGAGGACAATATCGTCAATGGTCACCGTGCCGGAGGCGCCGGTGATCTTCGCGAGATTGAAATAGACGTCGAGGTCCTCGGTAAAATCGTTTGGGTCGCCCTTCACCGCCGCGGAAAGCTGCTGCTCGTAGGTCTTGCCCGCGGCATCCGTGAGATGGATATAGCCGTTGGCTGAACCGCCGCCCGCGGTGGACAGCGCAAGGTGTACGGCGGGAGTTTTGTTCAAATCGACTTCGGTGCCGAGGGTGATCTTGATCGACGGCCAGGAGAGGGTGTCCTCCTGCGCGCGGGCAATGGTCAGGCTGCCGTCCTCGTTGATCGTCCAGTCGGCGTCGCCCTGGTCCTTTTCGATTCGGTCCTCGGTCACGTCCAGCAGGCTGACGGCGTCCTCATACGTCGGCTTCGGAGCCTCCGGAGGCAACTCCGCCGGGTCGGGATGGGTCACCGACATCTCGTGGAGAGTGACCTTTTTCCCCGCGGCGCCCACCGCGAACACCTTCATGCCGGAGAGGATGATGTTGCCGTCCGCATCCGCGTCGCTCGACGGAATGAAATCGGAGATCTTGATAGCGACATCGATCTCCTGCCCGCCGAGAATGTCCCCGCTGCCGGACTCCAGCTGGATGGACGGATCCGCCTTCTTGACATGGGCGTTCAGCGAGACAAAGTTGTGGTCGTACCCCACCGTCGGGTTGGCGCCGTTGTAGTAGATCATCAGGCTGGTCTGCGCCTCGGCGGTGATCTTCATCGTGATGAAGCTGTTCTCATACGGCACCACCACGGTATCGTCCGAGATCGGGGAATAATGGATCTCTGGCCACAGACCGTTGGTGTTCGCAAAGGAGAGCGAGCCGTCCGCCTCTTTTTCCACTGTCATGGTGCCCTGGCGGATGACAAACCAGTCCTCCGGCTCGAAAGAGACGAAGTTCTGGGTCCAGTACCCCTCCTGAAGCACCGGAGGCTTCGGCTGGGGAACCGTGGGGACCGACGGATCCTCTTTGAAGGTGTCTTTGAAATACTGCACGATGGTGTCCGTGTAGAACTGCTTGCCCGGCTCCGCGAAGTGCACGCCGTCCGAACCCAGGAACTCGCCGACTTCGGTGGTAAAGCCCTCGTTGGTGAGGGTGTTCATATCGATGAGCCCCGCCTGCTTCTCGGCGGCGACGGCGCGCATCTCGTCGGCGTAGACGGCGAGCGCCGCCTTATAGCTGCCCTCCGGATAGCTCGCCACATCGTTGTAGACGTTCTCGCAGATGATCGGCGGGGTGAGCAGGATCACGTGTACGCCCAGCGCCTGCCCCTTGTCCACAAACTGCCTCAGCAGCTCGCCGTACCGCTCGACGGAGACTTTTTTCTCGCCGTTCGTCAGCGCGAAATCGTTGGTCCCGAGCCCGATGGTCAGGAAAGTCTCGCCCTCGGCGGGGACTTTTTCGACGACGTCACGCTCAAAGCGGTTGTTCACATCCTCGGTGGTATCCCCGCCGATGCCGGAATTGACCAGCTTCATGTTCAGCGCGGTCGCCACGCGCTGAGGCCACTCGCCGATCGCCGTCAGGCTGTCGCCGAGGGTGATCAGGGTGCCGCCGGAATAGACCGGCGCGTCCGCCGCGGGTTGTGCGATCGCCGCCAGCGGAAACGCGAGGCCGATCAGCATCGACACCGCGAGAAGAAGGGCTCCCATTCTTTTGCTCATGTGTCTTCATCCTTTCTTTGGGCAACACCGGGCGCGTCCCGCCGGTTTGCCTTTATCCCGGGCGGCACCGCGACACGCCGCCCGTCCGTATCCCGCTCGGCAAAAGCCCGCGCGCGCCGCAGCCCGCGCAAAGCTCTCGCAAGTCAGTACTTATTATACACGTTTGCCCGGCGGTTGGCAAGTGACTTTTCCGACAGGGATAAGTGAAATTTTTGGGCATTTTAACCGCGGCGGGCCCGTCCGGCGCGCAATTTTTGCCAAAAGTCCCGCCCGACCACATTGTTGAGCGCACCGGTAAAGTACGCGAGCACAAGGTAGACGGTGCCGCCCACCACAAAGTGCAGCAGCAGCGTGAGCAGCAGCGTGGCGTAATTGGTATAAGGGGGGAGCAGGGCGTTGAGCAGCGCCACCGTCCCGAGCATGGCGGCGGTGGGCAGCAGCAGGCGTGCAAGCATCCGGCGGATGGGGCGGTAGCGAAAACCCATTTTCCGTTTCAGATACCAAAACACACCGGTCAGCGCGACCACCCAGCCGATAATGCTCGCCGTCGGGGCGCCCAGATAGGCGGGCAGTCCGAGGCGGGCGAACAGATGAATCAGCGGCAGATCCAGCGCCGCGTTGACGGCGAAGCCGGAAACGGAGGTGGCGCACACCACAAACGGGTGGCCGAAGCTCTGCAGCGACATCGTGGCGACCGTGTTCACCGAGCAGAGCACGTTGACGACCGCGACAAGCCCCAGAATCTGCGGGCCGTAAGCGCTCTCCCCGTAAAACGCCGCGTACACCTGTTTGGAGAGCAGAATCATGGCGCCGGCGAACGGGACGGTGACGATGAGCACCGTGTTGATCGCGTGGGAGAATTTGCGGGAGAGCGCCTTATCGTCGCCTTTCACATAGCTGTCCGCCATATGCGGGACAAGGGACGAGGTCATGCCGATGGCGAGGGCGCTGATGATCATGCAGATCTTCGGCGCCCATGTGGCGATCACGCTGGAAACCGTCTCGCACACCGCCGGCTCGTACCCGAGATCGCTCATGCCGAGAAGCAGCAGCTTCATGTCGGTGATGTTGTAAATATCGGTGGACACCGACACGATGATCACCGGGATGCAGTAGGAGGCGATCATCCCGAGAATTTTGCGGGGGGAATCCACTTTTTCCCCGCGGTTCTCGCGCGCCGCCGCGTGCAGCGCCGCCTCCTCCTTGCGGGTGGTGAGGGTGAGGTAACAGAGCGCGGCGAACGCGCCCAGAGCGGCGCCGGAGAGAGCCACGCACACGCCGGTCGCCGCGCCGAACCCTAGCACCCGCACCGCGATAAAGGAGCCCGCGAGAATCACCAGCACCCGCACCAGCTGCTCGATCACCTGGGACGTGGAGGAGGCGGAGATGAACTTGTGCCCCTGCAAATACCCGCGCTTGACGCTCAGAAACGGCACGACAAGCAGGCACAGCGACACCACCCGCACCGCCGCCGCGACGTCTTCCCGGTTGACCCCACCCTCACGGTTGGTGATGAGAAAGCCGCCGATCGGCTCCGCGAAAAGGAAGAGGACGACAAACGAGAGCAGCGAAAAGAAAAAGATCACCCGCTTGCCGATGCGGTAGGCGCGCTCTTTCGAGCGTTCCCGCCCCTGCGCCACATAGCGGCTGACGAGAATGCTCATCGCCGTGGGGATGCCGGAGGTGGAGATGTTCAGGAAAAGGGTATAGATATTGTAGGCGCACGCGTAGATCACCCCTCCCGCTTCGCCGATAATCGCGTAGAAGGGGATGCTGTACACGGCGCCGAGCAGCTTGGTGATCAGGATGGCGACGTAAGCGATCACGGTGCCCTCCAGAAAACCGTTTTTCCTGAGCCCGGATTTTTTTCTCTCCGATTTCCCCATGTTTCGACCGCCTTTATCCTCCCGTGCCGGGCGGACACCCGGAGACAGCCCCGGCGTTCCCGCCGCGGTGTCCGTTCTCCGTCCGCAATTTCCCATGATATTCTATCACAATCCAAAAGGTTTGGGAAGATTTTCCTTGTAATTTTTCCCCGAATCGCGTAAAATGGTAGGGATGTTTTTCAAGAGGAGTTTCGTTTTGCCATGCTTCGATTTTGGATTTCGCTCTGGGCGGCGAAGGCGACGCTGTGGCTGTTCAAAAAAACCGGCCACGAGCGCGACGACCGCCCCGGTCTGCTCGCGATGAAGCTGTGCGGCCGCTTTTTGGAAAAGGTGCATAAACCCCCGCTGGTGATCGTGGTGACCGGCACCAACGGCAAAACCACCACCTCCAGCCTGCTCAACGACCTGCTCACCCGCGCCGGGAAAACCGTCGCCTACAACACCTGGGGCGCCAACTACCAGGCGGGGCAGGCCCGCTGCCTCTTAGATGCGGTCGATGTGTTCAACCGCCCCGTCAAAGACGCGGCGGTGGTGGAGGCGGACGAGCTGATGACCCACAAGACACTGCCGTGGATCCGCCCGAATTACCTTGTGGTCACCAATATCGAGCGGGATTCCGTGCGCCGCAACGCGCACCAGGAGTATATCTTCCGGCGCATCCGCCGGGGGATTGCCGAGGTACCGGACACCGTGCTGGTGCTCAACGCCGACGACCCTATCGGCAGCTTTTTGGCGGAGGGATTCGGCGGGGCCGAAAAGCCGCTGCCGAACCGCCGGATTTTCTTCGGCATCGCCGACCAGCATCTGCCGCACGGCGATGCCGTCTCCCCGGACTTCCCCGTCTGCCCGGTCTGCGGAACGCCGCCGGTCTTCGCCTACCGCCACTACCGCGACATCGGCGTTTTCTCCTGCCCGTCCTGCTCTTTGCACTCCCATACGCCCGATTATCTGGGGGATTCGCTCGATTTTTCCGCCCGCGCCATGGAGGTGCGTGAGCCCGGCGGGGAAATCCGCCGCTACCCTCTCCTCTCGGGGACCGTCTTCAACGCCTTCAACGTGCTCGCGGCGGTCGCCCTGCTGCGCGATTTCGGGCTCTCCCCCGCGTTTCTCTCGCAGACGCTCTCGGATATCCGCCTGCCTTCCTCCCGCTCGTACGCCGAGACGTGCGGCGGCATCACGCTGCACCTGCAGGCGGCGAAGGGGCAGAACGTCTCGGCGGCGTCCACCGTCTTCGAGGCGATCTCCCGCGACCCCTCCCCCAAAACCCTCATCCTGCTGATGGACGAATACTACGGGTATAACCACTCGGTAGAGACGGTGACCTGGCTGTACGAAACGGATTTTGAGTATCTGAACCGCGAGAGCATCCGCCAGATCGTGGCGGTCGGCCCGCGCTGCCTCGACCACCGGCTGCGCCTGCTGCTCGCCGGGGTGCCGAAGGAGAAAATCGTCGCCGCCTTCGACGAGCGCGGCCTTCCCCGCACGGTGCAAACCGAGGGAATAAAGGACATCTACATCCTCTGCGAAGTGGACAACGTCGCCCCCGCGCGGGCGCTGTTCGCCGCGCTCTCGCAGACTCTCCGCGAAAAGGAGGCGTCGATATGACCGTCGAGCTGCTCTACCCGGAGCTCTCTTGTCTCTACGGGGACCCAGCCAACGCCCGGTATCTCGCCGCCTGTATCCGGGGCACCAGGCTGGTGGCCACCGAGGGAAGCGCCGCGCCGGCCTTTTCGCGCGGGGAGGCGGACGCGGTGGTGATCGGCTCGATGACCGAGCGCAACCAGAATTTCGCGCTCGACCGCCTGCGCCCGTACGCCGGCGCGCTCAAAGACGGCATCGAGCGGGGCCTGACGGTGATCGCCACCGGCAACGCGCTCGACCTCTTCGGCCAATCGATCGACGCGGACGGGGAAACTATCCCCTGCCTCGGCGTGTTCGACACCTTCGCCGTGCGGCGCATGAACGAGCGGCACAATGGCTTTTTCCTGGGAGAATACGAGGGGATGAAAATCGTCGGGCACAAGGCGCAGTTCTCGATGACGCACGGCGCGGAAAAATACCCCTTTATCACGGCGGTCGGCGGCTTCGGCTGCCACACCGGCACAAAGGCGGAGGGCATTCGCTACAAGCGGTTTTACGGCACCTATCTTCTGGGACCGTTTCTGCTGCTCAACCCGCCGTTTGTCCAGTATCTGCTGCGCTCCCTGGGCCAACCGGACACGCTGCTCTACGAGGAGGCTATCACGCAGGCGTACCGCCGCCGCTTGGAAGAGCTCTCCCGCGATGGCTTTGATTTTTCGATGGGTTGGGAGTGAGCGCGGTGGGGAAAATCCGTTTTTTTCTAAAAAAGCTCGCCGGCATGGATTATAAGGCGATGGTGCGCACCGCGAAAACGGTGCACCTCCGCAGCGGGAAAGGGACGCTGCCGGTGCTGCTGGACATCGCGCGCTGCGGCATCGCCTATCAGGCTGGGTACAGCGATTACGAGCTCTTTCACATGGAAACGCTCACGGAGGAAGAGAGGAAAATTATCCTCACCTGCGGCAAGAACAACGAATACGTGCGCACCCTGAACGACCCCGCATACCGCCGCTTCTTCTCGGACAAGGCGGAATTCAACCGCCTGTTCGGGCGCTATCTCGGGCGGCGCTGGCTTCTGCTCAACGAGCGGAACGCCGGTGAATTCCGCGATTTCACCGAGGGGCTCGACCGAATCGTCGTCAAGCCCCTCTCCCTCTCCTGCGGCAGGGGCATCGAGATCCTCCCGCTCGCGGGAAAGGAGCCCGCCGCGCTGCACGCCGAACTGCTGGCCAACGGGCAGACGCTCGCCGAGGAGGTGCTCGTTCAGCGGGAGGAGATCGCCGCCCTCTACCCGCACGCGGTCAACACGCTGCGGCTCGTCACGGTGCGGGGCGAGAGCGGCGCGGTCACGGTGGTGGGCAGCTACATCCGCATCGGCGCCGGCGGAAACACCGTGGACAATTTCAACCACGGCGGTCTCGCGTCCCCCGTTAACCCGCAAACCGGCGTGATCTCCCACCCCGCCCGCAACAAGCGCAACGAGACTTTCACCGTTCACCCGGACACCGGAGCACCCCTTTTGGGCTTTCGCATCCCCGGATGGGACGGGGCGATGACCCTCGCCCGCGAACTTGCGGGGGTGGTGCCGCAGATGCGGTATGTCGGGTGGGACATCTGCCTCACCCCGGACGGCCCGGTGGTCGTGGAGGGCAACGAATACCCGGGAAACGACCTCTACCAAATCCCGCGCGAGCACATCGGCACCTGCGACCTCATCGAAGAGGCGCTGAAAAAATGAGGCGCCCCGCATAAAGGCGGCCGTGCGTATGCGCAGCAAAGGCGAGATCCGTTCACTTGCGCGGCGCTGCCCCGAAGTAACGGCAAACCGCCCGCCGAAAAGCCCGTTTCCGGGCCCTTCGGCGGGCGGCTCTTTTTCCGTTTACTGCCCCTTCTCCTCGGGGGCCGGCGGAGCGGTGTTCTTCCCCGGCTGGTTGGAACGCACCAGCTGCCGCGCCTGCCGGATTTCGTTCAGGTGAGTGGCGAGATCCTCCTCGGTGCGGCGCAGCACATCCTCCGCAAAATCGTTCGCGCCCTTGCACATATCCCGGGTGCGCTGCTGAGTGCGCATGAGCAGCTCTTCCGCCCGCTGCTGCGCCTGGCGAGTGATCTCCTCCTGGGCGACCATCGCCTGAGCCCGCTCCTCCGCCTTGCGCACGATGCTCTCCGCCTCGCGCTTGGCTCCCGCGACAATCTCCGCGCGGTCGGACACGATCGCCTGGGCCTGGCGGATCTCGGAGGGCAGCGACGCGCGGATATCGTCGATGATGTCGCGCAGTTTGTCCGCCTCGATCATGCACTTCCCGCCCGTGAGCGGAACGCCCCAGGCCTTATCGACCATTTCGTCGATCTGTTCGAGCAGCTCTTCCACATTCATTCAGGATCTGTCCTTTCCAAATTGGGCTTCAATTTGAGGCAGGATCGCCTCCGGCACAAACGCGGAGATATCCCCGCCGTACTGCGCCACCTGCTTGACCAAGCTGGAGGAGAGGTACATTTTATCCCCCGTCGCCGTGAGAAACACCGTTTCCAGCCGGGGATTCAACCGTTTATTGGTCAGCGCCATCTGAAATTCGTACTCGAAATCGGACAGCGCGCGCAGGCCCTTCACAATGGCGGTGGCGCCTTTTTGCGCGGCGTACACGGCGAGCAGTCCGTCGAAGCTCTCCACCGTCACGTTCGGCAGATGCGACAGGCACGCGCGCAGCATGGCCACCCGCTTTTCGGTGGAAAACACCGGCGATTTCGCCGCGTTGACCATCACCACCACGTTGACTCTGTCGAAGAGCGACGCCGCGCGCTCGATGATATCCACATGTCCGTTGGTCACCGGGTCAAAGCTGCCCGGGCACACCGCGATTTTCAAACGGCAGTCACCCCACTCGCCCGCGGTAAATCCAGATAAGCGTCCTGCCGTACCGCCGGCTTCTGTCGAGCGCCAGCGGGGGAAACCGCTCGGGAAGCTTGTCTTGCGCCGAGGTCTCGCACACGGCGATCCCCCCGGGGCGAAGGAGCAGGGCGGCTCTCGGCATCAGCGCGGGAATCGCCCCCATGCGGTAGGGCGGGTCGAGAAACATCAGATCATACTCCGCCTCTCCCGCGCCGCAAAAGGAGACCGCGTCCGCGCAGACCACCTCGGCGCGCGCCTCCAGTTTGGTGCGGCGCAGGTTTTCGGCGATCACGGCGCACGCCCGGCGGCTGCTCTCCACGAAAGTGCAGCGGCTCGCCCCGCGGCTGAGCGCCTCGATACCCATCTGCCCACTCCCCGCAAAAAGATCCAGCGCCGCCCGCCCCGCAATTTCATAGTGCAGCGCGCTGAACACCGCTTCCTTGACCCGCTCGGCGGTGGGCCGTGTGGCGTCTCCCGGCAGGGTGGCAAGCGCGCACCCGCGGGCCGTCCCGGTGATCACACGCACTCGCTCTCCCCGCCTTTTGCCGTGAAAATGCCGCGCCGCCGCGCTTCATACAAATGTTCTATTGTAGTAAACCATATTTCATGCCATTTGTCAAGAAAAAATTTCGGGTTCTTCCGCGCGAAGCCGGCAAGACGGGGGATTTTCGTCCGTTTTTTTGTCGGATAAAGCCAAATCCCGCCGCAAATACCGGGCGACAGCGGGCATATTTTTGTGAAATCCGACGAAAATGAAAGCGGCGGCCGAACGGGCGTTTCGCGGCCGCCGCGGCTCAGCGGTTTTTCTCCGTCTCGCCAAGCTCCCGGTCGCGCGAGAGACTGGCGCGCACGGCACCGGCCACCGCGCTCTCGAAGCCGTTTTTCTGCAGCGAGAGCACCCCTTCCACGGTGGTGCCGGCGGGCGAACACACGCTGTCCATCAGCGCGCGGGGGTGCTCGCCGCTCTCCTGCAGCAGGCGCGCCGTGCCGACCACCGCCTGCGCGACAATCGACAGAGCCGCCTGCTTCGGCAGCCCCGCCCGCACGCCGGCGAGGGCAAGTGCGTCCATATACATCAGGGTAAACGCGGGAGAACAGCTCGCGAGCGCGGAAAACGCGCCGAACTGCTCCTCGGCGAGCTCGACGACCGTGCCCACCGCCTCGAAGATTTCCCGCGCCTCCCGCCGCATCTCGGGGGTGACGGCGGCGTTGCCGCACAGGGCGGTCACCGACTGCCCCACTTTGGCGGCCACGTTGGGCATCGCCCGCACCACCGCGATCCCCTGACCCGCGGCGCGCTCTACCGCCGAAACCGTCTTGCCGGCGGCGATGGAGATGACCAGCGGGCGCTTTCTCCGCAGCGCCCCCGTCATCGGAGCGAGAGCGCTCTCGAGAACCTGAGGCTTGACGCAGAGCACCACCGCCCCGGCGTCTGCGAGCGCGGCCGCCGAATCCGCCGCCTCCGCGCCGCACGCCGCGGCGAGCGCCCTCGCCTTGTCCCCGTCGATATCGTACACCGTCAGACGCGCTTTGTCCTTCAGCCCGCGCATCAACGCTCCCGCCATGTTGCCGGCTCCCAAAAATCCGACCGTCATGCTTATCCCCCCGCCAAAAAGGCTTTTTCGCTTGAGTTGACCACAATACTCCGCCTTTGTCCGCCAAAAAGCGCCGGGCAGACCGTGCCGCCCTTTGCAGGCACAGCATACCACACGCGGCGGTGGTTGTCAAGGCGGCGCAGGCGGCTTATATCCCGTATTTCACCCGCAGGCGGGTGAGTTTTTCGATAAGCGGACCGGAGGCGAACCAGAGGAAAAGAGCGGTCGCAAAAGCGTGAACGAGATCCATCGGAAAGCCTGAGAGAAGGGAAGCGAGCAGGAGCGAGAGGTTGAGCGATTCCCCTCCCCAGATAAGAGCGGAGACCGGGTTCATGATAGCGCCGTAAAGCAGCGCGGCGAGGGCGCCGAAAACGCAGAGGGCGCCGCGGGTACGGCGCAGCGCACCTCTCTCGAAGAGCAGCCCCGCGAGCAGCCCGCACAGCCCCATCGCCGCCATCTGCCACGGGGTCCACGGGCCCTGAGAAAAGAAGAAGTTGGAGACCAGCATGGTCACCGCCCCCACCAGGAATCCGCTGCCTCCCCCGAGAGCGGCGCCCGCGATCACCGTGAGCGCGAGCACCGGCTTGCACTCCGGCAGCATGAAAAACGCGATTCTCCCCGCGACTCCGATGGCGCAGAGGGCGGCGAGCAGCGTGAGCTCCTTTGCGGGCGGGCGGCGCTTCTCAAAGCGGATGAAAAACGGCAGCGTACACTCCGCGAGCACCGCGAGCGAGACGAGGTAATACGATTTGCGTCCCGGCAGCGCGAGCCCGAAGAAAAGCGTGGGCGGCACCAGAGCGAGCGGAAGCAGCGAGAGGAGGCGCGTTCTTTTCGTGAGGACGGGCGCCGCCCTTTGCGGGCTTTTTCCGCGCCCGAGAAAGGCGGCGAGACAGACGAGGGAGACCAGGAAAAGCGCGATCGTCAGGAGCTCGGAAACGCCGCTTCCCGTGATGCCTCCCGACGTCAGCAGCGAGGAGACATCGGAGCGCGCGGCGGCGATAAGCATCAGGGCGACCGCCGCCGCCCCAGAGACGGCGGCGCCGATCTTCCGCGCCCTCGAGAGTTTCGGTGCCGGGGGAGGAGGGGGTTCCTCTTCCCCGCCTGGCGGCGGGGTGGGCGGTTCGGGGGCCTCGCGCGGGGGCAGCGACAGGCAGGCGCGCAGGCCGTCCACGGTGACGGCGGGGCAAATTCCCCGGCACATCCGGCTGACATCGGTGGTGTAAAACGCGTTTCCGGCGAAAAACGCCGAGGGCTCCCCCTCCCCGGTGAGCGTCCCGTCGCACAGCAGCGCGCAGCGGTCGGCGTTTTCGGCGCAAAAAGTCACATCGTGGCTGACCGCCACCAGCGCGACCCCGCGCGCCTTCAGGAACCGGAGCGCGGCGGCGAGAGTCGCCCGGCCCGCCTCGTCCAGCGACGCGGTGGGCTCGTCGAGCAGCAGGACGCCCGGCTCGCGCAGCATGAGTTTCGCGAGCCCCAGACGCTGCTGTTCCCCGCCGGAGAGGTCGAACGGGTGACGGGAAAGCAGAGGGGTGAGCGCGAATGCGGCGGCCGCCTCGCGGATTTTTTCCTCTCCGCGCTCCCCCGACGCGTCGGCGCTCAGCCCGTCCTCCAGCTCCTCCCTGACGGTGCGCCGGAGAAACAGGGTGCGCACATCCTGCGGCAGCAGGCAGACGGGGCCGTCGGCTTCGATCTCCCCGGCACCGGGGGAAAGCTGCCCCGCCATCAGTTTCAGCGCGGTGGATTTGCCGGCACCGTTCGCCCCCAGTATGCCGTAAAGCTCTCCCGCGCGCGCCGTCAGGGTCAACCCCTTGAGTACTTCCCCGGATTCCGGGTAGGAGAACCACACGCCCTCGGCGGTGAGCGCCGTCTTCCCCGCCCGCCCCGGCGAAGGGCGCGGGGGAGGCGTCAGCGGACGGCGCGAGGCGATATCGCTCAGCAGCGCGCGCCCCTCCCCCACCGTGAGCGGGACGGGGTCGCCGGCGGGAAAGCCCGCCTCCCGCGCCGCCGACCAGAGCTGCACCGCCGCGGGCATCGCGGAGAGAGCGCGCGAGCGGTGGTCCGCGAGAAATTTCGCGACCTCCCTCGGCTCCCCGCCGGCCGAGAGTTCTCCCTCCTCCATATAGTAGGCGGCGGTCGCGAGGGGGAGAGCCTCTTCCAGCCGATGTTCGCACAGCAGCACCGTGACGCCGAGTTCGCGGTGCACCCTCTGCAGCAGGTGAAAAAATTCCCCCGCCGCCACCGGGTCCAGCCCCGCCGAGGGCTCGTCGAGCAGCAGCAGCTCCGGGCGCATCACGAGGACGGAGGCAAGGTTCACCGTCTGCTTCTGCCCGCCGGACAGCTCCGCCACCGGGCGGTTGAGCCACCCGTCCATCCCGAAAAACGCCGCCATCTCATACACTTTCCGGCGGATGGCCCCGCTCTCCTCGCCGAGGGACTCCGGCCCGAACGCGAGCTCGTGCCAGACCTTATCGGTGACCAGCTGGTTCTCCGGCGACTGGCCGAGATAGCCGATTCTGCCCGCCGCCTCCCGCGGCGCGAGCGAAGAGAGGGGAACGCCGTCGAGCCGAATTTCCCCCGAACGCTCGCCGTGAGGGGTCATCGAGGGCTTGAGATGGGCGAGCAGGGTGGATTTCCCCCCTCCGGAGGGCCCGAAGAGCACCGCGAACTCCCCCGCTTTCAGGGTGAGCGATACGCCCTTCAGCGCGTCCCTCTCCCCGCCGGGATAGCGAAACGTCAGATTATCCGCGCACAGGTTTCGCACGGTACTTTCCCCCTTTCCCCGCCGCCGGGCACAGGCACATCAGCAGATAGACCGCGCCGAGCAGCGCGGTATACGGCGTCAGCACCCCGGACACCTCGGGGTACCAGTGAAACGTCATTCCCCCGGCGAGCGAGCCGCCGAGGAGGATCAGCCCGCAAAGGGCGAGGAACGCGAGGCGCTCGGCGTCTGCGCCGGAAAAGCGAAACGGCGAGAAGGCGGTTCGCCCGGGGAGGCCGTAGCCGCGCGCCTTCATGCTGTTCGCCGTCTCCACGGCGTTTTCGAGCGACCAGGTGACCACCCCGGAAAAGCAGGCGGCGAGCAGCCGAATTCGCCGTATCACCCCTTTTTCCGAGAGAGAACGCCCGAGCCCCTCCTGCGCCGAGCGCACCTCCCGAAAGCGCCGGGCAAACCGCGGCACAAAGCGCAGCGCCATGCTCAACAGCAGCGAGAGCGCGGGCGCGATGCCGCCGAACAGGGCGATGGTTTTGTCGGAGGTCATCACTTCCGTGAGGCAGGCAAACCACATCAGCACCGAAGCCAGAGCAGCCCCCGCCGAGAGGCCGTAGAGGATGCTCTCGAGGGTCAGAGCGTTGCCAGTGGGGAAGACGGCGAGCACCGTTGCCCCCTGATGGCTGAACAGCGGGTTGACGGCCGCCGTCAGGAGCATCGCGGGAAGCGCCGCCCTCAGAGCAAAGCGCACCCCGCGCCGCCCCTCGAGCCGGACGAGCAGATACAGCGCGCCGAGCAGCGAGACCGCCCCGCTCAGCGGGTGGGACAGTGTCATGGAAAACCCCAGCACCAGCGCGAAATACACCGCCGTCGGCAGCGGGTGCCAGCCGTAAAACGCCCTCACTTTTCCGCCCCCTCTCACCTCAGCGCCGAACCTCCGCCGATGTCCTCCCCGAGCTCACAGGTATAGCGAAACCGCACCGCGTCCCCGCCGTGCAGCTCGTAAAGGCTGCAGCCGTAGTTCGGGTACCACCCGTTGACCTCGTACATCCAGCCGGACAGCTCCCCGCAGTCGAACTCGTAGAGATGGCCGATCCCCTCCACATAGACCGAGCCGTACACCGGAGTAAACGAGGCTTCCAGCGGGACGTTCCTCTCCCGGCACACCCTTTGCAGCACCGACCACACCGTCTCCCCCTCCTCAAAAGAGACCTCGCTCTCCGGCAGAATCACCCCGTCCGGCGGGAGCGCCGCGAGTTTCGATTCGTCGAGCTCGGAGAGATGGGAAAAGATGCTCGCGCACTCGATGCCGAGGGTGCAGGTGAGCGTTTCGCCGCCCGTCTGCCCGGAGGGGACGGACGGCTCTCCCGCCGGCGGAGAGGTCGCCTGCTGCGGGGGAGAGGCGTTCCCCGGCGTCTGGTACGCATCGGGCGCCACCGTCTCCGAAGGCGCCGTGGGCGGCACGGCATCCGGGGGGGAGGCCGGCCCCGTCTGCGGCACAACCCGCAGCGCGCCGTCCCGTTCGGTCACCGAGAGGTGCACCACGCTCCCGCGCTCCGCCTGGGTCACCGGCGCCGGGGAGAGCGCGGTCACCCCGTTGCCGCGGGCGATCCCGACATAGGCGCTCTGCGCGTCCCAGCGCACCGGCAACGTCAAAGACAGGAGCGGCGCGAAAGGCAGCGCGGCGGTGTCCGCAAACCGCACGGTCAGACCGCCGGCGCTCACCCCCTCCACCGTCACCCCGAGCGACAGCGGAGCGTCCTCCGGAATATCCGCGCCGAACAGCGTCCACTCGTAGGAGACCCCTTGTGAGCTCCCCGCCATCACCGCGACGCCGTTTTGCGCCCGCAGAGTGCTCACCTCGCCGGAGCTCACCACCCCGTCCGCGGGGAGTTCCCGCCGCCCGCCGTACTTCGCGGGGGCGGCGCAGGCGGTGAGCAAAGTCAGGGCCAGCAGCAGACCGAGTGCTTTTCTCGTCATCCCGCTCCCTCCCCGACGACCACCGTGCCGTCTTTCGTTTTCAGGCTGCCGTCCGCCATCGAGAGGCTCCGCTCCTCATCGGACGCCGCGAACACCGCGTCCGAGAAAGAGAGCGCGCTGCCCCCCGTCTGTCCCGGCACGGCGGCGAAGCGCAGCGTAAAGAGAACCGCGTTTTCATAGGGCACCGACTCGGCGTCGAACGGGAGGGACGCGTCGGCGTCGAAATACAGCAGCGCGATCCTTCCCGTCCGGTTGCAGCGCTCGGGGTTGACCCGCCAGACGGGAGGCCGTCTCCCATCTTCGGTCGCCACCGTCACCTCGCCCGGTTCCACCCCCAGAAAGCGCAGGCGGGAGTTGTCGAAGAGGATCTCCGCGCTCGCCGCGGGGTACGCCGCGTCCCCCAGCGAGGAGAGGGTCACCGGCACCGCGATCTCCCCCTCCCCGCCTGCGTCCGCGATGCTCAGAACGGGGGCGGCCGTGCCCCGGGACGCCCAGTACACCGCCAGCGAAAGCAGCAGGAGCAGCAAAACCGCCCCGAAGGTTATCCGCGCCGCGCGCCTCTTTCCGCTCACTCCGCCGCGCCCCCCGCTCTCAGCACGTCGAAGCTCTCGCCGTCCACGATATAGGCGGCGATGCCCAGCGCGTCAAAGGTGTTGATCCGCGAATCGCCGTTCACGTTCAGGCGCAGCACCTCCTCGGGAGAGGGGGGATCTCCCGAGCGGAGCCAGGCGTTGACGGCGTTCAGCGCGTCCTGCGCGTTGATGCGCCCGTCGCCGTTCGCGTCCCCGAAATCCAGGGAGCCGCCGCCCCCCTCGACGGTGTAGTTCGAGGGATCGGCGAAGGCGGCGAGGCCGACGGATGTCGGCGCCATGCAGACAAAGGTCGTCTCGCCGTTTTGCCCGGTGAGCTGCGCGCTGCAGGCAAAATCCGCGAGGAGCGCACCGCCGTGGAAGACCAGCGCGTCCCCCCGGCGAGCGCCGGTCACCGCGACCGATACCGCCTGCCAGTCGGCGGGGATGAGATCCACTCCGTCCCCCGTGTACAGCCGGGCGGCGGTGAACGAGAATCCGTCCCGGAAAGTCACTTCGGCGAACGCCCCGGAGATGTCCGCCGCCACCATGGCTCCCTCCTCGTTCTGATGGGGAGACGTTTTCAGCGTGAGCCCCGAAAGCTCAAAGCGCAGCGTCTGCCCGTCGGCGATCCCGCCGTCCGGCGAGAAAGTCACCGTCAGCAGCGGAATCGGTGTGTCCTCCCCGAAAAGGGTGACATCGTTCTCTCCGCCCGCGTCGAAATAGACGAACCTCAGCCGCCGCTCTTCCGGCTCTACCGCCCAGGAGAGCTGCCCGCCGCTCAGGCGGTCGCCCGCGCGCATACCGGTCACGCTCACCCCGCGCGGCAGGTTCATCACCCCGTCGATCAGCTTCACCCCCGGCACAAATCCGGAGAGAAACACGGTGGCGGTCAAGGCGGAGCCCTCCCGGTTCTCCGCCTCCTCCGGCATCGAGAGCGACGCCGTGAGCCGCCCGCCGCCGGGGGCCGGAACCTCCTCCACGCCGCCCATATCGTACAGCGCCGGGCGCCCGTTCGTGAAGCGCTCGTACGCGGCCAGCGCGAGGCACCCCTGCTCGCTCGCCATCAGGTTCGCCCCGGATTCGGCCGTGTGGGAGAACATCCCCTCCTCCTCGTCGAAGAAAGAGAGCAGCGCCGAGACCGCACTGCCGCCCGGCCGGACAAACCTCGGGTCGTTTTGCGGATCGATGCCCCAGGATGTCGCGGCGATGACCGCCTGCGCAATGCTCTCGGCGTTCACCGTCCCCCAGGAGGCGTACCCTCCGGATTCCCTCTGCAGGGCGGAGAGGCAGGCAAACCCCCTCTCTCCCGCCTCCCGGACCTCGTCCCGTCCGGCATAGGGGCTCAGCGCCTGAAGCGCCATGGCCGTGATGTCCGGGTCGGCGGAAAAGCCGGAGAGCGACCAGCCCCCGTCCGCCGTTTGGGCGTCGAGAATCGCGCGCAGGCAGGTCTCCCTGGCCTCGTCGTAGCCCTCATACCGCCCGGCGTCCAGCGCGATCAGCGCAAAGACGGGGCCGTTGATGCCCTGGGCGCTCACAAAATCCGCGTCGCGCAGGGGGGCGAGCAGGTCGATCCCCTCAAAATCGGCGGGGTCCTCCCCGATCGCCGTCAGCGCCAGAATGACGCGGGAGTTTTCGGTGGATTTCACGCCGTGCAGCCTCCCGTTCTCCGGCGAGATCTCCCGCACGGCGGCGGAGAGCGCGCCGAGGTACCCCTGAAAATACGGGTCCCCCGCGGCATAATACCCTCCCCGCGCGAGCGCGATCACCGTCCACTCCCCGCCGACGGAGCTCATCCCCGGCGCGGGGACTTCGGCGGCGAGCCGCGCCATCGCGGTGTGCAGCGCGGCGGACGCCTGCGGGTGCGGCTGCGCGGGCGCTCCGAAGAGCGCCTCGGCGCGGGCCACCTCCTCTTCCCCAGCGTCCAGACGGGAGAGGATGCCGAGGGCCCCGCTCTTCGCCGTCCCGTCTCCGCTCCCGGCGATGAGGCGGTAGACGTCGGAGCGGTCGGGTGCCGTAAAATAGGCGGCGGCGCCAAAGCCGCTGTCGCAGCCGAGATCCGCCCCGTACCCCGAAAGGGTGAACTGCCACCGCACCACGGCGCCGCGGGGCAGCGGCTCGCCGCTCGCGCTCCCCGTGATGAAGCGGTGGTTGACGCTCACCATCCAGCCGCTCTGCGGCGTGTAATCGAATTCCCCGAGCCAGTCGTCCGTGTTCGGCGGAAGAGATTCCGGCACCCCGGCACCGCGCAGCACGTCGGGGACGGCCACGTTCCCCGTATCCACTCCTTGGACGGCGCTGAGATAGACGTCTTGTTCCCAGCTTCCGGTGATTCTCGCCTCCAGGCGGCGGTCGAGCAGCATCGCGCGGGTCAGCGCGGCCACCGTCACCGTTTCGGCGGTGTACGGCCCCGCTCCCTCCCGCGCGAGCAGGGCGTTGATCTCACCGAGGGTATAGGAAGCGGGCCCTACGTAAAACCCCTGCCCCAGCGTGAGCCCCTCGAGCGAGATCACCGCCGAAAAATCCTCCCCGCCGCCCGCGTCCACCGGCATGGCGCCCAGCGCGACCGCGAGACACAGCAGCAAACAAAACAGCCGAACCCCTGTTTTCATGGCGCATTCCCCTTTTTTCCGCAAAAAAGCCCTTCCGCGAACGCCGGCCGGCGGCGTCACGCAAAAGGGCAGTCGGTCAAAAAGGGCAGGGGGACGCGCCCCCGCCTTCGCTCTCTCGACCGGCTGCACGTTCCGCGCCCGTTCGTGGCAGTCGTTCCCAGACATCGGCAGGTCTCCTGGCTGACGGGGCGGGCGCCGCGTCTTGCGCGGTACCCTGCGGCGGGCGCCTTCTCGGGCGCAAAGCACCCAATGGCCGCGGGCTCTCGCCCGCTCGCCCGCCGTTTGGCCCCAAACACAGTAATGGCGGTTGTCCCGGATTCCCACCGGGTTCCCTTTTCATCTCCGCCCGGAAAGGGCGGAGAACCGACGGCTGTCCTCTGTGCGGTTATTGTGAACATCTTTATTGTATCACGGTTCGCGCGGGGATGTCAAGGAGGCCGAAAGCCGCCCGCGCGAAATTTTCAAAAATACCCCTTGACAAGGCGGGTGCCGATTCGGTATAATGGATGGCGTTCCCGAAATCGGCTTCGTCCTCCGCTTGCCGCCCATGGGCGGGTCGCTCCCTGCCGATACGGCGGTATAGCTCAGTTGGCTAGAGCATGCGGTTCATACCCGCAGTGTCGTTGGT
>CAZGXK010000003.1:0-26433 GCA_964529775.1 uncultured Eubacteriales bacterium
CGGATTTCGGGGAGATCCCGCTCCCGCGCGACGGCGATACACTCGTCGGCGATCCCCGCGTAGGCGCGCACCGCGCGGCGCAGCACGGGTTCCCCGCAGAGCGGAATGCGCTGCTTCGGCCGCCCCATGCGGGAGGATTCCCCCGCCGCCAGGATGACGGCCGAGAGAAACGGCTGGGTCACGGGGCATCCTCCTCCCTGAGATAGACCGGAGACCCGGTACCGCGCGCCCCGGTGATCACCGGCTCCGGCACCCGCAATTCCCCGCGCTCGCCCGCCTCGCACAAGAACAGCCAGGGGGCGGTCCGCGGCGCGGTCTGCACCCATTGCAGGCGGCGGGGGACGAGCCCCGCCCTGCGCAGCGCGCCCATCACCTCAAAGAGACATTCGGGGCGGTGGCAAAAGCAAAACCGCCCGCGCCCGCCCGTCAGACGGCGGGCGGCGGCGAACAGACCGGGCAGGGTGTTCTCCCGTGCCGTGCGCTGTGCGCGGCGGACGGGAGAGGGGCTTTGGCGGGAGCGGCAGGCGGGGAAATACGGGGGGTTGCAGGTGACGAGATCGTAGCGGGCCGCCGGGAGATCTTCCCAGTCGGCGAGAATCACGCGCACCCTCGCCTCCTGCCCGCTTCGCGCCACAGAAAGGCGGGCGAGTTCCGAGAGGTCGGGATCGCGCTCCACCGCGTCGATGTGCCGGGGCGGGTGTCGGCGGCACCACCACAGCGGAATGACGGCGTTGCCGGTGCCGAGGTCGCAGACGATATCGCTCTCTTTCGGGGCGGCAAAGCGGGCGAGCAGCAGAGCGTCCTCCCCCACACGGCAGTCTTTATCGGCGTACACCCCGACTCCCCCGCCGAGCTCCTCAAAATGCGGCGTTTCCCCGCTCACCATGTGCCGTCCCCGGTGCCCGAAATCCACGCGGCGTAGGCGTAGGCTTCCTGCGCGGAGGGCGCGCTTTCCAGCCCGACGCTCTTTTTCTGGGCGCTCGTCAGGAGATACTGATCGGAAGAAGCGAGCCACATCGCCAGCATATCCTCGATATCCACGACCCCGTCCAGCGTGAGATCCCCTCTGGGTACGTCGAACTCCCTTTCCACCCGGAAGGCGACCTCGCACCGGCTTGAATCGTCGCCCGGCGGCGCCGAGATCACCAGACGGTACTCCCCGGTGCCCAGGTGCTGCAGCCGCAGGCCGGCTTCGTTCAAAGAGTATTGAGAATCCTGTGTGGTGACGATGCTCTCCAGCTCCTTCTCGCCCTTCTCGTTTTCCACCGAGACCGAGAAAGTGCCCAGCGCGCCGTTGGCCGCCACCACCCCGAGATCGGCATATGCGTCCCCGTTCGGCAGGGTGCCGAGATCCGGCTCGCCGCAGTAGAAGATCGACACCGCGACGGTGAAGGGGTATTCAAAGATTTTGGTCTCCGAGGTATCGGTGACCGTCAGTTTTAAGGTATAAGCGCCGCCCGCATCGATGGCGCTGAAAGGCAGACGGCCGTTGAACTCGGTGAGGCTCACGGCGGTTTGGTTCGGGTGGAGAGTGTGCTCGAGCACCGTCTCCCCGGACGCGTTGAGCACTTCGCCTTTGAGTGCGGTGATCTTGCGCGGGGAGACGAACGAGCCGGAGAGCGAGAATTTCTCATGGAGCTGCAGCGACTGCGGCGCCACGATATCGAACGGGGTGATCTCGGTGAAACCGGAGGAATAATGCGGCACCACATACCCCGACACCTCGGATTTTCCGCCCGGGGAGTACGGGTCGGAGTGGTGGTTGACCTGGTCCGTCCAGTTGCCGTCGATAACCGTCACCTGATTCGTCGCGGTGTTGTAGGATTCCACAATGCTCACATGGGTCGCCTGAGAGGGGGATTCCCCGTAAAACAGCGCGAGATCCCCGGGCAACGGGATATATCCGTCCCCCTTGGGGTGGACGGTGCCGTATTGGTTATATCCGGTCGCCAAGCCCGTGTTGGGCAAAATCGCCTCCGGGATATCCGCCTGCCGCGCGCACCAGGCGACGAACAGCCCGCACCAGCCCAAACCGTTTTGGCCGAACGCGGCGCCGTATTTGTTGTCGTTATCGGGGCCCTCGTGGTAGCCGATTTGCGTCTGGGCGACCTTGACGATATCCAGCCGCTGATTGCCGGTGTTGGTGTGGGTGTTCTCATAGGCGGCGAAAACGGGCGCCGCGGGCAGCAGAGCGGCCAGCAGCGCAGCCGCCGCGAGCAGCGGCAGCAGACGAAAGATCCACGAACGGTGCATGAACCAACACTCCCCCGAAAAACCACCTGTATTGTACTACACACCCGCGCGCCTGTCAACAGGGAAAACGCCCGCAGCGCATCGGCAAATTTGACAAAAAGCGGAGAGTGGTGATATACTGAAGACCACTGCGGGGCGAAAGGGGCGCCGCCCGCGGCAGGAACGTTTTCGGGAGGCGACGGGTATGCGAAAGGGAGCCGTGGCGGCGGTGTCGGCCGCCGTGGGAGCGGCGGCGGCGTGCGGCGTGGGGATGGCGGAAAACCGCCGGCTCACGGTCACATCGGTGGAGCTGAAGATGCCGGGGCTCCCGGCCTCTTTTGACGGGCTGCGGCTTGTGCAGCTCTCCGACCTCCACGACGCCGCTTTCGGCCAAGGGCAGAAGCGGCTGCTCAGACAGGTGAACGAGCTCACCCCCGACTTGGCGGTGCTCACCGGCGATTTCATCGACCGCCGCCGCACCGTGACCCGGGGGGATATGCGCCCCGCGCTGCGGCTGATTGAGGGGCTTTCCCAAAAAATGCCGGTGCTGCGGGTGGACGGCAACCACGAGGCGATGTCCGATTCCCGCGAGATGTTTCGCAGGGCGGCGGCCGAGGCCGGCGCGCGGGATGTGACCGGCAGGGTGATCACCCTGCGCAAGGGCTTGGAGGAAATATGCGTGTTCGGGGCGCCGGACCCGGAAGATTATGGTCTGGATACGCCTTTGTGGCGGGAGGAGCTCTCCCGCCTGCACACGGCGTGCCGCGGGCGCTTTGCCGTCGCGCTCTCCCACCGTCCCCAGTATTTCGAGGATTACGTCAGGGAGGAGCTGCCGCTGGTGCTCTGCGGCCACGCGCACGGCGGTCAGGTGCGTCTGCCGCTTATCGGCGGGCTTTTCGCGCCGGATCAGGGCCTCTTTCCCAAGTACACTGCGGGAAAATACGAGGACGGCTGCACCGTCATGGTGGTCAGCCGGGGGCTCGGCAACAGCGGTTTCCCGTTGCGCTTCGGCAACCCGCCCGAAGTGCTGCTGATCACCCTCTATTCCGATAAGGAGGGGGAAAGATGACCGAGATCGTGCTCGCCTCCGCCTCCCCGCGCCGCGAGGAGATCTGCCGCCTGCTGGGACTTGCCGCCCGCGTCTGCCCCGCGCGCCGCGAGAGGGCGTTTGATGCCTCTCTTTCGCCGGAGCGCAACGTGCTGCTCACCGCCCGCGAGAAGGCGGAGGAGGTCGCCTCCTCCCTCGGCCGGGAGCCGCCGGTTCTTGGGGCGGACACGGTGGTGGTGCTGGACGGCCGGGTGCTGGGCAAACCCCGCGACGAGCGGGACGCGCGCGGGATGATCGCCGCCCTGCAGGGCCGCACCCACCGGGTGCTCACCGGCGTGTGGGTCTGCGGAGAGAGCCGGAGCGACGGCTATGTGGAGAGCGCCGAGGTCTCCGTCTGCCCCATGAGCGAACGCGAGATCGCGGAATACGCCGCAGGCGGCGAGCCGCTGGACAAGGCGGGCGGCTACGCCGTGCAGGGCCGCTTCGCCCGCTATATCGAAAAAATCTGCGGGGACTTCTACGCCGTGATGGGGCTGCCCTCCTGCTCTCTCTGGCGATTTTTGCAGTCTTTTGAGAGTTGACGTTCTTGTTTTTTAGAAAGATGTGTTGTGAAATTTTGAAAGATACGGCAAAAACTCGATAGATAAGGGCGAAAAATTGGAAATTTCCCCAAATTCGCTCTTTACTTCCGGGGAAAATCATGCTAAAATGGTTGTTGCGGGCCGGCGCTTCCCGTGAAAAAAGAGGGCGCCGTCTCAAAGGGGGAAGCGGCTTGGTCGCGGTGGTGACATCGGGAAAGGGTGGCGCGGGGAAATCCACCCTGGCGTCCGGTCTCGCCTGTGCGCTCGCGAGAGCGGGCCAGCGGGTGCTGGTGATCGACGCGGACGCCGGGCTGCGCAGCCTCGATATCATGCTCGGCGTGAGCGAGCGCGCGGTGTACGATCTCTCGGACATCTTTGCCCGCCGCTGCGAGCCCGCCGGGGCCATCGTCCCCGCGGCGGTGTGCGACGGGGTGTTTGTGATCCCCGCCCCCGGGACGCTGGGGCAGATGTGCGCCCCCGAGGAGATGCGCTATCTCGTGAGGGGACTCGCCGCGCACTACGATACCGTGCTTGTGGATTGCCCTGCCGGCATCGGCGGGGGATTTCGCACCGCCTCGGCGGGGGCGGACAGGGCGCTGGTCGTCTGCACCCCCGATACGCTCTGCGCGCGGGACGCGCAGATTGTCTCTTCTCTTCTGGAAGGGGAGAAAATCTCCTCCCGTCTGGTGATCAACCGGCTGCGTCCCCGTCCGATTTTGAAAGGGCGTATGCCGGATATCGACGCGGTGATGGATGTCGCGCAGCTGCCGCTTCTCGGGGTGGTGCCGGAGGACGAGGCGGTCGCCGTCGCGAACGCGAACGGCCGGCCGCTGCCGTGGAACAGCCCGGCATCCCGCTGTTTTGCGAACATCGCCGCCCGCTTTACGGGAAATTCGGTGCCGCTGGCGCCGTTATCCAAAATGGCATGAGCGAAGCCGTCCCCTGGGGATTTCTCGGAGGGCGAGCGGCGCGGTCGTGCCGCGGAAAGAAAAGGATTGGCCGGATTGCCGCCGATCACACCGAACCACAAAGGAGTGTGCCGGAAATGAACATTGCGTTGATCGCCCACGACAGCAAGAAAGAGCTGATGGTTCAGTTCTGTATCGCCTACTGCGGAATTCTCAGCCGCCACCACATCTGCGCGACAGACACCACCGGCAAAATGGTGGCGGAGGCGACCGGACTGCCCGTGCAGAGATACATGAGCGGGGATCAGGGCGGGGATCAGCAGATCTCCGCGCGCATCGCGTGCGACGAGATCGATCTCCTCATCTTTTTCCGTGACCCGCTCACCGTCAAGGAACACGAGCCGAACGAGAACGATCTGCTGCGCCTGTGCGATATGCGCAGCATCCCCGTCGCCACCAACATCGCGACGGCGGAGGTGCTCATCCACGGCCTGGAACGCGGCGATTTGGACTGGCGCACCATCATTAAGGGAAACGGACAGGTCTGACCTATGGCAGGGACACCGAGAGCGCCGCGCGGCACACAGGATGTGCTGCCGGGCGACGTCGTCAAATGGCAGCATATCGAGCAGACGGCGATCTCCGTCGCCGCCGATTTCGGCTACCGGGAAATCCGCACCCCGGTGTTCGAGCACACCGAGCTGTTTTCCCGTTCGGTGGGGGAGACCACCGATGTGGTGCAAAAAGAGATGTACACCTTTGCGGATAAGGGCGGCCGTTCGGTCACCCTTCGCCCGGAAGGGACGGCGGGCGCCGCGCGGGCGCTGCTCGAGCATGGGCTGGCGAACGGCCCGCTGCCGGTGAAGGTGTGTTATCTCAGCTCCTGTTACCGCTACGAGAAACCGCAGGCGGGAAGGCTGCGGGAATTTCACCAGTTCGGGGCGGAGTGCTTCGGCGCCGAATCCCCCCGCGCGGACGCGGAGATCATCGCGCTCGCGCGCACCCTGCTTCAAACGCTCGGCTTAGCGGGAGTGTCTCTGCGCCTCAATTCCATCGGCTGCCCCGCCTGCCGCGCCGGATACCTTAAAGCGCTCACCGCCTATTTTACCGGGCACAGTGAAAGCCTCTGCGACACCTGCCGGGAGCGTCTCGCCCGCAACCCGATGCGGATTCTCGATTGCAAGGTGCCCGCCTGCGGGGCCGTCTCCGCCGGGGCACCGGTGATGCTCGACCATCTCTGCCCCGATTGCCGCGCTCATTTCGAGCGGGTGAAAGGGTATCTGGACGAGGCGGAGATCCCCTATACCATCGACCCGCACATCGTGCGCGGGCTGGATTACTACACCCGCACGGTGTTTGAATTTGTTTCCGAAGCGCTCGGGACCGGCGCCGTGGTCTGCGGCGGTGGGCGGTACGACGGCCTGATCGAGGAACTGGGCGGCGCGCCGCTGCCCTCGCTCGGTTTCGGCGTGGGCATCGAGCGTCTGCTGCTCGCCCTGGAGGCGGCAAACGCTTCTTTCCCGAAAGAGCCGGTGCCGGAGGTTTATCTCGCCCCCGTGGGGGAGGAGGCGGCTCGCTGGTGCTTCGCGTGCGCGCTGCGGCTGCGCGAGGGCGGCGTGTATGTGATGACCGATCTCAAGGACCGGGCCGTCAAGGCCCAGATGAAATACGCCGACAAAATCGGTGCCCGGTATGTGATCGTGGTAGGGGAGGACGAGCTCGCCCGCGGCAGGGCGTCGCTCAAAGATATGGCGGGCGGGGAGACCCGCGAGATCGCGCTGGACGACAGCCTGTATACCACCTTATACCGTCTCTCGCTCGACCGCCAGCTCTCCGATATGAACCGGATGCTGAAAGACGTCATCGAATAAAGGGGAAAACCACATGGAGACCGTCAAAGGGCTCTCCCGCACCCATTACTGCGGGGAACTGCGCCTGTCCGACTGCGGCAAAACGGTCACGCTGTTCGGCTGGGCACAGCGGCAGCGGGATCTGGGGCAGCTCATCTTCATCGACCTTCGCGACCGCACCGGCATTGTGCAGCTCACCTTCGACGAGCACATCTCGCGGGAGGTGTTCGCCAAAGCGGGTACGGTGAGGAGCGAATATGTGCTCGCGGCGTCGGGCGTCGTGCGGGAGCGCACGGCGAAGAACCGGGATCTGCCGACGGGAGATATCGAGGTCGAGGTGAGTGAGCTGCGAATACTCGCCGCCGCCGAGACCCCTCCGTTCGAGATCACGGAGAACAGCAAAACGGACGAGCTCGTCCGCCTGCGCTACCGTTATCTCGACCTGCGCCGCCCGGATTTGCAGCGTCATCTCCTGCTCCGCCATAAAATCGCGAAAGCGGCGAGGGATTATTTCGACGAGCAGGGATTCATCGAGCTGGAAACGCCGATGCTCATCAAATCCACCCCCGAGGGGGCGCGGGATTTTCTGGTGCCCTCCCGCCTGCACCCCGGCTCTTTTTACGCGCTCCCGCAGTCCCCGCAGCTGTACAAACAGCTTGCCATGGTGGCGGGCTTCGACCGCTATGTGCAGTTTGCGCGGTGCTTCCGCGACGAGGATTTGCGCGCCGACCGGCAGCCGGAATTTACCCAGATCGATTTTGAGATGTCCTTTGTGGACGTGCGGGACGTGATGGCGGTCGGCGAGGGGTTGCTGCGCACCGTGTTTGCGAAGGTGCTCGGCGTCTCTCTGCCCTCGCCTTTGCCGCGCCTCGCGTACACCGAGGCGATGGAGCGCTACGGCTCCGACAAGCCGGACACCCGTTTCGGCATGGAGCTTTTCGACCTCTCGGATGTCGTGAGGGGATGCGGTTTCGGGGTCTTCACCGGCGCGCTGGAGGCGGGCGGTGCCGTCAAGGGCATCACCGCCAAAGGCGCGTCCGACATCCTGACCCGCAGGGAGATCGACCGCCTCACCGAGTTTGTGCGCGGGATCGGGGCAAAGGGCCTCGCTTTTGTCCGCTGGACGGCGGACGCGCGCTCCTGCTCTTTCGCGAGGTTCTTCACCGACTCGCAGATGGCGTCCCTCCTCGCCGCCGCCGGCGCCGAGGAAGGGGACGTGGTACTGATCGTCGCCGATGCTTCGCGGGCGCGGGTGCTGCAGACGCTGGGCGCTCTGCGCCTGGAAGTGGCGGAAAAAATCGGCGTCAAGAGGGAAGGCTTTGCCCCGCTTTGGATCACCGGGTTCCCGTTTTTTGCGCGGAACGAGGAGAACGGGAGCTGGGAGGCGATGCACCACCCGTTCACCGCGCCGACGGACGAGAGCCTGCCCTATCTGGAATCCGCCCCCGAAAAGGTGTTCGCTAAGGCGTACGATCTGGTGCTCAACGGCGTCGAGCTCGCGAGCGGTTCCATCCGTATCACCGACCCGGAGCTTCAGGCGCGGATGTTCCGTGCTTTGGGGCTTTCCGACGAGCAGGCGCGGGAGAAATTCGGCTTTCTCACCTCCGCGTTCCGCTACGGCGCGCCCCCGCACGGGGGCATGGGGCTGGGGCTCGACCGTCTGGTCATGCAGATGACCGGCGCCGCCACCCTGCGGGACGTGGTCGCGTTCCCCAAAGTGCAGAATATGACGGAGCCGATGACCGCCTGTCCGTCGCCGGTGGACGACGAGCAGCTGAGAGAGCTCGGTTTGTCGGTGGAGACGCGGGCGTAAACCGGGTGAAAGACCATCGCCGCCCCGAAAAGAGAATCTTTTCGGGGCGGCGTTCTCTGTCTCGGGTTGTGCGGCGGCTTATTTTGTGCTGTCGAGCCACGCCCTGTAATCGGTATAGAGTTTTTCCGCCCTGCCGGGGTACCCCGCGCGGGCGGCGCTGCCGGGCCGTGCCATCATTCCGTCGTAGGCGTAGACGATGATCTTCTCCACAAAGGGGCTGATCGCCTCCATCTGCGCCTTCACCCGCTCCCAGGGGGCGGGCAGCAGCGCACTGTGGTACACCTCTCCCTCGAAGGCGAAGATCTCCATATCCGCCCAGAGCGCGGCGCGCCCCGCCCTGCGGTGCGCCTTTTGCAGCGCCTCGTAAAACGCGCCCTCTTCATCGGTTCGCGTCTTTTGCACCCCCACTTCGTCTTGATAGGCGATGACATCGAGGTCGAGCGACGCCAGCTGCGCGACATAGCGGTCGTTCGCGATCACCTTGCGGGTGCCGTACGGACCAATGATGGTCTTGTTTTTGGGGTTCAGGTGACGGGCCTCTCCCGAGATGAGGTTGATGTAGCGGATAAACCGCTCGTCGAAGTGGCCGTCGATCTCCCATTCGTCCGGCATATACCAGCCCTCGATACAGGGGTGGTGCCCGTATTTCTCGGAGATCTCGTTCATCGCCCGCAGCGAGAGTTTGATGATCTCCTTCTCGGTGGTGTTCTCATACGGACGCACCCAGTCGCCGTAAAAGCCGGCGCTCAGGTAGACCCTCTGTCCGGTCTCGTCCGCTTCGCTCAGCAGCACCTCCAGAAGGTCGCCGCAGCCGAGGTGGTCGGCGTAGGGGAAAATTTTTGTGGGGTAGTAGCTCTTGAAATAGAGCGCGGTCGCCATCAGGACGAGAGTGTCCATCCCGATTCCGGCCGTATCGCGCACCATTTGGCGCCAGCGCGCCTCATCCAGCGAGAAGAGGGTGTCGTTGTAATATTTTCCCTCCGCACGGTTGTGGTGCTCAAATTCAAAAAAAGTGCCGGTTATGGGTTTCATGCGGGGACCTCCTCACATATTTTCCACGGGTTCGATACCGAGAATGTCCAGATGGGCGAGCAGCACCTCTCTCGTGAGGCGGCACAGCGCGAGACGGGCCCCCCGCTTTTCCGCGTCCGGCTCCGAGAGGATGCGGTGGTCGTGGTACACTTTCGAGAACGCGCTCGCGATGCGGTATGCGCTCTCGCACACCAGATTGGGCGCCTGCTCCGCGAGCGCCCGCGAGAAAGCCTCGGGGGCGAGCAGCAGCGAGAGCAGCAGCTCCCGCTCGCTGTCGCCGTACACGCGGAGCGTTCCACCCTCTCCGGACGGCGCCTTTTTGAGCACCGACTGGATGCGGGTGAGGGTGTACAGCAGATAAGTGCCGGTTTTCCCCTCGAACGAGAGAAATTTCTCCGTATCGAAGACGTAATCCTTGGAGCGGTGGTTCACCAAATCGCCGAACTTGACCGCCGCCATGCCCACTTTTTGCGCCACGGCGCGCTTGTCTCGCTCGGAAAGGGTGGCGAGGTATTCGGAATCGCGCAGCTTTTCCATCGCGGCATCGGCGACCGTATCGAGCAGTTCCGCGAGGGGCATCACTCCGCCGTCGCGGGTCTTGAACGGCTTGCCGTCCGCCCCGTTGATGGTGCCGAAGCTCAGGTGACGCAGTTCGGTCTCCGGCGGGACGAGCTCCGCCGCCCGCGCGCAGCGGAACACCTGCTCAAAGTGCAGACTCTGCCGCTTGTCCGCCACATACCAGACGGCGTCCGGCGAAAAATCCCGCTCTCGCTGGAGAATCGTCGCGAGATCTGTGGTCGCGTACAGGCTGGAGCCGTCGGATTTTTGCACGATCACGGGCGGCATGGGGGAGGTGTCGTCCTCCCTCGCGAGCGCCACCACCAAAGCGCCGTCGCTCTCCGTGAGCAGCCCTTTCTCCCGCAGAATCGAGAGCAGCGGCTCGATATAGGGCTTCGCGTCGCTCTCCCCGTACCACAGGTCGAAGGAGACCGAGAGTCGGCCGTACAGCTCTTTGAGGTCCGGCAGCGAGACGCGCAGAATCTCCCGCCACAGCGCCGTGACTCCGGCGTCTCCCTTTTGCAGGGCCACCACCGTGTCGGCTGCTTCCTTCTTGAAAGCGGGGTCTTCCCGGCTTTTTGCGCTTGCGGCGGGGTACGCCTCCTGGAGCAGTTCGAGCGAGAGAGAGGGGACAGGGTCGCGCGACGGGTCGAATGTCTTGGCGAAGCAGGCCCAGTCCGGGTGGCGCTCTCTCAGGAGCGCGATCACCAGTCCTATGGGCATCCCCCAGTCGCCCAGATGCACGTCGGCCACCGTGCGGTAGCCCGCCGCCTTGGCCAGGCGCTTGATGCTCTCTCCGATGATGGCGGGGCGCAGATGCCCGATGTGCAGGGGCTTTGCGATATTCGGCCCGCCGTAATCGAGCACGACGGTGCGTCCGGCGCCCGTCTGCGGGATGAGTTCACGCTCGCCGCTCCCGAGTTCCCCCGCCATGGCGGCGAGAGCCTCGTCCGCGAGGGTGAGATTGAGAAAACCGGGGCTCACCGCCTCCGCTTTCGCGAACGGCGGGCGGCAGGTCATCTTTTCCGCCACCTCCCGCGCGATCGCGAGAGGGGCTTTGTGCGCTTCTTTCGCAGCGGCGAAGGCGCCGTTACACTGGAACTGGCAGAGCTCCGGCCGGTCGGAGAGGGTCACGGCGCCGAAGCGTCCCGCATACCCGGCGCTCTCAAACGCCTCGGACACCAGCGCGCTCAGTTGTTCGGTGACGGTCATGGCAAAATTCCTTTCTCATCGGCGGTAAACCGCAGGCGGACGGTGTGCGCGGAGCGCTCGCCCGGCGGGCCCAGTGTGTACGCCGCGTCGAGCGATCCGCCGCCCTCGGACAGACGGATGTCCACCCTCTCGGCGGTGAGCGGGAGCGTGAGATCCCCTGCCGCCGTCTCGCAGACGTAGTCTCGGGGCGCGCACGTCTCCAGCACAAAGCGGGAGCGCACTTCCCCCTCCCGGAGGAAGGCGGCGCGGGTTTTGGTCAGGCGCACCCGCACCGCGGCGCCGTTCGGCTCGGTGTAGCGCAGCAGCCCGACACCGTCTTGCAGGAGGTATTCCCCGGTCGCGGCAAAACGGGTGCGCTCCTCCCCGTCCCCCGCGCGCGAGGACGTTTCAAAGGTCACGGCGGCTTTCACGGCGGACCCCCCTCTTTTAAGAGAGATCGGCGGGGTCGACCGTGCGCAGGTCGGAGGTGATTTCCCGCCCCAGAAACATCCCGGCGATGCGGGCAAAATCCTGCGGGCGGTCCGAGACGTAGTAGCGGCACGTCCCGCGGCGCCCTCCGTCGTGCAGCAGCCCACGCTGCTCGAGAAGGCTTTTCGCGGCGGCGGCGGCCTCCCGGCCGGGGTCGATGAGCGCCACCCCCTCTCCCAGCCTGTCCGCGAGCAGCGGTTTGAGCAGGGGGAAGTGGGTGCATCCCAGAATCAGCGTGTCGATCGATTGCCCCGCGAAACCTTCGAGGTACCGCGCGGCGACCGCCTGCGTCACCTCGTCCGAAGGCGAGATCCAGCCGCTCTCCACCAGCGGCACGAAAAGAGGACAGGCGAGCGAAGTGACCCGGCAGGAGGGCAGAAGAGCGCGCAGCTTGCGGGGGAAGACGCCGGTGGAGACGGTGGCATAGGTCGCGATGACGCCGATATTCCCCGCCCTTGTGGCCTCGGCGGCGGCCTTCACCGCCGGATCGACCACTCCGATGGTCGGCTCGGGCAGGGATGCCAGCACCTTTTCCGCCACCGAGCTCGCGGTGCCGCAGGCCGCGATGATCAGCTTGCAGTCAAACCGGCGCAAAAACCGGCAGTCCTCCGCCGTGTAACGGCGGACGGTCTCCTCGCTGCGGGTGCCGTAGGGCATACGGCCGGTGTCTCCGAAATAGACGATATCCTCCGAGGGCAGCGCCGAGAGAAGGCGGCGCACCACCGTAAGCCCGCCGAGACCCGAATCGAACACCCCGATGGGGCGGTTGTCCATACCGATAACCTCTTTCTCTCAGTCGTCCAGTTTCAGCACCGCCATAAACGCCTCCTGCGGCACCTCCACCGAGCCCAGGCGGCGCATCCGTTTTTTGCCCTCTTTTTGCTTTTCGAGCAGCTTCTTTTTGCGGGTGATGTCCCCGCCGTAGCATTTGGCCAGCACGTCTTTGCGCAGCGCTTTCACCGTCTCGCGCGCGATGATGCGGCCGCCGACCGCCGCCTGAATGGGGATTTCAAAAAGCTGGCGGGGGATATTTTCCTTGAGTTTTTCGCACATTTTGCGCGCCCGCTGATAGGCGTTGCCCGCGTAGACGATAAAGCTCAGCGCGTCCACCGCCTCGCCGTTTAAGAGAATGTCCAGCTTCACCAGATCGCTTTTCGCGTATCCGTTCAGCTCGTAATCGAAACTCGCGTACCCTTTGGTGCGGGATTTGAGGGTGTCGAAAAAGTTGTAGACGATTTCGCACAGGGGCAGCTCGTAATGGATGTCCACGCGGGTGGGGTCGAGGTATTTCATGTCGCGGAACACGCCGCGCCTCTGCTGGCAAAGCTCCATGACGGTGCCCACATAGTCGGTCGGGGTGAAGATGTGCGCGTCGGCGATCGGCTCCTCCGCGAAGGCGACCGATGCCGGGTCGGGGTAGCTTGTGGGGTTGTCGATGGCCCGCACCGTGCCGTCGGTCATCGTGACGCGGTAGATGACGCTCGGTGCGGTGGTGACGAGATCCAGATCGTATTCCCGCTCCAGCCGCTCCTCGATAATTTCCAGATGGAGCAGCCCCAAAAAACCGCAGCGAAAGCCGAAACCGAGCGCCACGGAAGTCTCCGGTTCAAACGAGAGCGCGGCGTCGTTGAGCTGAAGCCGCTCGAGCGCCTCCCGCAAATCCGGATAGCGTGCGCCGTCCGCTGGGAAGATGCCACAAAATACCATCGGCACCGCTTTGCGGTAGCCGGGCAGCGGCTCCTTGGCGGGGGAGGCGGCAAGGGTGACGGTGTCCCCCACCCGCGCCTCCGACACGGTTTTGATGGACGCCGCGATGTACCCCACTTCTCCCGCAAGGAGAGAGCCGGTCTCCTCGGCCCTCCCGGGGCGCATCACCCCAACCTCGGTGACGTCAAACTGTGCGCCGGTGGCCATCATGCGGATGGTGTCCCCCGTTTTCACGCGGCCCTCTTTCACCCGGATATACACGATCACGCCCTTATAGCTGTCGTAATAGCTGTCGAAGATCAGTGCCTGAAGAGGGGCACCGGCGTCGCCGGAAGGGGGAGGGATATAGCGCACCGCCGCCTCGAGCACCTCTTCGACGCCCTCGCCGGTCTTGGCCGAGATGAGCGGCGCATAGGAGGCGTCGATGCCGATGACGTCCTCGATTTCCCGCCGGACCTCTTCGGGGCGGGCGGCGGGCAGGTCGATCTTGTTGATCACCGGCACGATTTCCAGACCGTGTTCCGAGGCAAGATAAGTGTTCGCGAGCGTCTGCGCCTCGATGCCCTGCGAGGCGTCCACCACCAGCAGCGCCCCCTCGCAGGCGGCGAGCGCGCGGGACACCTCGTAATGAAAATCCACATGACCCGGCGTGTCGATGAGATTGAAAGTGTATGTCTCGCCGTCTCTCGCCCGGTAGGAGAGGGTGACCACGTGCGCCTTGATGGTGATGCCCCGCTCCCGTTCGAGGTCCATGCTGTCGAGAAGCTGATCCTCCATATCCCGGCTCTCCACCGTGTGGGTCAGCTCCAGAATGCGGTCGGCCAGGGTGGATTTGCCGTGGTCGATGTGTGCGATGATGCAGAAATTGCGTGTGAGCTCCCGCCTTTCGCCCATGGCCGGCCGCCTCCTCTCCCGCGAACGTTTTTCTTTCGGCGCTCCCTTTATTATACTCGCCGGGGCGGGATTTGGCAAGGGGATGGCCGCACAAATTGCCTTGCAAACGGGGGGCGGGCGTGGTATACTTTTATCGTGTTCTTTTGTGAAGACGTGCGGGCGCGGCCCGCGAGACAGAGAGGATGTCCCCTATGAGCAACCAATATCGCACGCATATCAGCGCCGAAGTGGGAGAGAACCTCATCGGGCAGACGGTGAGGGTCGCCGGCTGGGTGGAGACGGTGCGCGACCACGGCGGCGTGCTGTTTGTGGATTTGCGCGACCATTACGGGGTGGTGCAGGTCGTGCTGCACGACGACCGCATGATGAACGGAATCACCAAGGAGTCGGTGATCTCGGTTCTCGGAAAAGTGGTGCGCCGCAGCGAGGACACGGTCAACCCCAAAATCGCCACCGGAACGGTGGAGGTCACGGCCGAGACCCTCGATCTGCTCGGCAAATGCGAGCACACGCTGCCTTTCGAGATCGCGGAATCCACCGCCACCAAAGAGGATATCCGCCTGAAATACCGTTTTCTGGATCTGCGCAACCCCGCGGTGCACGCGCACATGGTGCTGCGCTCGCAGGTGATCGCCCGCCTGCGGCAAAAGATGACCTCGCTCGGCTTTTTGGAGATTCAGACCCCGATTCTCTCCGTCTCCTCTCCCGAGGGGGCGCGGGATTACATCATCCCCAGCCGCAAGCACCACGGCAGCTTCTACGCGCTGCCCCAGGCTCCGCAGATATTCAAGCAGCTGCTGATGGTGAGCGGGTTCGACAAATATTTTCAGATCGCGCCGTGCTTCCGCGACGAGGACGCGCGCGCCGACCGCTCGCCCGGGGAATTTTACCAGCTCGATTTCGAGATGGCGTTCGCCACCCAGGAAGACGTGTTCGAGGTGGCACAGCAGGTGCTGTACGACGTTTTCTCCGCGTTCGGCGGGGGCAAGGCGACGGACAAGCCGCCGTTTCGGCGGATTCCCTACGCCGATTGCCTGCTCCGATACGGCACCGACAAGCCGGACCTGCGCAACCCGCTCGAGATTGTCGAGCTGACCGACCTCTTTGTGCAGACCGATTTCGCCCCGTTCCGGGGCAGGACAGTGCGGGGCATCGCCGTGCCGCACGCCGCCTCCCAGTCGAAGGGCTTTTTTGAAAAAATGCTGGCCTACGCGACCGGCATCGGCATGAAAGGCCTCGGCTACATCAAGGTGGCGGAGGATATGAGCTGCCAGGGGCCGATCGACAAGTTTTTAACCGAGCGCCAGCGTGCCGAAATCCTCTCCCGCGGCCGTCTGATGCCGGGAGATGTTTTCTACTTCATCGCCGACAGCGCGGAGGCGGCGCCGCTGCTCGCGGGGCAGATTCGGCAGGAGGTCGCCTCCCGCCTGGGGCTCATCGAACGGGACGCGTTCCGCTTCTGTTTCGTGACCGATTTTCCCATGTACGCGCAGGACGAGGAGACGGGCAAGATTGTCTTCACCCACAACCCGTTCTCCATGCCGCAGGGCGGCCTCGAAGCGCTGAACACCCGGGATCCCCTGGACATTCTCGCCTACCAGTACGATATCGTGTGCAACGGGGTGGAGCTGTCGAGCGGCGCTGTGCGCAACCACGATCTCGCGACCATGCTCCGGGCGTTTGCCATCGCGGGCTACACCGAGCGGGATCTTCAGGAAAAATTCTCCTCGCTGTACACCGCTTTCCAGTACGGTGCCCCGCCCCACGCGGGCATGGCGCCCGGCATCGACCGTATGCTGATGCTGCTCGCCGGGGAGGAGAACATCCGCGAGATGATCGCTTTCCCGATGAACAGCAACGCGCAGGACCTGCTGATGGGATCCCCCGCCCCCGTTTCCGAACAGCAGCTGCGCGAAGCGCATATCCGCATTCGCTGAAAAAGGAGGACATACCCACATGGTCACCAAAGAGGATGTAGCGAAAATCGCGAAACTCGCGAAACTCTCGGTGGAGCCGGAGGAGCTGGACGCTCTCACCGCCGCCATGGACGAGATCATCGCCTTTGCCGACACCATCAACCGCGCGGGGGACGCACAGGGCCGTTTCGACACCATGCACGGGCTGCAAAACGCGCTGCGCGAGGACGAGGTGACCCCGTCGTTTCCGAGGGAGGAGATTCTCTCCAACCGCGAGGGCGGGGAGAACGGTTATTTTGCCGTGCGCGGCAATTCCACCAAGCGGGGGGACGCTCTATGAACCCGCGCACCGGCGATATCCGCGCCATCCGCCAGGGGCTCGCGGATAAGACGTTTTCCTGTACCGAGCTCACCCGGCGTTATCTCGACGCCATCGAGAGGGAAAACGGCGAACTGAACGCCTATGTTCTGCTCACCCCGGAGACGGCGCTCGGCGAGGCCGCCGAGGTGGACAGAAAAATCGCCGCCAATGAGCCTCTCGCCCCGCTCGAGGGGGTGCCGATGGCGCTCAAAGACAACATCTGCACCAAAGGAATCGTCACCACCTGCTGCTCGAAGATGCTGCAGGATTTTGTCCCGATCTACGACGCCACCGTCTGGGCCCGGCTGAAAGAGGGCGGCGCGGTGCTGCTCGGCAAGGCCAACATGGATGAATTTGCCATGGGTTCCTCCTGCGAGACCTCCGTGTTCGGCGGGGCCAGAAACCCGCACGACCGCTCCCGCGTCTCGGGCGGGAGCTCAGGAGGGGCCGCCAGCGCCGTGGGCGCGGGGCTCGCGGTGTACGGGATCGGCTCGGACACCGGTGGTTCCATTCGCCAGCCGGCGAGCTTTTGCGGCATTGTTGGCCTGAAGCCCACCTACGGCGCCGTCTCCCGCTACGGGCTGATCGCCTACGCCTCCGGTTTCGACCAGATCGGCCCGCTCACCCGGACGGTGGCGGATGCCGCCGCCGTTTTCGACGCGATCTCGTTTTATGATTCGATGGATTCCACCAGCGTCGGATATTCGCGGGGAGACACGGTTTCCCTGCTCGGCAAACCGGTCAAGGGGCTGAAAATCGGGGTCGCGGCGGAGTATTTCGAGGGCGTGCGCGAGGATATCCGCGCCTCTCTTCAGAGCGCCGTCTCGCTCTACCGTTCGCTCGGCGCCGAGATCGTGGAGGTGTCGCTGCCCTCCCTCTCCTACGCCCTGCCGGTCTACTATATCCTCGCCTGCGCTCAGGCGTCCTCCAATCTCGGGAGGTACGACGGCATACGCTACGGCTACCGCGCCGGGCAGTACACGGGCATTGACGACATGATCTGCAAGACCCGCTCGCAGGGCTTCGGCCCCGAGGTGCAGCGGCGCATCCTCCTCGGAACCTATGTGCTCAGCGCGGGATATTACGACGCCTATTATAAGAAGGCGGACAACCTGCGCGGGGCGATCATCGACGGTTTCCGTGACATCTTCACCCGCTGCGATATCCTGCTCACCCCCACCGTGCCCACCACCGCTTTCCGGGCGGGGGAGGCGACCGCCGACCCGGTGGAGACCTATCTCACCGACATCTGCACCGTCCCCGTGAACATCGCGGGGCTTCCGGCTATCTCGCTGCCCTGCGGCGCGGACGCCGACGGCCTGCCCATCGGGATGCAGCTTATCGGTCCCCACTTCAGCGAGGGGTTGCTGCTGCAGTCGGCTTACGCCTACGAGCAGGAGCGCCGCTTTTGGGAGAGCTGTCCTGTGAAAGGAGGGGTGGCGTGATGCGCGAATACGAACTGGTGGCGGGGCTGGAGACCCATGTGGAGCTCGCCACCGCGACCAAAATCTTCTGCGGGTGCACCACCCGCTTCGGCGCCGAGCCCAACACCAACTGCTGCCCCATTTGCATCGGTCTGCCCGGCACGCTGCCCAAGCTCAACCGGAGAGTGATCGAATACGCGGTCAAGGCGGGGCTGGTGACCGGCTGCACGGTCAACGAGATCTCCAAGATGGACCGTAAAAACTACGTCTATCCGGATCTCCCGAAAGCCTACCAGATCTCCCAGTACGACAAACCGCTGTGCGAGCACGGCGCGGTCCCGCTCTCCGACGGGCGGGTTATCGGTATCACCCGCATCCACATCGAGGAGGACGCGGGCAAGCTGGTGCACAGCCGGGGGGACACGCTGGTGGATTACAACCGCGGCGGGGTTCCGCTCATCGAGATCGTCACCGAGCCCGATTTCCGCAGCGTGGAAGAAATTCTCGAATATCTGCAGGATCTGCAGAAGATGATGCGCTACATCGGTGTCTCGGATTGCCGGATGCAGGAGGGCAGCCTGCGGTGCGACGTGAACATCTCGGTGCGCCCCAAAGGGGAGAGCGCGCTCGGCACCCGCACCGAGATCAAAAACATGAACTCCTTCGCCTTTATCGAGAAGGCGGTGCGCTACGAGACCGAGCGCCAAATCGACATCCTCGAGAGCGGGGGAGAGGTGGAGCAGGAGACCCGCCGCTACGACGATGCCGCCGACATCACCGAGAGTATGCGCGGCAAGGAGGACGCCAACGACTACCGCTATTTCCGTGAACCGGATCTCGTCACCATACGCACCTCTCCCGAACAGGTGGAGGCGTGGCGCGCGCAGATTCCCGAACTCCCGCGCGCCCGGGCCGCCCGGTACGTCGCGCAGTTCGGTCTGTCGGAAAAAGACGCCGATCTCCTCACCGCCCACCGCCAGATCGCCGATTTCTTCGAGCGGGCGGCGGAGGGCGTCACCGCGAGAACCGTCGCGAATTTCATCCTGGGGCCGGTTTTCCGCCGTCTCGTCACCGAGGCCGATAAGGAATCGGGAGAAATCCCGCTGAGCGCCGAGAACCTCAACGCCCTTGTGCGGCTGATGGACGAGGGCAGACTGAGCGGAAATCTCGCGAAATCCACCCTCGAAGCCGTGATGGACACGGGCAAATCCCCGCTGGAACTGCTCACCGCCGACGATCTCGCCGGAATCGACGAGGCCGCGCTGCGCCGCTGCTGCGAGCAGGCGATCGCCGAGAGCCCCGCGGCGGCGGCCGACGTACGGGCGGGCAAGGTCAAGGCGCTGGGCGCCCTCGTCGGCGCCGTCATGCGCAAGACGGGCGGCAGGGCCGATGCCCGGAAAGCGCGGGAACTGCTGTCGCAACTGCTGTCGCAATAAATTGCCCCGCGGTTCATGTCCAAAAACTTTTCGAAATTTTTCGTTTTTGCGCTTGACATGGGCCGCGGGGTGTTGTATACTCTAACTGTACTAATTGCATTAGTACAGTTAATACGCACGGGAAGGGGAGCGAGATCGTGTTTTCGGTGGATGTGATGTCCCGTGTGCCCATCTACGAGCAGGTGATTCGGAATGTCGAGCGGCTGGTGCTGGTCGGCGCACTGCCGCCGTCGTCCCGTCTGCCCTCGGTGCGGCAGCTCTCGGTGGAGCTCTCCGTCAACCCGAACACGGTGCAAAAGGCGTATAACGAGCTGTGCCGCCGCGAGGTGGCGCGGGCGGTGCCGGGTAAAGGATATTATGTGGCTCCGGGCGCGAAAGAGGCGCTGCACTCCCGGGGCGAAGAGGCTCTGCGCGATTTTCGCGAGCGGGCCCGTTCGCTGCTGCTACTCGGAGTCGGCAAGGAACAGCTGATCGCCGCCGTGGAAGAGGCGGCGCGGGAAAAGGGGGAAGAATCATGATGCAGGCAAAATCCCTGACCAAGCGTTTTGAAGGCGTGCCGGCGGTGGAAGGGGTAAATCTCGAAATTCCTTCCGGTTCGGTGTTCGGGCTGGTGGGGGCGAACGGCGCTGGAAAGAGCACACTGCTGCGCTGTCTTGCGGGTGTATACCGCCCGAACGAGGGGGAAGTCCGGTTCAACGGCGAACCCGTCTACGAGAATCCGGCGGTCAAGGCGAATCTCTGTTTTGTTTCGGACGAGCTCTATTTTCTGAGCGGGGCGACGCCCGCGCGCATGGCCAAGCTGTACGCGAGTGCGTATTCCTCTTTCGATCTGCCGCAGTTTCAGGCGCTGTGTGAGGGTTTTCGCCTGCCGCAGAGCGGACAAATCCAAACATTTTCAAAGGGGATGCGGCGCCTTTGCGCCACGGCGCTTGCGCTCGCCGTAAAACCGGCCGTCCTCTTTTTTGACGAGACGATGGACGGGCTCGATCCGATTATGCGCCATCTGGTCAAGAGCGTCATCGTGGAAGCCGTTTCCGAACGGGAGATGACCGCCGTGGTGGTTTCGCACTCGATGCGGGAGCTCGAGGAGTTTTGCGATCATCTCGCGCTCATTCACCGGGGCGGTATTGTGCTGGAGCAGGACGTTCAGGGGCTGAAGACCTCGCTGTTTAAAGTTCAGGTCGCGTTCGAAAACCCGTTCACCCGCGAAAAATTTTCCGCTCTGCCGGTGGTGCATTACCGGCAGAGCGGGCAGGTGGCCGAGATGATCGTGAGCGGCGACCGCGCGTACGCCGAAGAAGCGCTGCGCCAAATGTTCCCGCTGCTGCTCGAGATGCTGCCGCTCACGCTTGAAGAGGTATTTACTTACGAGCTTCAGGCGCGCGGGTACGATTTTCAGTCGATGATGGAGGGGATATCCCATGAAGAAGAGCCTGTTTAGTGTGCCGCTGTACCGGGAAGGGCTGCGGCAGCTGAAGGCGATCGGCATTGTGCAGGCGGTGCTGCTGACGGCGGTTGGCGCGCTGCCGGTGGTCTCCGGGTGCACCCGAAGCCTCGGCGTCATGCTTTACGATCTCGGCCGTTATACGGTGACCGTTACCCAGATGTGGGAGATGCTCTATATCGGGATGCTGGTGTTCGCGCCGCTCTATGTTCTCTATCTGTTCCGCTTCCTCACGGCGCGCGGGCCGAGCGATTTTTACCATTCCCTCCCCCAAAGCCGCCCGTGCATCGCGCTCAGTTTTCTCTCTTCCGCCGCGACGTGGTACGCCGTGGCGCTGGTGATTCCCGCTCTTTTCGTCTACGCCGTGTGGGCGATGGCGACCGCTCCTTCGGCCGTGCTGCCCGGGGTGGGGCAGATGGCGTCCATGCTGCTCGGGATGCTGCTCGGCGGGATTGCGGTGATGGCGGCGGCGCTGTGCGCCGTCTCCCTCTCCGGGAGGATGTTCACCGCGCTGTGCGCACTGGCTCTGTTTTGGTTCGCGCCGCGCCTCATCATCACCGTGCTGGTTCAGCAGACCCTCTCCCACGTGCGGGTGATGGGGGAGGGACAGCTCAACTGGTTCCTCCAAAACCCCAACATCGCCGCCTTCGGGGATCCTCTGCGCCCCGTCTCGTGGGCTTATACGGCGGCGCTCGGCGCGCTATATCTCGGCCTCGGCATCTTTTTCTTCACCCGGAGACCGAGCGAAGCGGCGGGGTCCTCCGCCGTCTCCCGAGGGATGCAGACGGTCACCCGCCTCTCCGTGTCTTTCCTCTTCTGTCTGCCCGCCATCTGGTCGATGTATGTCTTGGCCACGTCCTCTTCTTCCTCCGCGGCTGTCTGGCCGGTGACGGTGAGCCTGACGGCGGCGCTGATCGTCTACTTTCTCTTTGAGCTGATCACCACCCGCAAGCCGAAAAATCTCATCCGCGCGATTCCATGGCTCGGCGTCCTCGCGGGGGCGGTGACGGTCTGCGTGGCGGTGATGACCCTGTACACAAGCGCGGTATGGAGCTATGAACCGAAGGCGGGCGAAGTGGACGCGGTCGCGCTGGAAAACGCCGACGAGGACACGAACAATCCGTACTGGAGGGAGACGATAGAGAACAGCCCCGGCGCCCATGCGCGCCTCACCGATGAGCCGAGCAGGCAGACGGTCTGCCGCGCGCTCTCCGCCGAGATCGCAGAAAATCGAAGCGCCGGATCCGGCACTCTTTTTTCCGGCATTCTCTTTTTCGACGATCTTTATGACTGGGGCGAATCGCACGAGGTGCGGGTGACGGTCACTCTCTGGCAGGGCGATACCGTCCGGCAGCGGGTGGTCACGCTGAGCGAGGACGACGTGCGGCAGCTGCTGGAAAAGGGAACGCCCCGCTGACGCCCGCCGGGTTCCGCCTTCCCCGCCCGAAAGTCAAGGATATGGGTCCATCAAACGCACGATGGCGATAGAAGAGCAAATCGCACAATAGTTCACATTCGTCCGAGAATTTTTCATAACTCTATGGACACAGAATTGGAATGGGTTTATATTTATAATGGTCGTAGCGCTTGCAAAGTGATTTATGCAAAGAGGGGGGAGATAGGATTTTACGAAAAAAGAAAAATTCACAAAGACGGAGGTCTCCGTGAAAAAGCGTCACCACGTCCTGCGCGTGGTGGGGATAACGGCACTGGTCGTCGTGGGTCTTGTGGGAGTGTTTGTCGCGCTGAGCCGTCCCCCTCATCGGGAGATTGCCGACGGGTTGGAGCAGATGCTCGCGGAAGGGACCGGGAAAGCGCAGATCGACGATCTCTTCACCGTCCCGTCGCCAAGCGGGGAAGCGGAGTATGCCGCGCTGAGGGAGGCGCTGTCCGTCGGCGAGTGGAGCGTCGGCCCCCTACAGTGGATGGGGTTCGCCTCCGCGCCCAAAGGCGATGTCCCGAGCGTCCGCATTCTCGTCGGCTCCAGCCTGGGGTATACCGTCGTTATTTACGCCAACGGCATCGCCCGCGTCGATTCGGAAGAGGCGCTCATAAATTATCCCCTGCGGAAAGACCCGTTATACCATGTTCCGGACGGCACCTACGACAAAGTCGCGGCGTTCCTGCCGGAATAATGCGCACACGCCGCTCGTAATAAGCCCAACCCCTCGCCGAATATCGGCGAGGGGGTTTTTTCAGGATACCTTGTGTAATGCCGAGAGGGCGGACGAGGTAAAGCTCGCGAGAGAGGCGTGCGGGACGCCGTCCGGGATCGCGGCTCCGGGCGGCTCCAGATAATCGGTGATTAAAAAGACCGCGCAGCCCGCCTCGGCGGCTGGGAGATCTTCCTGCGGGCTGTTGCCCACCATCAGGCAGTGATCCCCCCGCTTTCCGAGGCATTCCAGAATCCGGGTGAAATAGCGCGGGTTCGGCTTGCAAAAGCAGCTGTTCTCATAATCGGTCACCAGCGCGAAATCTTCCGGGGAAAGCCCGATCCACGAGAGCCGTGTGCGCACCGCGACGGCGGGGAAAATGGGGTTGGTGGCGAGAGCCACCGTAAAACCGGACGCCGTGAGCGCGCGAACCAGTTCTTTCGCGGGGCTCCCCGGTCGCACCACGCACTTCACTTCGTCAAACTCCCGTGCGTAGAAGCGGTCGCACAGCGCCTCCGCCTTCCGCGCGTTTTCCCCGAGCCGCCCGGTAAACTCCTGCCAGAAGACATCTTTATTGGAGCGGCCGCCGTCGTTTTTCACCATCGCCGCCGTCCCGGCCCACACGGCGTCCACGATTTCCCGCGGCGAGAAGCCCAGAGGCGCGAGCGCGCGGCACAGGCGGGAAAAATAGGCATCGATAAACTCCTTCTGCTCAAACGGCAGCAGCGTGCCGTCCAGATCAAACAACACGGTATCTATCACGGAGATCCCCCCTGTTCGCGCCGGCAATCTCAATGAAAAAGGGGTCCGAACGGCCCCTTTTTGAGGAAAAAACCCTCACGCTTTATCGCATTCCTCTCGGATGTTCTCCAGCCGCTCGGTGATGACCTCATAAGACGGGGTATCGAAATCCCGGATGACGGGAGTCGCCTCCTCGGAATACTCCGCGCTCTGGTGCATGCGGCCGTTCGTGTCAAAGAAAAATTCGCATTGGAAACCGCCCGCGGAATAATACCCCGTGCTTCCGTTTTTCAGTTCGGCCGGCCCTTTTAAAAACAGCAGAACCCGCATATCTTTCCTGAGAACCGGCACCCCCGCCAGCGAGAACTCGCTGACATCGTTTTCACGGGTGCCCATTTCCGTGTAGAGGAACGTATCTCCGGGCGCGAGACTCCCCTTAAAAGAGGCGAGCACTCTCAGATCCGAGAAGCACGTCAGCGACGTGCCCTGAAAAACCCGCCCGTTGTCGAGGACCGTATCCTCATGGATTTCCGGCAAATCATCGGCGATGACATCTGCGATCACCACTTCGTCGGCAAGGTTGTAAAACTCCTCGTAAGTTTCACCGAGAAGCGTGAGGGAAGTCTCGCTTCCTCCGTCGGCGTTGATTTTTGGGAGAACCACTTTCTCAAAAGAGAGCGCCGTTCCTTCCGCCGTCTCTTTCGGGGCGCCGGAACATCCGGCGGCGCACAGCAAAAACAGCGCGCAGCAGAGAAACGCCGGCACCGCGGCCCGAACGATTCTTTTTATCAGGTTTTCCTCCTTTGGATCCTGCCGTCACCGTCGGCCGGTACGGATCGCTTTCGCGCAACGCCGCAGGGGATCGTCATGCCCGGCGACCTCAAAAAGCAAGTCCATTTTATCATGCAATCTGCCCTTTGTCAACTCTTTTTTTAAAATCTTTTGGCAAAAACGCCGGGACACAAACGGGAGAAAAACCCCTTTTCCCTCAATCGTGCTCCAGGCACCAGCGCACCGTGAGTTCCACCAGCGCCCGCTCCCGGCGGGAGCGGGGCAGCGGGAGAGCGGGGTTTACCCCCTGCGGCGAGGGCGGGTCAAACAGGGTGAGGTCGTTGTCGCACCCTCTCGTGAGGAGCGCGATCTCCACCGTTTGTTGCGCCTTGCACTCCGCAAGGCGCAGCGTCTCCCCGCCCGGCAGGGAGAAGGGCAGAGCCGCGAAAAGGCGGGGGTCCATATCGCTGCCGATGACGACAATTCCCGCCTGCTCGCTCGCCGACGCCGTCTTCGGGAGGGTGAGGGTGGTGAGTGCGCAAAACCCTTCCTCCCCCTCTTCGAGCACATAGGAGACCGCATTCACAAAAAAGGGGTGCCGCGATAAATCGTGGCGGGCCGCCCACAGCGCGGTTACATACGCCTCCACCGCCTCTTCCCCCTCCTCGAAGGCGCGGTAATAGGGAAAGGGGTTTTCGATAATCTCGTCGTACAGAGTGCGGGTGAGAAACTCCGCCCGCCGCGCGTTGTCGTCCATCTCAGAACAGCCCCGAGATGCGCCCGTCGGCGTCCACGTCGATGTTTTCCGCCGCGGGGATTTTGGGCAGCCCGGGCATCGTCATAATGTTTCCGGTCAGCGCCACCACAAAACCCGCCCCGGCGGCGAGCCTCACGCCGCGCACGGTCACGGTAAACCCTTCCGGGCGGCAGAGCAGCGAGGGGTCGTCCGAGAGGGAGTACTGCGTCTTGGCCATGCAGACGGGGAGATCCCCGTAGCCGAGCGCCTGCAGGCGGTCGAGCTCCTTTTGCGCGGCGGGGAGGATGTTGACGCCCTTTCCGCCGTACACCTTTTGCACCACCGCCTCGATTTTATCCCGCAGCGGCAGACGGTCTTCGTAGGTGAGGGTCAGGTGCGCGCCGCCCTCCTCGCACAGACGGATGACCTCCCGCGCGAGCTCTTCGCCGCCCTCGCCGCCTTTGGCCCACACCTCCGAGAGCGCGACGCGAACGCCGAGTTCCTCGCAGGCGCGGCGCACCAGCGCGATCTCCGCCTCGGTATCGGTGGGAAAACGGTTGATCGCCACCACCGCCGGTATGCCGAAGCCCTGTGTGATGTTTTCCACGTGCTTTAAGAGGTTGGGAATCCCCCGCTCCAGCGCGCCGAGGTCCTCGGCGGCGAGATTTTTTGGCTCCGCGCCGCCGTGCCTTTTCAGCGCGCGCACCGTCGCCACCACCACGGCGGCGTCGGGGGAGAGGTGTGCTTTGCGGCACTTGATGTTGAAGAATTTTTCCGCCCCGAGGTCGGCGCCGAAACCCGCCTCGGTGACCGCGTATTCCCCCAGGACGAGCGCCATCTCGGTGGCGGTGACGCTGTTGCAGCCGTGGGCGATGTTGGCGAAGGGGCCGCCGTGCACAAAAGCCGGCGTATGCTCCAGCGTCTGCACCAGATTCGGCTGGAGCGCGTCTTTCAGCAGCGCCGCCATCGCGCCCGAAGCCTTCAGGTCCCCGGCCGTCACCGGCTCGCCCTTGCGGTTGTACCCCACCACGATACGCGAGAGGCGCGCCTTGAGGTCGGGGATGTCTCTCGAGAGGCAGAGCACCGCCATCACCTCATCCCTATCATCGATGACATCCTGAGATCCAAGGAGGAGGACCGCACGCCGC
>CAZGXK010000003.1:26443-48042 GCA_964529775.1 uncultured Eubacteriales bacterium
CGAACACCGGGCCCAGCGACGGTTCGCGCAGTGCGAGCACAGCCCGTTTGCCGAGGCGCGAGAGCGCATCCCCCAGCCCCACGGTGGTGGTGGTTTTGCCCTCTCCGGCGGGGGTGGGGGTGATCGCCGTCACCAGCACCAGCTTGCCGCGCGGGCGACCCTGCAGACGTTTCGCGGCGGAGAGTTTCACCTTGGCCTTGTCTCTCCCGTAGGGGATGAGATCCTCCTGTGCAAGCCCCAGTTTCTGCGCAATCTGCGCGATGGGCAGGGGGGTTGTCCCCTGCGCGATCTCGATATCCGTTTTCATGGTCACGGCCGTTGCCCCCTTCTTGTCTATCAGTATACCATATTCCCCGCCGCCGCCAAAAAAACCGCCGCGGCCGGCGGGCTTTCAGGGAGTACCTCAGGGGGTTATCTTTCTTTTCCGAGATAAAAGACCGCCACCGTGCCGGGGCCGGAATGAGAGCCGATCACCGCGCCGATGGTGTTGAACAGCATCGTGTCGCGTCCGGTGTGCTTTTTGATGAAATCCGCCGTCTGGCGCGCGTCGTCCGGACAGTCGCCGTGGCTGATAAAGACGGTGGGCTCATCCAGCATACTGCCCGCCATGCGTTTGGCGAGTTCTTCCAGCGAGGCGGCGCGCCCCCTCGCCTTGCTCATCAGGATGAGGTGGCCGTCGTTGTCCACATGGAGGATCGGCTTGATGCCGAGCAGCGAGCCGAACACGGCGGAGGTCTTGGAGACACGCCCGCCCCGGTGCAGGAACATGAGATCGTTCACCGTGAACCAGTGGCAGATGTTCAGCTTGTGCCGCTCCACCCACTCGGCGTTTTCCTCCAGGCTCATGCCGTTGTCGCGGTTGCGCGCGGCGTAAGTGACCAGCAGGCCCTCTCCCATGGAGGCGCACAGCGAATCGATCACCGTCACCTTGCGCCCGGGGTATTTTTGCTCCAGCTCTTTCGCCCCCTGCAGGCAGGATTGGTAGGTGCCCGACAGACCGCTGGAAAAGGCGATGTGCAGAATATCCTCCCCCGCCCGCACAATCGGCTCCGCGAACTCCACGAAGGCGTAGGTGTTGATCTGGTTGGTGGTGCACTTCTCCCCTGCGCGGAGCCGGCGGTAGACTTCTTCCCGGCTGATCTCCTGGTCCGGCCGCTCGATCACCGTCTTGCCCCCGATCGTGAACCCCAGTCCCAGGCACCCGATCCCGTGCTCCGCCAAAAACGGATACGGCAGGTCGCAGGTTGAATCCGTGCTCAGACGATATCCCATACGCGCTTCCTCCTGTTTCTTCTGGTATTCAATACTATCTTCAATACTATCATACACCATATACCCCGTCGCGTCAAGAAAAATTTCCCGGCACCCGCCGCCGGCGGGAAATATCCCTTGAATTTTTCGGAAAAAAGTGTATAATATAGAGAGAAAAATTGCTCGGAGCGGAGGGGAGAGGCATGGCGCACCGCTCTCGCCGCGCGCTCTGCGGGGATGTCGCGGCGGTTTTGATCACGCTGCTTCTCGCCGGTCTCTGTCTGCTGCCGTCCGGAGGGGATGCATCGGTCGCCACCGTGCGCTCCCCGTCCGGGGTCATCACCCTGCCGCTCGCCGCCGCGCAGACCGTCACCGTCACCGGCAATCACGGGATCACCCTCACGGTGCAGGCGGAAAACGGCAGGGTGCGGGTGAGCGATGCCGGATGCCCCGATAAACTCTGCGTGAAGGCGGGATGGCTCTCCTCCCCCGGACAGACGGCGGTATGCGTGCCCGCGGGGGTGGTGGTGCGCGTCGGGGGAGAAGGCGCGCCCGACGCCGTGAGCCGGTGAAAAAGGATGTGATGGCGATGAGCGGCGTTCGCCGTCTGACGGAGACAGGGCTTCTCGCCGCCCTCGGGTGCGCGCTCTCGGTGCTGGAGAACGCGCTGCCGCCCCTGCCGGTGCCCGGGACGCGGCTGGGTCTTGCGAATCTCGCGGTGGCGGCGGCGCTGTTTTGGCTGGGGCTGCCCTCCGCCGCCGGTGTGGGCGCGGCAAAATGCCTTACGGTGTTGCTCACCAGGGGCGGCATCGCCGCCGCGCACTCGCTGTGCGGCACCGCGCTGAGCCTTCTGGTGATGGCGGCGCTGCGCCCGCTGGTGCGCCGGGAGTACATGAGCATGGTGGGGGTGAGTGTGCTCGGCGCCGCCGCGCACACCGCCGGCCAGCTTCTCTGTATCCGTCTGCTGCTGGGGGAGACGGCCGGGATTCTCGCCGCCCCGCTGCTGATCTGCTCCGCCGCGAGCGGGATTCTCACCGGGATTCTCTTAAATCTGGCGCTGCCCCGCCTTTCACGGGCGGCGGGCGCAAATTTCTCATAGGATGTGATGAACCGATGTCGCTCTTTCACGCGGTAGGCGGAGGGGTGCGCGTTCCCCACCGCAAGCACACCGCCGAGGCGGAGACGGGTCTCATGCCGCCCCCGAAAGAAGTGATTCTCTCGATGGCGCAGCATATCGGCCCCCCCTGCACCCCCACCGTGGAGGTCGGGGAGAGGGTCGCCGTCGGGCAGGTGGTGGGGGACTGTTCCCATCTGCTCAGCGCCCCTGTGCACGCGAGCGTCTCGGGGGAAGTGAGCGCGATCACCGAGATCACCATGCCCTCCGGCCAGAAGGCGCAGGCGGTGGTGGTTCGCTCCGACGGGGAGATGACCCCCTATCCCGTCACCCCGCCCACCGTGGAGAATCACCGGCAGTTTTTGGAGGCGGTGCGCGCCTCGGGGTTGGTTGGGCTCGGCGGCGCCGGGTTCCCCACCCGCGTGAAGCTGGACCCGAAGAATCTCGCCGACGTGGACACGCTGATCATCAACGCCGCCGAGTGCGAGCCGTATATCACTTCCGACTACCGCGAGTGCGTGGAAAATTCCTGGGACATCATCTCCGGCGTGCAGACGGTGATGGAGTTTCTCGACACCGCGCGGGTGATCATCGCCATCGAGAACAACAAGCCGCAGGCGATTAAGGTGCTCTCGATCATCGCGGCGTCCGTGACCAAACCCGAGAGGGAGGTCACGGTGGTACCGCTCCCCGCCCGCTATCCGCAGGGGGCGGAAAAGGTGCTTATCGCGCAGACCACCGGGCGCAAAGTGCCGCCGGGAAAGCTCCCGTCGGATGTGGGGTGCGTGGTGATGAACGTCACCACCGTCTCCACCCTCTCCCGTTTTCTCAAGACGGGGATGCCGCTGGTGCAAAAGAGGGTGACGGTGGACGGCTCGGCGGTCGCCCACCCGCAGAATGTGATGGTTCCGCTCGGTACCCCGATAGCGGACCTCATCGCCTTTTGCGGCGGCTATAAGGCGCCGCCCCGCAAGCTCCTGATGGGCGGGCCGATGATGGGTACCGCGCTCGTGGACGACGCAATGCCCGTGCTCAAGCAGAACAACGCGGTGCTCGCGTTCGCCGAGGAGGATGCCCTGCTCCCCGCCGCCACCGCCTGCATCCGCTGCGGGCGATGCGTGCGGGCGTGCCCCATGCGGCTCACCCCGCCCGCCATCGCGCAGAGCTATGAGAAGCGGGATGTCGAGGCGCTCTCCAAGCGCGGAGTGCTCTCCTGCATGGAGTGCGGCTGCTGCGCCTATGTCTGCCCCGCGTCCCGCCCGATCGTCCAGGTGATGCGCCTCGCCAAAGGGCTCGTGCGCTCCTCGCAGTCGTAAAAGGGGGAAAGCCGTTTTATGGACAAACTCATCGTGCGCTCCTCGCCGCATCTGCACGGCAGCGACTCCACCCGTTCGCTGATGCTCGACGTGATCATCTCGCTTCTGCCGGCGACGGCGGCCGGAATCTGGCTGTTCGGGCTGCGCGCCCTCGCGCTCTGCGCCGTGTGTGTCGCCTCGTGCGTGGCCAGCGAGTTTCTGTCCCGCCTTGTTTTGAAGCGCGAACAGACGGTCTCCGACCTCTCGTGCGTCGTCACAGGTATGCTGCTGGCGCTCAATCTCCCGCCCAGCCTTCCGCTGTGGGAGGCGGCGCTCGGCGGGGTTGTGGCGATCGTAGTGGTCAAACAGATGTTCGGCGGCATCGGGCAGAATTTCGTCAATCCCGCGCTCGCCGGGCGCATCGTGCTGCTGATGAGCTTCCCGGGGGACATGAACACCTGGCTCAACCCCGTCCACCGCGGGCTGGACGCTTTTTCCACCGCGACCCCGCTCGCCGTCCCCGCGGGGGAGGCGAGCCCCTACGATTTATCGGCGCTCTTCTTCGGGGTGCACGCGGGCTCCATGGGCGAGACCTGTGCCGCCGCGCTGCTCATCGGGGGAATCTACCTTGTGCTGCGGCGGGTGATCACTCCCACCATCCCGCTCGTCTTTATCGGCACCGTGTTCGCCTGCAGCTGGATAGCCACCGGAAGCCTGCACGACGCTCTCTGTCAAATTCTCTCGGGCGGTCTGATGCTGGGGGCCATCTTCATGGCGACCGATTACACCACCTCTCCCATCACCGGTTCGGGCAAGGTGATTTTCGCCCTCGGGTGCGGGCTGCTGACGGTGCTGATCCGGCGGTTCGGCTCGCTGCCGGAGGGGGTTTCTTTCGCCATTGTGATTATGAACATTCTGGTGCCGCTCATCGAGCGGATCACCTACCGCCGCCCGTTCGGGCAAAAAAGGGAAAAGAGGGAACCGTCACATGCGTAACGTCAAGCCGGTCCTTCGGGCGGTGCTCACCCTCACCGTTCTCTGCACGGTGGTGGTGGCGGCGCTCGCCGGCACGAACCTGCTCACGGCGGAGCGGATCGCCGAGCAGGAGAAAGAGGCGGCGCGGGCCGCCTGCGAGCAGGTGATCTCGGCGGACAGTTTTGAGGAAAAGCCTCTCCCCGGCGGGGAGGGGGTCTATTACGAGGCGACCGCCGGCGGCGCCCTCGCGGGGTATGTCTTCTCCGCCACCGTCTCGGGCAAGAGCAGCGGGCTGACGGTGATGACCGGGGTCGGCCCCGACGGGAAGGTCACCGGGGTCGCCGTCACCGAGAACAACGAGACGGCGGGCTATGTGGACAAGGTGCGGGACGGCGGCCTGTTCGAGCGGCTGGTCGGCACCGACGCCGGTACCTTCTCGCAGGTTGACGGGGTCTCCCAGGCGACGAGGACTTCCGGCGGGGTCAAAAAAGGGGTCGAGGCGGCTCTCGCGTATTTTCGGGAGGTGACGGAACGTGGGTAAGTATAAGGAATCGTTCACCAAAGGCCTGTTGCGGGAGAACCCCACTTTCCGGCTGATTCTCGGCACCTGTCCCACTCTCGCGATCACCACCTCGCTGGTCGGCGGCATCGGGATGGGCCTCGCCGCCACTTTCGTTCTGGTGTGTTCCAACGTGGTGATCTCGCTGCTGCGCAAACTCATCCCCGACACGGTGCGGCTGCCCGCCTTCATCGTGGTGATCGCGGGCTTCACCTCTCTGGTGCAGATGCTCGTCAAGGCGTATCTGCCGGCGATCGACAAGGCGCTGGGCATCTATCTGCCGCTCATCGTGGTCAACTGCATCATTCTGGGGCGCGCGGAGGCGTACGCCTCCAAGCACTCGGTCGGGCTCTCGGCGCTGGACGGGCTCGGCATGGGCGCGGGCTTCACCGGCGCGCTCGCCCTGATGGGCGGCATCCGCGAGCTGCTGGGTACCGGTTCGCTCATGGGGTTCCCCGAGGGCGGGCTGTTCCCACCGATTACCGTCTTTGTGCTGCCGGCGGGCGGATTCTTCGTGTTCGGTATGCTCATCTGGCTGACCAACAAGATCTCCGCGAAACTCGATAAAAACTTTGTCCCGAGGACGGAGCTCGGCTGCGCGGGGTGCGTGCACGCGGGCGACTGTTCCGCCTGTGACACCGCCGCGAAAGGAGGGGAGACGCCGTGAGCCACACCTTCCTGATCGTTATCGGGGCGCTGCTGGTGAACAACTTCGTGCTCTCGCAGTTCCTCGGCATCTGCCCGTTCCTCGGCGTCTCCAAGAAGCTCAGTTCCGCTGTGGGGATGTCGCTCGCGGTGCTTTTCGTGATGATGATGGCGGCGGCCGTCACCTGGCCGGTGCAGCATTTCCTGCTCGACCCGAACGGGCTGTCGTATCTGCAGACCATCGTCTTCATCCTGATCATCGCCACTCTCGTGCAGCTGGTGGAAATCCTGCTCAAGCGGTTCGTCCCGCCGCTGCACAAGGCGCTCGGCGTGTATCTCCCGCTCATCACCACCAACTGCGCGGTGCTGGGCGTGACGGTGATGAATATCGACAACGGCTACACCTTCCCCGACGCGATGCTCAACACGCTGGGGGCGGGGCTCGGCTTTATGCTGGCGATGGTGATGTTCGCCGGTGTGCGCGAGCGGCTGGAGACGGCGGACATCCCCTCGGGGCTGAAGGGCGTGCCCTCCACGCTGATCGCCGCGTCGCTCGTGTCGCTCTCGTTCTTGGGATTTCAGGGGCTGTTCGGCCTGTAAAAGGGGGATTCTGCGATGGGCTCAATCGGTCTTGCCGTGGGCATCGCGGTGGGGATTGCGGTACTCGCGGGGGCGCTGCTGAGCATCGCCTCCCTCGTGTTCGCGGTGCCTCGGGATGAAAAGACGGAGGCGCTCAGGGAGGTGCTGCCCGGCGCCAACTGCGGCGCATGCGGCTATTCCGGCTGCGACGGCTATGCCCGCGCGATGGCGCACGAGGGTGCCGAGGCGGGGCTGTGCGCCCCCGGCGGCGAGGCGGTGGCCAAGGCGTGCGGCGAGCTTCTCGGCGTGACGGCGCGGACGACGCCGATGGTCTCGGTCGTGCGATGCGGCGGCTGCGACCGCCTCTCCTCCAAAAAGCTCACCTACGAGGGAGTGCGCTCCTGCGCCGCCGCCTCGGCTTTTTTCGGCGGCGATAAGAGCTGCGCCTTCGGCTGCCTGGGCTACGGAGACTGCGCCGCGGCGTGCCCGAGCGGCGCGATACGCATCGTCAACGGCATCGCCTCGGTGGACGCGCGCGCCTGCACCGGCTGCGGTCTGTGCGTGAAGGCCTGCCCCAAACAGGTGCTCGCGGTGCGGCCCAAAAAACCGGCGGCGCTCGTCGCCTGTACCAGCACCGAGAACGGCGCCGCCGTGCGCAAGGTCTGCCAAAAAGGCTGCCTCGGCTGCATGAAGTGCCAGAAGGTCTGCCCCGCGGGGGCGATACGGGTGGAGAACCGCCTGGCCGCCGTGGACGCGGAAAAATGCACCGCCTGCGGGGAGTGCGCCAAGGTCTGCCCGCAAGCGGCGATCGTCCTCGGGGGGCTTACGGCGTTCGGCGAATAAAACGGGAGATTCTCCGTCAAAAAAAGCGAACAGAGGCGGTTTTCCTCGCCCCTGTTCGCTGATTTTTTCGCCTTGCGGACCTTTTACCCGATTTGCGGCAGCGATGCCGCGGCGACCGACTGCCCGACTCTGCGAATCTTCTCGTCCGGCAGGTGCAGCTCCACCGACGCGAGCTGCGGGTATTCCTCCCCGATGACGCGGCGCGCCTCGCCGATCACGAGCTCGCCGCCTTGCCCGGACATCACCCGCCCGAGCAGCAGGACGTGCGAGATGTCGTAATACATCCCGTAATAACCCAGGGTGTGTCCGAGATACACTCCGATGGAGCGGTAGATGTCGCGGGCGGCCTCGCTGCCCCTCTCCATCTCGCCCTGCACCACTTTCAGCTTCTCCGCCGGGGAGAGCGATTCGTCCAGCGCGATGCCGGCGGCGGGGGCGAGCTTGATGACGCTGTCCTGCGAGAAATACTTCACGCCGCAGCCCCTGTCGCCCGACCACTCGTCCACCATCGCGTTCTCCTGCAAATCCACCGGCGCGAACGCGAGCTCGTTGAGCCAGCCGGTGATGTTGCCGTCGCGGTCCACATAGCCCACCGCCTCGGAGGTGCCCATCGCGATGCCGAGGATCTCGTTCTCCCCCAGGCTCATCGCGCCGGCGAGCGCGGTGACGTCGCCGTCGTTGACCACCTGAAGCGGCACGTCGCCGATCTTCTTGGCGGCGCGGATATAAATGTCCTTGACCTTTTTGTCGAAGAGGTCCTGCGGGACCTTGAGGAAGAGGGAGGCGACCATCGCGCGGTTGTCCACATAGATGCCGGCGGAGGAGACGCCGATGCCGTCGACCCGGGGCATTTTGGACGCCGCCGAGCGGAACGCCTCGACGATGCCGTTGAAATGGTAATCCGGGTCGCTGTGGGTCTTGGGGAACCACACGACCTCCTCGGAATACACCGGCTCGCCGTCGATGACGGCGGAGACTTTGCGGTCGCTCCCGCCCGCGTCGAAGCCGATGCGGCAGCCGTCGAGGTGCCGCCCCACCGGCTGCGCGCCGGATTTCGGCTGCGGCGCCTCATCGAGCGGCAGCGAGACCACGGTGAACTCCGTCTCGTACACCCTGCTCATAAAATCGGCGTCGAACTCGCGCGCGCCGCCCCTGGCGTAGGTTTCCGCGATGAACTTCCCCATCTCGTCGTCGCCGCAGAGGGACACTTTCCAGCCGCCGTACGCCCACAGCATCATCTTCACCGTGCGCTCCACATAGACGCGGTCCGCCTCCCGCATCTCGGGGGTGCCGTGGATCTTCACCCGGCGCACCGCCGTGCAGCCCTGGTTGCGCTCCACCGCGAAGACCAGCTCTTTGCCGTCTTTCGCCGACGCCTCGAACGCCCGGCAAAACGGGGCGAGCGGGATGAATCCCGAATCGAGCGGCGGTGTGTTGCGAAAGCGGACGTCCAGCCCGTAAACCTTCATACCGATAACCTCCCACATGGAAATTCGTCCGCGCGGCGCGCGAACGCCTCATGGGTATGATACCAGATATTTCCCCGTTGCACAAGGGGGAGGAGAGATTTTTTTGCCCGCCCGGCCGGCGCTGCCCCGGGCAGAGGCTTTCGGGCACAAGAAAAGGCGGGGGAGAAGAATCTCCCCCGCCCGTTTCGGGTGTGTGCCGTTTATCCGGCGGTTCCGCCGGAGACGAGCAGATAGAGGATATAGGCATCCAGCAGATCCACGTCGTCGTCTTTATCCATATCCGAGACGGCTTTTTGCTCTTCCGTGAGGGTCTCGACGCCGCTGACACCCGCGTAGAGGTTCAGCGCGTCCTGGATATCGACATCCTTATCGTCGTCGAGGTTGCCCAGAGCGGGAGGTTCGAGTTTGAGCGTCGCGACATCGCTCTCGTTGCCCAGAGCGTCGGCCGCTTTCGCGTAGACCGTCTCCGTCCCCTCATCCGGGACAAACGGGGCGGTGTACTCCAGCCAGTCGGTGCCGTTGAGGCTGTACAGAACGCTCGCGCCCTCTTCGGATTCGGTGATGGTGACCTTGCCGGTGTCGTCCACCGTGATCACGGGGATTTCGGGAGGTGTGCTGTCTCTCACCACGGTGAAGCGGACCTCGGTGGGCACTCCCGCGGCGTCGGTCAGCAGCACGCTCACATGGTTCTCGCCCTCATTCAGGGCGACGGTGTAGTTGAAGTTCTCGGTGCGGGGCTCGCCGGTGGCGCTGATGCCGCCCGCGGTGAACGCGAGGATCATATCGCCGTTGACGCTGAGGTTCAGCCCGCCGACGACCGTCACGATATCGCCGCTCACAAGGAACGAATCCTCGTTCGTCAGAATCGTCGCGCCGTCCTGAATCCGGTCGTCGCCGAAGGTCAGCGCCGTCCGGCTTCCCTCGGGCAGGTAGTAGACCATTACCCGCCAGGTCATCTCCAGAATGTTCGAGCAGGTGGTGTAGTAGAGGATATTCATGCCGGGCTGCAGCTTCATATCGAAGCCGGAAGACAGCACGCCGCCCTCTCCCTCGGTGACCTCGCATTTCTCGCCGTTGTACCAGACTTCTGTGACGTCTTTGTTGAGCGTGCCGGAGAGGTGCAGCACACCGTTCTCGGTTTGCTCTTCGGTGACGACCACCGATTCGGGCATCGAGCCGCTGCCGTCCCAGATCGGGTTCAACTCGGCGAAGTTGGTGTCGGCCATGTCGATGATGCCGCTGCCCTCGCGCACGTCGCTGCCCGCGTAGTCGATCGCGGTCTGCTGGGCGTTTTCGCCGCCCTCGAGATAGATGAACGTGCGGGAAGCGTTGCCCGCCTTATCGGTGGCGGTCACGCGAATCCACTGCTGAAGCTGGTCATAGGGGATCGGTGCGGGGGACCATGCCCAGTCGGCCTGCCGCTCCACAAAGAAGGGCATATCCAGACCCATTGTTCCGTCTGTGAATTGGTCGGCGGTGAAGGTCTGGGATTTCACTTTGTCATAGGGATAAGCAGGAGCCATAAAGGGCGGCATACCCATCAGGTAGACCATGTTCAACCCGTCAAATTCTTCGGAGCTGATGTCCCCTTCAATCCATTCCACCGTCACGCTGTCCAGCATTACATCGTCCACCTGGAGCATGAACGGCACCTCTTGGTCCTCCTGGTAGTCGGTGGCGAAGCACCACGAACCGTGCCCGGAGACCGGGTCCATCGGGAACATCGCGTCGTGCGAGACGAGGATGTGATCGTCGTCCCACGCACCGCTGTGTTCGGCATCGGTCACCCAGCCGATGACTTTCGGGGCGCCGAGGTCGATGATCATCTGTTTTTCTAAGCTGTAGACGGTTTCGCCCGCCGCGTTCGTGGCGACGACTTTGAGCGGGACATAGCCCTGCTCCGTCACCGGGATGTTCACGAGGAAGCGGTTCTCGGAGATGGTCGCCTCCTGGTCGTTCGCCGTCAGTTTCGCGACGGTATCGTCGACCACGCCGCGCAGCTGCAGAGAGATGTTCTCGTAGCCGAGGGTGCCGTCGGGATTCGTCACTTCGGTATAGTTCAGGTCGGTGGGGATAATCGGATCGGCGTTCACATCGAGATTCGAGAAGGTCACGGTCTCGGAGAGGTCGCCGTGGGTGTAGAAGAGATCCATGCTCTCGTTGAGGCCGTAATCGTCCGCCACCAGCGCGAACTCATTCATTCCGCCGTCCTGATGATAGAAAGCGCCGACCAGCCAGTTCGGAATCCGTGCGCGGTAGGTATCGGCCTCTTCCGCCTGGGTGATGGTGCAGTTGGAGGAATCCACGACGTTGCCATTGATGAGGAACAGCATGGAGCTCGCCAGAGGCGAAGCGTCTTTCAGGCGATAGGTCACTTCCAGCTCGAGAGAGCCGTCTTCACCGGCGGCCTCTGCCACGCCGAGAATCTTCACCTCGGGCGCGGTCACGTCGAGCGTGAAGGGGATCTCCGTGGTTTCTTTCACATCGCTGTCGGCCAGGCTCGCCGTCAGCCGCACGGAATACTTCCCTTCGGGGGCGGGCTCGTATTCGCCCGTCGCGGAGTTGTAGAGGGTGCCGTCCCATGTGCCGTCGCCGGAGACGTCCGCCGACAGCAGGGTGTAGGTCTGAGCCGAGGCCTGGGCCAGGCGGCTGCCGAGCACTTTCTGTACGTTTTCGACGGTGTTGATCGTGCGCACGACTTTGCCCTCGGCATCGAGAATATCGACCGAGATGGTTCCGGCGTTGCGCAGCACACCCGCGAGCGGGACAAGATCGTCATAATAGCCGTCGTCGTTCGGGGAGAAGACCAGCTTGGACGGGTCGGGATTCGTGAAATCTCCCTCATCCATCAGCCCGAGGAAAGAGCCGCCGTTCACGTCGTTGCCCACAAGCCATGTGGCGAACGGATAGGGCTGGAAGGTGGAGCTGGTGGGGTCGAAGCCCTGGATGTAGTAGTTGTACAGGGTGTTGTCTTCGTCAAAAGCGGTGGAATCGATCACGCGGTTGACGGTATCCCAGTCGCCGTAGAAGCCCATCACGGGAACGGTGATCTCCACGCCGTCTCCGTCGCTCTCAAAGCGGATATACCCCTCGACAAAGTGGCCGGGATTCTCTGCCTGCTCATCCGGCAGGGTCAGGGTGCAGACCACATCCACGCTTGCGCCGGGTTCCACCGTGACGCTGGTCGTGTCGAACGTGATCAGCGCGTCTTCATAGAGGACGTCGCCGTAACCCGTGGTCTGGGGATTGGTGTAATCCATATAGACGGGGATGAACGTCGGCAGATGATACGAGCGCTCCTCGGAGCCGTAGTTGGTGAGGGTGACGGTGAAGGACGTCTTGGTGCCCGAGATCTCACGCAGCGCCACCGCGGCGAGGCCGTCGGTCTTATAGGTGGCGAGCACGCGGTTGTCGGCGGCGTCTTTCTGGTTGACCAGGCCGGCGCCCTGCTGGCGCACGGAATAGATGGCGCCGTTCGGGTCGGTCATCGGGTCCGCCGTGTTCATCATCGTGAGCTTGAGGTAATCGTTGACGTTCATGCCCTCCGGCAGCTTCAAATCGCCGCTGTCCACCGCGGCGCGCAGCGCCTGGAGCACGATGGCGGACGAGCCCGCGAGATACGGGGTCGCCATCGAGGTGCCGCTCATCGCGGCGTAGCCGTTATCGAAGCTGACCGAGGTGATGTTTCCGCCGGGGGCGGTGATTTCCGGTTTGATGTCCAGCGTCGGTGTCGGGCCCCAGGAGGTGAAGTAGGACATCGGCGAGCCGGTCTCGACCTGCTTGTTGGTGAAATCAGAGAAGCTCAGGTTCTGCCCGACATAGGTCTTGAGCTCCTGGCCGAGGTTGCCGCTCACCATCATCGCGTAGAAATCCGAGTTGTTCTCGGCGCCCGCGTTGATGACCTCGTCGGTGGCCACGTTGTTGTAGAGAATCGCGGCCGTGGCGCCCTGACCTCTGGCGTTGGTGATTTTATCGTCGAAAGTCACGGCGGAACCGTCGGCGGAGCCCCTCTGGATGAGGGCGACCCATGAGGTGCCGTCCTGCGGGACATCCGTGAAATCCTGAGGCTGGCCGTAGCCGCAGTCCACCAGCTTCAAATCGCCGAGGGAGGACCAATTGGTGCGATAGCCCTGGGAGATATCGAAAGCCGCGTAATTTTCCCTGATGACCGTGTCGCCCGATTTGATCGTCACGACCTGAGCCATGGCGTAGGCGTTATCCACCGAGGCGACGCTGATGGCGCTCGGGTCGGTGCTGGGTCCGGAGACGGCGCCGGTATCGGTGAGACCCCAGTCGTTGGTCTCGGCGCCCGTCGCGGAGGAAGACACACCGTCGTTGCCCGCCGCCACGCAGCAGACCACGCCCTGCTCTTCCGCGTAGGCGAGAGCTTCCTGGAGGTAATCGATATCGTCGTAGAACCCGGCGCCTCCGCCGAGGCTGAGGTTCAGCACATCGGCGCCCAGTTTCACGGAATCTTCCACGGCGCGGATGATGTCGTCCGTATAGGCGCTGCCGGAAGAGGTGAACACCTGCATACCGAAGAGCTGCGCGTCGGGGGCGACACCCTTGAGGGTGACGCCGTTGGCGGCGGCGATGCCGGAGACGTGAAGGCCGTGGTTGACGGCGTTGTTGTAGATATCGCCGTCCATCTTACCGCCGTAAGAGAAGCCGAACGGAACCTTTTCGGTGAAGTATCTGCCGTATCCGAGATCGGCGATCTTCTGCTCCATCTGCTCCTTGGTGAACTTCACCTTCGCGCCCTCGCGCATCTGCATATCGGGGTGTTCGTAGTTGATGCCGCTGTCGATGATGGCGATGACGATCCCCTCGCCCGTATAGCCGCCGTTCTCCTGATTCCAGAGATCCTTCGCGGTGGTCATGTCGATGGCGGTCGTCATATCCTGATGCAGGGTGGTCACGGGGGTGACGGATTTCACGCCGTCTAAAGCGGCGACTTCCCGCATCTGGGAGCGCTTCATCTCAATCGAGATGCCGTTGAAGAGGTACGCCGTGCGGTTGATCGCCTTGCTGCCGACCAGGCGCTCGATCTTCGAGACGAGCGAATCCTGTTCGTCGAGGACGGCGTCTTCCGCATCCTGCGCCTCATCGGTGTATTCGAGTTCGTCGAGCGATGCGGCGACCGCCTCGTCCTCGAATTCAATCAGAACGCGGATGACCTCGTTCGGATCCTGCGAGACATCGGAGAGCTTGACGAGCTTGGAACTGAAATAGTCCCGCGCCAGCTCCAGATATCTGTCGCGGTTCGAGCCGCCGGCCGACGCGAAGAGCGATTGCACCGGCACAAACGTGACCAGCATCGCGACCGCGAGGAGAACAGCCGACAGCCGAACGGCAATTCTGTGACGCTTCATAAGTTTCACTCCTTATACAAGATGGTTAGAATAAAGATAATCGGACAAAGTTAACTTTATCACAGCAAAGCAAAAAAGTCAACCGTTTCCTCAGTTTTTTCTCAGTTTTGTGCAAAACGCGGAATTTTCGGGAGGCGGCGCGCCTCGGGACGGGTCATTTTGGAAAAAACAGACAAAAATCCCCGGGGCCGACGCCCCGGGGATTTTCGGTTTCGGTTCACTGCGCCACTACATTGATCGCGCGGTTTTTGCTGGGGTTCTTAGGATCCGGTTCGATGTCGAACGTGACTTTCTGACCTTCCGACAAGGTTCTGAAGCCTTCGCCGACGATCGCCGAAAAGTGCACGAAAACATCGTCGCCGCCCTCATCGTTGGAGATGAAGCCGTATCCTTTTGTCTCGTTGAACCACTTTACAGTGCCGTTCATCGCAGGGTTACCCTCCCATGATAAATTGATAGTGTGTTCTTCACCCGCAAAAGACCTCACACGGCGGGCGACCCTTTTCGCATACCGAAACGGGCCCAACAAAACGTGTGAGGTCGGAAAAGCGATAAGGAACAGGGCGTAGTATAGCACAGGTTTTTCCGCCTGTCAAGCAAAATTTAGAAAAAATTTTTAGAGAATCGGCGACTTGCCGCGGGGGCGGCCCGGGACGGCGTTTCCGGGGAAATCGCGGAGGCGGGTTTCCCGCAAATCAGCGGTATTTTTTCACGGATTTTTGCCGCTTCGCCCTGCGGCGGGCGTTGTGCACGGCGGAGACGGTGACGGCGCCGACGAGCAGCGCCGCCAGCACGCCGAGCACGCCGAGCATCACCGGGTTCGAGATCACCCGCCACGCGGCGTCCCACATCGCGAGCAGCGCGCTGCGGGTGACCGATTCGGACGCCGCGAGGTCCACCGTTCCCACGAGCTGGTCGCCGTCGTACACCGAGACGCTGCCGCAGATCTCCCCCTTTTCGACGGGAGCCCTGAGAGCGGGCTCTTTCAGGGTGACCTCGAAGCGCAGGTCTTCGACCTGCGTACCGCTGTTCACCATGCCGGCGAGCTGGTCGGAGGCGACCAGAGGCACCGAATCCGCCTGCCAGGAGAGCGAGACATCCGCGCGGGTGACCGGCTGGCCTTTGCTGAGGATGGAGCGGTAGGTGAAATCGCGGTACGCCCAGCGGAAAAGCGCCTTGGAATCGGTGAAGGCTGGGGTGGCGTCCTCCTCCTCTCCCTCCGGCGCGGGAGCCGGCCGGCATCCGAGAACCACCGTCATAAACTCGAACACGCCGTCCCGCGCCACCGAGGCGCAGGCCTGACCTGAGGATTCGGTGTAGCCGGAGCGCCCGTAGGCGAGCGGGGCATAATAGGATTCCGATTCCCCGCGGAGCATACCGTTGGTGGTGGGCCAGACACCCTCCTCCCCCACCACAGGGTGCACCGTGTGGCTTGTCTTGCCCAGTATGCCGAGCATGGTCGGGCAGCTGAGCGAGACGTACCGAAGCAGGCGGTAGGTGTCCCTCGCCGTGAAAACCTGCTGCGGGTCGTCGAGGCCGTAGACGTTCGCCACATGAGAATCGGCGCAGCCGATCTCCTCCAGCATCGTGTTCATGCCGGAGACGAACTGCTCTTCGCTCGGGGACAAAGTGCGCACCAGCACGCTGAGGGCGTCCGCCGCCGTCTGCAATACGCTCAGCGTGAGCAAATCCTCCAGGTGCCACACGTCCCCCACCTGCATATTCACCGTGAGCAGCCCTGTATCGCTCACCCTTTGCCGCAAATCCTCGGTGTAGGTTCCCGTTGCGGCGGAGGGGTCTATCCCCTGCTCCTCCATCAGCCGGCAGGCGTAGGCCCCCGCCAGTATGCGCACGAGCCCCGCGGGGGGCAGCGGGGTATCGGCGTTTTTCTCGAACATCACCGCGTCGTCTTTCTGCTCCGCCCCGAGGAAAACGAGGAGGGCGGCGTCCGCCGTGATCTGCGTCCCCTCCGGCAGGGAGTAGGCGAGGGCGCGCGGCGGAACAGCGGCGCACAGTGCGACGGCCGCGCACAGCGCCGCGATCAGCCGCGCCATCCGTTTTTTCATCCGCCGCACCCCCTTTTTCGCCGTGACGGCGCTCAACCCTACTATACCACATTTTCCCCGTCCCGTGCACCCCTATTTTCAGAAAATTTCACATCCCTCCCCGGGCAAACAGTGGATTTTTTGCGGGAACGGGTGTATACTGAAAAGCAGTGACGGGGAAAAGGAGGGTTTACCATGGCACAGAACCGGCTGAAAGCGAACATTTGCGGCACCTCCTATACGCTGGTGTCGGATGAGCCTCTGGGGTATATGCGCGAGCTGGTGGCGCAGGTCGACGAGGCGATGACCGCGCTGGTGGAAAACGATCTGCACATGAGCACCACGATGGCGGCGGTACTCACCGCCGTGCAGAGCACCGACCGCGCGAACAAGGAGAGCGAGGCGGCGAACGCTCTGCGCCGCGAGATGAAGCGCGCGATCGACGAGATCGAGCAGCTGAAAGACCGTCTGGCGCAGGAGAAATCGGAGCGCGACCGCCTGCAAAAGGAGATCGCCCAGCTGCGTTCCCGCCGGCCGTGAGCGGCGGGCCGGAACTGCTCGCCCCCGCGGGTTCATGGGAAGCTCTGACCGCCGCCGTGCGGTGCGGGGCGGACGCGGTGTATTTCGGTGTCGGGAAGTTTCACGCCCGTCAGGCGGTGGGGGAGGAGATTCCCCTGGAGGAAGCCGTCTCCTACTGCCACGCGCGCGGGGTGAAGGTGCATCTCGCGCTGAACACGCTGGTGCGCGAAGGGGAGTTCGAGAGGGCGCTTGAAATCGCCCGCCGCGCGGCGGCGTGCGGGGCCGACGCGCTGATATTGCAGGACAGGGGGCTTGCGCGCGCGGTGGCCGGGCTGTACCCCGATATGCCGCTGCACGCCTCCACCCAGCTCTCTTGCCACACGGCGGCGGGGGTCAAAGAGCTCGCCGCCTGCGGCTTTCGGAGGGTGATACTCGCCCGCGAGATGAGCGAGCGGGAGATAGCCGCCTGCTGCGCGACGGGGGTGGAGACCGAGGTCTTTCTGCACGGGGCGATGTGCGTGAGCGTATCCGGGCAGTGTCTGCTCTCGGCGGCGCTCGGCGGGCGCAGCGGCAACCGGGGACGGTGCGCGCAGCCGTGCCGTCTGCCGTTCGCCTCCGGCAAAAGCCCCTCCCCGTCCGACCGGGCGCTCAGCCTGAAGGATCTCTCGCTGATCCCCCATCTTCCCCGGCTCGCCGGGATGGGGGTGACCTCGCTGAAAATCGAGGGGCGCCTGAAGCGGCCGGAGTATGTCGCGGCGGCGGTCACCGCCGCGAGGCAGACCCTTGACGAGGGGCAGGCGAACCCGCACATCGCGTCGCTGCTCGCGGCGGTGTTCTCCCGAAGCGGATTTACGGACGGCGCTTTCACCGGTGAGCGCACCGCCGGGATGTTCGGCGCCCGCACCAGGGAGGACGTGGAGGCGGCGCCCCCCGCCCTGAAACAACTCGCCGCCCTTTACCGCGCCGAGCGCGCGGCGGTGCCGCTGGATATGACCCTGACCGCCCGCCCCGGGCGTCCCGCGACCCTCACCGTCTCCGACCGGCAGGGGCATACGGTCTCCGTGTGCGGCGGCGAGGCGCGGGAGAGCGCTTCGCCGAGCGCACCCGAAAAAATCGCCTCCCAGCTGAAAAAACTCGGGGGCACGCCGTTTTTCGCCGGGGACGTCACGGTGGACGCCGAGGGCGTGTTCCTGCCCGCCTCGGCGCTCAACGCGCTCCGCCGGGAAGCGGCGGAGCGGATGCTCGCCCTGCGCGGCGCCCCCGCTCCGTACGGAACTCACGCCCTTCCCCCGGATGACCCTCTGGCGCCGTTCCCCGCCGTCCCGGCGCTTGTCGCCCGTCTCTCGGACGAGGGGCAGTGGAGCGAGGAACTCGCTTCCCGCTGCGCCGTGGTCTCGCTGCCGCTCACCGTGAGCGGGGAGGCGCTCGCGCGCGCACAGCGTGCCGGGGAGACGGCGGCGGAGATCCCGCGCGGGCTGTTCGGAAGGGAAGAGGCGTGCCTTTCCCGGCTTGTCCGCCTCAAAAGCGAGGGGGTGCGGGCGGCGTTTTGCCACACGGCGGACGCGGTGGCGCTCTGCCGCGAGGCGGGGATGGTTCCGCTCGGCGGGTTCGGCCTGTACGCCGCGAACCGTCAGGCAGTGGCGGCGTACCGGGAAGAGGGGCTGGCGGCGGTCACCCTGTCCCCCGAACTCTCGCTTCGGCAGATGGCGTTCGGGAAGAATTCTTCGCTCCCCTGCGGCGCGCTGATGTACGGGCGGCTGCCGCTCATGCTGCTGCGCACTTGCCCCCACGCGGTGCGCGAGGGGTGCGGCGGGTGCCCCTCCGTGCGGGGCGGATTCGGGGGATGGCGTTCGCTCACCGACCGCAGGGGAGTGCGCTTCCCTCTCGCCTGTACCGGCGACTGCCCCGATCTGCTCAACAGCGTCCCCCTGTATCTCGCCGACCGCTCCGCTTCCTTTCCGGCTCTCGCGTTCTGGACTCTTTATTTCACCGACGAGGCCCCCGGAAAAGCCGCCGAAATCGCCGAGGCGTACCGGGCGGCGGCGCGGGGACTGCCGGCTCCCGCGCCGCGCGGGGCGTTCACCCGCGGGTTCTCGGCAAGAGGGGTGGAATAGGTTTGCCGTTCTTTGTGCGGACGGCTCTTGACTTTTTCGCCCCGATGGAGTACACTGCCAGATGGGACGCCGTTTTTGTCGCTATAGCTCAGCCGGATAGAGCGACCGCCTCCTAAGCGGTAGGCCGGAGGTTCGAATCCTCTTAGCGACGCCATGCCGCCGCGAGCCAGCCGGCGTTCGCGGCGGCTTTTGCTTTTTCCCGGCCCCGTTCGCCGAGGGGGCGGGCGAAAGCGTCCCGGCGGCGGGGCGGCCTTTGCCGCGCGACCTTGGAGAGGGTCGTTAAACACTACTACTTTAGGTTTTAACGGAGAGACGGTACGATGAAACAAAGCAGATATGAGATCAACAAAAATCTGGCCCAGATGCTCAAGGGCGGCGTGATCATGGATGTCACCACCCCGCAACAGGCCAAAATCGCGGAGGAGGCCGGCGCCTGCGCGGTCATGGCGCTGGAGCGCATCCCCGCCGATATCCGTGCCGCGGGCGGCGTTTCCCGCATGAGCGACCCGAAAATGATCAAGGGCATCCAGAACGCGGTGTCCATTCCCGTCATGGCCAAATGCCGCATCGGCCATTTTGCCGAGGCTCAGATTCTGCAGGCCATCGAGATCGATTATATCGACGAGAGCGAAGTGCTCTCCCCCGCCGACGACAAATATCATATCGACAAGACACAGTTTGATGTGCCCTTTGTCTGCGGTGCCAGGGATTTGGGCGAGGCGCTGCGCCGCATCAGCGAGGGCGCCGCGATGATCCGCACCAAGGGCGAGCCCGGTACGGGCGACGTGGTGCAGGCGGTGCGCCATATGCGGCTGATGCAGTCGGAGATCCGCCGGATCGGCTCCATGTCGGAGGACGAGCTGTTCGAGGCGGCAAAGCAGCTTCAGGTGCCGTACGATCTGGTGCTTTACGTCCACGAGCACGGAAAACTGCCGGTGGTGAATTTCGCGGCGGGCGGTGTGGCGACCCCGGCGGACGCCGCGCTGATGATGCAGCTCGGGGCGGAGGGCGTGTTTGTCGGCAGCGGCATCTTCAAATCCGGCAACCCCGAAAAGCGCGCCGCCGCGATTGTCCAGGCGGTCACCAATTATACCGACGCAAAGAGGCTGGCCGAGCTCTCGGAGGATCTGGGCGAGGCGATGGTCGGCATCAACGAGCAGGAAATCGAGCTTCTGATGGCGGAAAGAGGAAAATAGCATGGAGATCGGCATACTGGCCGTGCAGGGGGCGTTTATCGAGCACGAGCAGGCGCTGGCCTCGCTGGGGGCTTCCTGTTTTGAAATCCGGCGGGCGGAAGATCTGTCCCGGCCGATGGACGGCCTGATTCTTCCCGGCGGGGAGAGCACCGTGCAGGGCAAGCTGCTGCGCGAACTCGGCCTTTTTGCCCCGCTCAAAGATAAAATTGGGGCCGGACTGCCGGTGTTCGGCACCTGCGCCGGGCTTCTCCTTCTGGCCCGCCGCATCAAAAACGATTCCCGCCGCCATCTGGCGACGATGGACATCACCGCGGTGCGCAACGCCTACGGGCGGCAGCTCGGCAGCTTTTCCGCCAAGGCGGCGTTCGGCGGAGTCGGCACGATTCCGCTGACTTTTATCCGCGCGCCTTATATCGAGAGCGTCGGGGAAGGGGTCGAGATCCTCTCCGAGGTCGGCGGACACATCGTGGCGGCGAGGCAGGGCAATCAACTGGTCACGGCGTTTCACCCGGAACTCACGGACGACCGGCGCGTGCACCGCGTCTTTCTGGACATGGCGCGGGGCGGCCGTATGTGCGGCGGAGGTGCGCGATGACGCTCTCGGAAAAATACGCCGCGCTGCAAAACCGTCTGCGCGCGCTCGGCAGCGTCGCCGTCGCCTTTTCGGGCGGGGTGGATTCCACCTTTTTGCTCGACACCGCCCGCCGGGTGCTCGGTGACCGCGTGATCGCCGTCACGGCGCGGTCCTGTTCCTTCCCGGAACGGGAGCTCGAGGAGGCTAAGGCCTTTTGCGCGTCCCGGCAAATCCGCCATATCGTCTGCCGGTCGGAGGAACTGGATATTGAGGGATTTCGCCAGAATCCCCCCAACCGCTGCTACCTCTGTAAGCGGGAGCTTTTTGAGAAGATAAGGGAGATTGCGGAGAAAAACGGGATGAACGCCGTGGCGGAGGGTTCCAATACGGACGACACCGGGGATTACCGCCCGGGCCTTATCGCCGTCGCGGAGCTCGGCGTCGAGAGTCCGCTGCGCGATGTGGGGCTGACGAAGGCGGAGATCCGGCAGCTCTCTAAGGAGCTCGGTCTGCCGACCTGGAACAAGCCTTCCTTTGCCTGCCTCGCCTCCCGCTTTCCGTACGGCGAGACCATCAGCGAGGAAAAGCTGTCGATGGTGGACAGAGCGGAACAGCTGCTGCTGGATCTGGGCTTTCACCAGGTACGGGTGCGGGTTCACGGGGCGCTCGCGCGCATCGAGATCGAGCCGGATGCGTTTGAGCGTCTGCTGCGGGCGCGGGAGACGGTCTGCCGCCGGTTTCGGGAGCTCGGGTTTACCTACGTCGCCCTCGATTTGCAGGGCTACCGCACCGGAAGCATGAACGAGACGCTGAAAGAGGCCGGGAGCGGGATGTAATACACTATGCCGCGTGGGCGCGGTCGCGCCCACGCGGCATAAAAAACCGCCGTGCCGTTTTCTCTTTTTCACGGAAAACGGCACGGCCCGATTATGGTGCGAGTGACGGGACTTGAACCCGTACGCCATGCGGCACACGCCCCTCAAACGTGCCTGTCTGCCTGTTCCAGCACACTCGCGGATTCGCACATTTGTGATTATACCCCGCTTCTC
>CAZGXK010000003.1:48052-50875 GCA_964529775.1 uncultured Eubacteriales bacterium
TCTCCCGTTTTGTCAAGAGCCGTGGGCACAAAATGTGAAAATCATCGCAGAAAGGGCGCTTCGGCGGCGGGCTTTTACGTCTTGGCCGCCGTCTCTTCCACCGGAGAGTCCTCGCTCAGGCGGTATTTTTCGGCGAAACGGTCAAACTCCCGGACAAACTCCGGGTTGCCGGTGGACTTGATCTCGTTGAGATACTGGTGGGTGTCGAAGGAGAAGTGCTGGGTCTCGATGAGGCAGACCGCGATATTGGAGCAGTGGTCGGAGATGCGCTCGTAGTTGTTGAGCAGGTCTGTGAGCACAAAGCCCAGTTCGATGGTGCACTGCCCTTTTTGCAGCCGTTCCACATGGCGGTTCTTCTCCCGCGCGATCAGCGCGTCGATCACCTGTTCGAGCGGCTCCACCGAGGACGCGAGCGCGATATCCGTGTCGCAGTACGCGGTGGTGGTGATGTTCAGAATCTCGGTGACGGCGGCGACCACCTGCCGCATCTCGCCCGTGGCGCTCTCGGAGAAGACGAGCTCCTTATCGTGAATTTCCTGCGCCGAGCGCAGGATGTTGAGCGCGTGGTCCCCCAGACGTTCGAAATCGCCGATGGAGTGCAGGAGCTTGGAAACTTTTTTGCTGTCCGCGTCGGAGAGCTCCTTGGCGGAGAGCTTCACCAGATAAGTTCCGAGGCTGTCCTCGTAGCGGTCGAGCTTGTCCTCGTTCTCGCTGATGACTTCCGCGTCTTTCTCGGAATAGTGCTCCACCTGCGCGATGGCGGAGAGCAGAGTGTCGTGCGCGAGGCGCGCCATCTGCACCGACATGGCCTTGCACTCGTTGACCGCGACGGGGGGCGAGTTGAGCAGACGCTCGTCGAGGAAGGCGAACGGGTGTTCGTCGGCTTTGTCGCGAACGATGATGTGGGCGAGTTTTTCCAGCTGTTTGGAGAAGGGGAGAAGCAGCGCCGTGGTGATGAGATTGAAGAGCATATGCACCAGCGCAACTCCCACGGGGTTGATTGCCTGCTCCACAAAGGCGAAGGAAAAGATCGCCTGCAGGGTGTAAAACACCGTCAGGCAGACCACCGTGCCGATCACGTTGAACGCGAGGTGCACCACCACCACGCGCTTGGCGTTTTTATTGACCCCGATGCTGGAGATCAGCGCGGTGGCGCAGGTGCCGATATTCTGCCCCATCACGATGGGGATAGCCATACCGTAGGTGACGCCGCCGGTGAGGGACAACGCCTGAAGGATACTCACCGACGCCGCCGAGCTTTGAATCAGGCCGGTGAAAAGCGCGCCCACCAGCACGCCGAGCAGCGGGTTGTTGAACGCAGTGAGGAGCTGACGGAACACCGGGGAATCGCCGAGCTCCGAGACGGAGTCGCTCATCATGGACATCCCGTACATCAGCACCGCGAAGCCCACGAGGATGGTGCCGATATCCTTGCGGCGGGCTTTCTTGGAGGTCATGATCATCACGACACCGACGAGCGCCACCACCGGAGCGAAGGAGGAGGGCTTGAGCAGCTGCAGCCAGAAAGAATCGCTGCGGATGCCCGCGAGGCTGGTGATCCAGGCGGTGACCGTGGTGCCGATGTTGGAGCCCATGATCACGCCCACCGTCTGGTGCAGCTCCATGATGCCGGAGTTGACCAGACCCACCAGCATGACCGTCATGGCGGAGGAGGACTGGATGGCGATGGTGATCCCCGCGCCGAGCAGCAGGCTCTTGATCGGGTTCGCCGTGAGCTTTTTGAGCATCTTTTCCAGCTTTCCGCCGGCGAGCTTTTCCAGGCCGCCGCTCATCACGTTCATGCCGAAAAGAAAGAACGCGAGACCGCCGCACAGAAGCAGCACATCAAAAAAATCCAAGGGGCCTCCCCTCCTTTGGGACAGGTCGTGGGACGGAAGATAACCGAAGGTTACAAGAATATTGTAGTGGACTTTGAGAAATTTTGCAACAGAGACGGGCAAAATTTTTACGATTTGGGCAGAATGAGCGCAAAAGACGGTTGAAAGCGGGGAAAAACGGGAGTATTATACACCACGGGGGACGGGGAGAACCCTGTTCCGATGAGGGAGGGCGCCGGTATGGCGGGAGATTTTTGCGACACCCCGTTCGGCGGGGTTTTTGATTTCAACGGGGACGGCGTTGAGGATTTCACCGAGCAGATGATGGGAATCACGGCGTTGCGGTATGCGGTGCCGGACGAGGACGACGAACAGGACGAGCCGGAGTGCGGCATCTTCGACGAGTTCGGAGATCGCGTGGACCTGGACCTCATCGAATACTACGACCAGCTGTACGACGAGTACGGTAACCCTCTGGATAGGAATTGGCTGCGCATGGCGCTGGGCTGCGACGACACACCCGACCGCGGCGAGCTCATCCTGCGCCTCATCGAGGTTCTCCGTACAGGGCCGGTCACGCGCCTGATCGGGGTTTTCCGCGAGGAGCTTTTTTCGCGCCTTCTCGAGGCTCTCCGAAGGGCGATGCGCCGCCGTCTTATCGAGGATCTCCGCGTGAAAAGGAAGCGCGCGCGTGGGAGGAGCGCCGGGGCGGGGAGAGAGCGCCAGCGGCCCAGGAAGAACGGCGCGCCCGCCGCGCCGTCCCCCGTCCGGCGGCATTCCGATAGGCGCGGTGGGACGGAAGGAAAACGGGCGGCATCCGCCCCGCGCGGCGGCGGCCCGCGCCGCGGCTTGACATTCCGGCGAAAAAAGGGTATACTTTATCATGGAGATTTCTCGAAAGGAAACCGGACGGTATGATTATTGTGCTCAAGCCGCAGGTGGAAGCGCGGCAACTGGAGGAATTTACCGAGTATTTCGCGAATCA
>CAZGXK010000004.1:0-39024 GCA_964529775.1 uncultured Eubacteriales bacterium
GAAGCGACTGCACCATGCGGACATGGGCTTGGTGAGCTGATTTTGCAAGTATTTGGCCGCTTCTGGAAAGCACTCCTGTGGAGGTGGAGAACATGAACGTGGAAAATGAAACCGTCCTCTCAATCCGGGGCATGTCCAAGTCGTTTGGCCGCAATAAGGTACTCGACCACGTTGATCTGGACCTCAAACGGGGAGTTGTGATGGGATTGATGGGTGAGAACGGGGCCGGCAAATCCACGATGATGAAGTGCCTGTTCGGAACCTACCAGAGGGACGAAGGAGATATTTTCCTTGAGGGGAAACCCGTGGATTTTACGGGGCCGAAGGATGCACTGAAAAACGGCATCGCCATGGTGCACCAGGAACTCAACCAGTGTCTGGAGCGCAGTGTGGTGGACAATTTGTTTTTGGGCCGCTATCCGCTCAACGCCGTGGGGATGATCGACGAGCACCGTATGCGCGAGGAAGCGGCGGATTTGTTCCGCGGGCTGGGACTCACCGTCAATCTGACGGCACCGATGCGCACTATGTCGGTGTCGCAGCGGCAGATGTGCGAGATCGCGAAGGCCATTTCCTATCATTCCCGCGTCATCGTGCTCGATGAGCCGACTTCCTCGCTGACCGAGCCGGAAGTCCGCAAGCTGTTCGATATGATGCGCAAGCTGAAAAGCCAGGGCATCTCCCTGATCTACATCTCCCATAAAATGGACGAGGTCTTTGAAATTTGCGACGAGGTCTCGGTCCTGCGGGACGGCAAACTGGTGATCACCAAAAAAACCCAAGAGACCGATATGAACGAGTTGATCGCCGCGATGGTCGGCCGCTCGCTCGACAACCGTTTCCCGCCGGTGGACAACACGCCCGGGGAGACGCTGCTCTCGGTACAGCATCTCTCCACCAAGTTCGCGCCCTATCTTCGGGACATCTCGTTTGACGTCCGCCAAGGGGAGATTTTTGGGCTGTACGGACTGGTGGGCGCCGGAAGGACCGAGCTGCTCGAAACGATCTTCGGGGTGCGTACCCGCGCATCCGGCCGTGTGTACTGCGACGGCAAGCTGATGAATTTCACCAGCGCCCGCGAGGCGATGGATCACGGCTTTGCCATGATTACGGAAGAGCGTAAGGCAAACGGTTTGTTCATGAAAGGCGATCTCACCTTTAACACCACCATTGCCAACCTCGACCACTACCGCACCGGTCCCGCTCTCTCCGAGAGCAAGATGACCAAGGCGACCGTACAGGAGATTGCCGTCATGCACACCAAGTGCATGGGGCCGGACGATATGATCACCGCGCTCTCCGGCGGCAATCAGCAAAAGGTTATTTTCGGCAAGTGGCTCGAGCGTGAGCCGACCATCTTCATGATGGACGAGCCCACGCGCGGCATCGACGTCGGCGCAAAGTACGAGATCTACGAATTGATCATCCGCATGGCCAAACAGGGCAAGGCGATCGTTGTCGTGTCCTCCGAGATGCCGGAAATCCTGGGGATTACCAACCGTATCGGCGTGATGTCCAACGGCCGACTTTCCGGCATTGTGAATACAAAGGAAACTAATCAAGAGGAGCTGCTGCGCCTGAGCGCCATGTATTTGTAAAAGACGGCACCTTGGGCAATGTCGCAGGAAAGAGCGAAACGTGTGCCGGTTTGTCGGCGCCTTGTGAGAACACATCCTCTTGCGGTGTTGCTTTTCCAACCACGGCATAATGTCAACCAAGCTACGAAAGGATTGACTACACATGAGCGAGATGAGTCAATTGCTCCCGATCGAGCGCGAAGAACAGATGCGCAAGGGCATCGACGAGTATGTCGGAGGCATTCAAAATCAAATCGACGCTCTGCGCGCGCACGGTTCCGCCGAGGTGGTGCGGCTCAAGAACAATATTCGCAGCACCAAGGAGAACCAGATGCTCTCCAAAGAGAAAAAGGCGAAGATCGTCGAGGAGGATCAGAAACGCCTGGAAGCCGCCAAGCAGGTGGAGCAGAAAAACCGCGCGGAGGTTTCCTCTCTCATCGCGAAGGCGGAGGGCTATCTGAAAGAGCACTACGATACCGACGTGTACAGCCACGTCAAAGACGCGTGCGCCAAGGCTCAAAGTATCGAGGAGCGAGATTACAAACAAAAGCTGGAGGCGCTGAGCAGGGAGCACGAGACGAACCTCGCGCACCTGAGGGCGTCTTCGGGCGAAAACAAACAGCAGGAGATCAAAGACGAAAACCACGTCTACCGCAGCAAGAAGTTTGATGCGAAGATGGTGCACGAACAGTCCCTGCAAGAGATCAAGGACCGCAAGCACGAGAGTTTCGCCTATCGGTATCACCTGATTGATCTTCTGCGGATGTCCAGGTTCACCTTCGTGCAGTCACAGGCACAAAAAATCGAGAACAGAAGATATACCTTTAACCGCAAGGATTTCTTCCTGAAAAACGGGCTGTACATGGTCATCGTGCTGATCTTTGTGGCGCTTGCCATCGTCACCCCGATGCTCAAGAATACACAGCTGATCACGTTCAACAACATCATGAACATTCTGCAGCAGGCATCGCCCAGAATGTTCTTAGCGCTGGGTGTCGCGGGGCTGATTTTGCTCACCGGCACCGACCTTTCGATCGGGCGTATGGTCGGTATGGGCATGGTCGCCTCCACCGTCATCATGCATCAGGGCATCAACACCGGCACGGTGTTCGGGCACGTTTTCGATTTTACCGGATTGCCGATCGCCGCGCGCGCGCTGATCGCCTGGGTGGTCAGCATTCTGTTGTGTACTCTGTTCACCTCCATCGCGGGCTTCTTCACAGCGAAGTTCAAAATGCACCCCTTTATCGCCACCATGTCGAATATGCTCATCATTTTCGGTTTGATGACGTATGCGACCAAGGGCGTCTCCTTCGGCGCGATTGAGCCGGATATCCCGCAGATGATTATCCCCAAGATCAACGGGTTCCCGACCATTATCCTCTGGGCTGTGGCGGCAATCGCCATCGTCTGGTTTATCTGGAACAAGACCCGCTTCGGCAAGAATCTCTATGCGGTCGGCGGCAATCCCGAGGCGGCCTCCGTCTCCGGTATCAACGTGTTCTGGGTGACCCTTGGCGCCTTCATTTTGGCCGGCATCCTCTACGGCACCGGTGCGTGGCTCGAATGTGCGCGCATGGTCGGTTCCGGCTCCGCCTCCTACGGGCAAGGCTGGGATATGGATGCCATCGCGGCCTGCGTGGTCGGCGGCGTCTCGTTTACCGGCGGTATCGGCAAGATTTCCGGCGTGGTGGTCGGCGTGCTGATCTTTACCTCTCTGACCTATGCTCTGACCATCCTCGGTATCGATACCAACCTGCAGTTCGTGTTTGAGGGCATTATCATCGTGACCGCCGTCACCCTCGACTGCCTGAAATACGTCCGCAAAAAGTAAGCGAAGAGGATTCGGAAAACGAAAAGGCGATAAAAATTCCGCTCCCGTGGGGTTTCCCACGGGAGCGGAATGAGATAAGAAACCATTTTCGAGAAGTTCTTAGGCTTCCTGAAGACCGGTGGCTTTTTGTGTGCGCACGGAGGGAGGTACATTACGCAGCGCGTTCTTGCGGTACTGCGCGGGGGTGACCCCGTACAGACGCTTAAAGGAATCGATAAAACTGCGTTCGTCCGGAAACCCGCTTCGCATAGCGATATCCATCACGAGATTTTTGGTCTGAAGCAGCTCTTTGCGCGCCGCATGCACCCGGCGAGACGCGAGGTACTGGGTGAAAGTCATGCCGGTGCACTTGCGAAAATAACGGGAGAAATACTGCGGGGAGAAGTAGAACTGACTCGCGACCATTTCCTGCTTGAGCGGCTCGCGGAAATTTTCGTCGATGTAGGAGAGAATCTCCTTCAGACGCGTCGCGTCTTTCCGCTGCCCCGCGACGGCGACCTCAGCGGAGGAAACGCTGTCGCGGCTCAAGTAGTACAGCAGAAGCATCAGATGTCCCTGCACATACAGGCGGTCGCAGGGCTTATGTTCGTCATAGGAGTAATTTGCTAATTCCACCATCAGTTCTTGACAGGGATGACAATCGCTGTCCGGGATGTTACGGAAGACCATCGTACGGTACTCCGGGAAAAATGCCTCCAGAAAATTCTGAGGGAGACTAAGTATCAGGGCGCAGGTGTTGTCCGACGCCCCCTCGATGGTGAGGCTGTGGATGCATTCGCTGTTGATGACAATCGGGCGGCCCACTTCCGCCTCGATACACTCGCCGTCGATATAATGTTTGGCCTTCCCCTCCAGCAACAGGACGATTTCCATCGCCTCGTTCCAGTGGCTGTTCTTCAAATAGACGTGGTTGACCCCCTCTTTGGTGACCTTGCAGAGGCGGAGCGTCTCATTATTTCGGTATTCCACGGTTTGATACAGGATCAGCGGGTTTCTCATGACCATCCTCCTTCGCACAACATCAGGGGTGACCATGCCGGCAAACGCCGGCAATATCTCGGAAACATGAGTAAAGCCCCCAGGGTAACCGTCTCGCCTTGCCCAAGGCGGAGAGAGAAGCAATAAGGCGGAAAAAGGGAAAACCATCTCCTTCTTCTTACATTATAACATCATTTTCGCATAAAATCAACAGAACAATTCGATTTTTATAAAAAAGCTCTCGATGTGTTCGAGAGCTTTTTTAAGATGTGTGCCGGTGGCACTTTATCTGGCGGAGAAGGAGGGATTCGAACCCTCGAGACACTTTTCATGCCTACACGATTTCCAATCGTGCGCGCTCGACCAGCTACGCGACTTCTCCGCACCGCTCAACGGAAATATTATACCGAATGTGAGCGGAAAAATCAACCCCATAACGAAAACTTTTCCCGAGCCCCGCAGCGGGGAAGGCCTCATCTTTCCCGTTGCGGGTTTTTGAAAAAGTTTATTCCTGCGATGGATTGAAACGGAAGGAGAGGTACAAAGTGATTCCCGCGCGGGCGATCGCCGTAATAATCATCGCAACGCCGATGAGCACGAAGACAAATCCCTTTTCAAACAGACAGAGCACTGCGATGCCGAAAGCGATATCCACCGCCGCGAGAGGCAGCATTCCCCACCAGCCCTTTTGGTGGATTCTCAGCAGATCGATGGCGCTTTGGATACCGGATGCCCCCTGCACCAGCAGGACGGCGCCGAGCAGAAGCGAGAGGAAACGCGCCACTTCGTCCCGGAAGATAAACGCGCAGATTCCTCCGGCGAGCAGGCACAGACCGAAGGCAAACCCGTACCCCACCGATTCTTCCACGGGGGTGATAAAATAATCGATGATGCGGTAAAGCCCGTAGAGCGCCACCGCCGCCGCGAGAACGGAGCACACGACCGAACGGGTTTCGGTGGGGAAGATGAGCACCAGAATCCCCGCGGCGAGAGTCAGTACCGCCTCCACATAGCTCTCCCGCTTCCATTGCTTAAACATATCTCGTCCTCCTCGTAGGATATTTCTGTCCTTATCATACCATATTTGCGTATCGTATGCAAGCTCCCTCTTGTACTTTGGGAGAAACGGGTGTAATATAAAAGATGGGAAGATAAGACCGTTCCGTTTTCACCGGCGTTGCCGATGTCGGGGTATATGGCGGCAAAGCGGACGGGGCGCGGCGGCCGAAAGCCGCAAAGAGGCGGCGCGGATCAGCCTGAGCAAAGGAGAAGAAGTGCGGCGATGTCTCGGAAAACACAGACCGTGGAAGCGGTCATCCAGCTCACCAAGGAAAACTGTTATTATATGTGCCACGGGGTGTGCTCACTGAACGTGGTGCAGGGCGTTTTTGTACAGCCTGTGGATCCGGTTCCTCCGAATCACCTGTTGTTCTGCCCGCTGTTGAGCGAACAGATGGCGGGCGGGCAAAACGAACGGGTGGTGCCGGTGGCCCAATGCGCCTGCGGGCATATTCAGGTCCTCGGGCGGCACCAGCGCGCGTGCGTGGCGGAGCGAAAGGGCATCCCCCTCGCGGTGGAGTGGAAGGACAAGCAGGCGCGATGCCGGGTGTGCGGCGACCGGGGCGGGGACAGAAACCCCGTGGGTACCCGGGTGCTGCCGCTGGAGACGGTCAGCGGGGATTCATCGGAGGAAACCACATGACGGAAGTCACCCCTCAGGGCTTGAGCTCGGAAGAGGTCAGGAGGCGCCAGCGCGACGGCCGGGTCAACACGGCGAAGACCACCGTCACGAAACCGGTCTCGCGCATCCTGATCGATAATATCTGCACCTTTTTCAACCTCTTTAACCTGATCATCGCCCTGGCGCTGATCGCCGTGCGCTCCTATCACAACCTGATGTTTCTGGGGGTCGTGCTGGTCAACACGGTCATCGGCATCGTGCAGGAACTGCGCGCCAAGCACACGCTGGAGAAGCTCTCGCTGCTCTCGGCGGTCAAGGCCAAGGTGGTGCGCGACGGCCGGGAGAGGGAGATTCCGCTGCAGGACGTGGTGCTCGACGACTGCATCCGCTACCGCCTCGGGGATCAGATCGGGGTGGACACCCTCATCACCGACGGGGCGGTGGAGGTCAACGAGTCGATGCTCACGGGGGAGGCCACCCCCGTCGTGAAGGAAAAAGGCGATCATCTGCTCTCGGGCAGCTACGTGGTGAGCGGCTCGTGCACCGGGACGGTAGAGCACGTGGGAGAAGACAATTTCGTCTCCAAGCTCACGAGCGAGGCGAAGCGGTACAGCCGCACGCATTCTCTGCTGATGACCGATCTCAACCGCATCATCCATTTTACCGGACTGTTCATTCTCCCGTTCGGGGTCATGCTCGTCATCCGCGATTATTTCCGTGAGACGCCCATCGTCGATTCGATCACTTCCACTGCGGCGGCGCTTATCGGCATGATGCCGCAGGGGCTGGTGCTGCTCACCACGGTGGCGATGGTGGTCGGGGCGCTGCGGCTTGCCAAGCGCAATACGCTGGTGCGTGAGCTCTCCTGCATTGAGACTCTTTCACGGGTGGATACCCTGTGTCTGGATAAGACCGGAACCCTCACCAAAGGGCAGATGGCGGTCACCGCTTCGCTCCCGCTCATCCCGCTGGCGTCCCCCGTGGAACCGCTTTTGCGCACCGCGATGGAGGCGCTCGGGGACGACAACGCAACCGCCCTCGCCGTGCGCGAATACTACCGCGACGAACCCCTTTTGCCTTATCCGGTGTGTGAGCGCTCGCCGTTTTCCTCTCAGCGCAAATGGAGCGCCGTGAGCTTTGAGGGGATAGGCTCTCTGTTTTTCGGCGGGTACGATAAGCTGATCCCCTCGCTCGAACTGCCCCAGCAGGCGCAGGAGATGGAGAGGGACGGCAAGCGCCTTCTGCTCGCGGCATACAGTCAGCAGACCGACCTCAAGCGGGCGAAGGAAGATCTCACTCCGCTGCTCCTGCTGGTTTTGGAAGATCCTGTGCGGGAGGACGCACCGGAAATCCTGAAGTTTTTTAACGAGCAGGGGGTGGCGCTTCGGGTCATCTCCGGGGATCACCCTGTCACCGTTTCCGCCCTCGCCAAACAGGCGGGGGTGCCGGACGCGGACAACTGGGTGGACGCTTCCGCCCTGCGCACCGACGAGGAAATCGCCGCCGCCGCCGAGCGGTACACCGTTTTCGGGCGCGTGCTGCCCGGGCAGAAAAAACGCCTGGTGACGGCGCTCAAACAGACGGGGCATGTGGTCGCGATGACCGGCGACGGGGTCAACGATGTCCCCGCCCTGAAAGAGGCGGATTGTTCGGTGGCGGTCGCCTCCGGCAGCGATGCCGCCAAGCAGGTCTCGCAGATCGTGCTGCTGGATTCCAATTTCGCCTCTCTCCCGTACGTGGTGATGGAGGGACGGCGGGTGGTCAACAACATCACCCGCACCGCGTCGCTGTTTCTCGTGAAGACGGTGATGTCCTTTCTCATCTCGCTGTGCGCGGTCATTCTGCCGATGAGCTACCCGTTCGAGCCGATTCAGCTGAGCGTCATCGGGCTGTTTGCGGAGTCGCTGCCCGGCTTCCTGCTCACTCTGGAGCCGTGCTTCGACCGGGTCAAAGACGATTTTCTGCGAACGGTGATGGCCAACGCGCTTCCGAGCGGCGTACTTATCGCGGCGTTCGCGGTGGTGGTGGAGCTGTTTTTGACGCCGTTTTGCTCTCTCACTCAGCTGCAGATGGAGACGCTGATGGTGTATATCACCGGATTTGTCTGGCTGGTGCAGCTGTATCGCGTCTGCCAGCCGTTTACCAAGTTAAGGCGCTGTGTGTGGATCTCGATGACCGTCCTCTTCTTTTCTGCGCAAATCGGCCTGTCGCTGCTTCTGCCGCACATCGCTTCGGTTCTGCCGTTTGAGATACCGCCGGTCTTCGTGCTGCCCACACTGCCGACGTTTCTGCTGTTTATCGCGCTCGCGCTGGTCACGCTGCTCTTCGACCGGCTCCTGTACAAACTGTGCCGCAGGCTGTTGTTCGGCAAGGGCTCGCCCGCGGGATAACCGAAAAAAACCCGGCCGGGTGGGGGATGTCTTCCCTCTCCGGCCGGGTTTCGCTGTGCCGTTCAGTTTTCCGGCTGCTTTTCACAGGATACGATCAGCTGCTTGCCGTCGGTCGCAAAAGCGATATCTCCGTTCAGGTCGCTGCGGTAAACGGAGATGTCCCTTTCCTCGAGCTTTCGGATGGTCTCCTCGTGCGGGTGGCCGTAAGAATTGCCCGCCCCGCAGGGGATGAGCGCCGCAGAGGGGTGAACCGCTTCCAAGAACGCCTCCCCCGTGGAGGTGGAGGAACCGTGGTGCCCCACTTTTAAGAGGGAGGCGGACAGATCGTAGCCCGCGGCGAGCAGCGCCTCTTCCACCGGCTCCTCCGCGTCCCCCATCAGGAGATAGGAGCAGTCCCCGAACGCCGCGCGGCAGACGATGGAGTAGTTGTTGAGGTCGTTATATTCCCCAAGCAGGGGGTACACGGTGATCTGCGCGTCGCCGAGAGCGTATGTGCCGCCGTCGTCGGCGTCCACGATCTCAATGTCCGGATGGTCGTCGAGCGCCTGCAGCATCCGCCGGTAGGCGGCAGAGGTGGGGGTAAGCGATTCGGGAACTCCGCGCATGATGAACCGCTCGATCGGGAACTCCTCGATAATGGCCGCCATGCCTCCGATGTGGTCGGCGTGCGGGTGGGTGGCGATGACCGTTTCCAGACGCTCCACCCCCTGCTCGTGCAGCTTCTGCACAACCTCGTTTGCGGTGTCCGCTTCCCCCGCGTCGATGAGCATCACATGGGGGCCCTGGCGCAGCATCAGGCAATCGGCGTTGCCCACATCGAACATTTGCAGCGAGAGGGGCAGATCGTTGTTCCCCGTCCCGGCGCTCTGACGGGTGCGCGGCAGAAAGAATCCGCCCACCACGGCGATCACCAGAATCACCGCCCGCACCACAAGGGCTGCCGGCGAACTGCGTCTTTTGCTCTGCGTGCCCATGCGGCTCCTCCTCACGCCTGTTTGCCGCCGCAGGCCGGCGGCAAACAGGGAACATCGGGAAAGGGCGCGCTGTCCCGGAGTGCGGCACAGCGCGCCCGCCTGTTAAACCGTACCCGGCTCGAGCAGTTCTTCGGCGGCGCTCAGCAGTTCTTCCGCCGCGCGGTCGGCCTCCGCCTCATCCTCGCCGGTCGCGGTCACATACACCTTAATCTTCGGCTCGGTGCCGGACGGTCGGATGATCAGCCCCGCGTTTCCCTTGAGGCCGAAGGAGAGGACGTCCGATGCCGGCAGGTGAATCGCGGTTTTCTCCCCGCTCGCCGCATCGAGCGCCTCGCCCGCGAGGTAATCGGAGAAGGTAACCACCGCGCGCCCCCCGATTTGTGCCGGGCGATGTTCGCGCAGCCGCCGCATGATGGCGTTCATGGCGATCATGCCCTCTTCTCCCTCAAACGCCTTGTTGAGCAGGCGGTGGCGATATACGCCGTAGGTCGCGTACAGCTCCGAGAGCACATCCGGCAGACTCTTGCCCTGCAGCTTGTAGAACGCCGTCATCTCGCAGATGAGCATGGAGGCCACCACCGCGTCTTTATCCCGCACATAGCTGCCCGCGAGATACCCGTAGCTCTCCTCGAAGCCGAACACATAGCGCGACGCCTCCCCTTTTTGCTCCAGAAGACCGATTTGCTCCCCGATGTATTTGAAACCGGTGAGCACCTCGATCATCTCGCATCCGTAGGACTTGGCGATGGCGGAGGCGAGACCGGAGGTGACGATGGTTTTCACGGCGAGAGGGCGCTCGGGCAGCGTGCCGGCCGTCCGGCGCTCGCGCAGCAGGTAATCCAGCAGCAGACAGCCCACCTCGTTGCCGGTCATCAGCGTGTAATCCTCCCCGTTGGGCACCGCGATGCCCACCCGGTCGCAGTCGGGGTCGGTCGCGAGCAGCAGATCGGCGGGCTCGGATTCGGCGAGCGCCAGCGCGCGCTCAAACGCCTGGCGGATCTCCGGATTCGGATAGGGGGCGGTGGGAAATTCGCCGTTCGGCATCTCCTGTTCCGGCACGACGGTGAGCCGGGACACCCCCGTGCGGGCGAGCACCGTGCGCACCGGGATATTTCCGGTCCCGTTCAGGGGGGTGTAGATCACCGAGAGACCGGCCTGCGCGCACGCCTCGGGGTGCACCCGCTGCGCCATGACGCAGGCGGTGTATTTTTCCAGAAGATCGTCCGGGACGCGGCAGAGAAGCCCGGCCTCTCTCGCCGCCTCTTCCGGCATGGTCTTGACGTCTGCGAACATATCCAGCGCCTCAATGCAGGCGGTGACCTCCCCCGCGTCGCGGTCGGTCATCTGGCATCCGTCCGGGCCGTAACACTTGTACCCGTTGTATTTGGCGGGGTTGTGGGAGGCGGTGACCATGATGCCCGCCTGCGCTTTCAGTTCCCTCACGGCAAACGAGAGCACCGGCGTCGGCTGCAGACGGTCAAACAGATACGCCCGAATGCCGTTCGCGGCGAGCGCCTTGGCCGCCTCCACGGCGAAGAGCCGTGATTTGATGCGCGAATCGAACGAGATGGCGACCGCCGCCCCGCCCCCGCGGGCGTTCAGATAACGGGCAAGCCCCTGAGTGGCGCGGCGCACCGTGTAGATGTTCATGCGGTTGGTTCCCGCGCCGATCACCCCGCGCAGCCCGCCCGTACCGAACGCCAGATCGCGGTAAAAGCGGTCGCGGATTTCCTCCTCCTGCCCCGAGATCCCGGCGAGTTCCGATGAAAGATCCGGGTCTTCCGTCGCCCTTTGGCGCCACAGCGCGTACATGGAACCGATATCCCGTGTCATATCCACCCTTCCTTTACCTATAAGCGATACTCTCATCATACACCATTCGGGGGAGGGTTTGCAAGACGGGGAAGGCTTTTCCGCTTCAAAAAATTTCAAAACGCGGTTTTTTGCGTATGACGGCTTTTCATTCGGTAAAAGTTGTGGTATACTGAGAGCAGAACATCGGAAAGGAAGGGAATCCCCTTTGGACACTCGCCGATTAACCATGCTGCAAATCCGCGCCGTCCAAATCCGTCTTCTCGCGCTCGAGGGGCTGTTTCACGCCAAGAGCGGGCATCCCGGAGGCTCGCTCTCGGCGGCGGATATTTTGAGTTATCTGTATTTCGCGCAGCTGAGGGTCGACCCCGCCCGCCCCGACGATCCCCTGCGCGATCGTTTTGTGCTCTCCAAGGGGCATGCGGCGCCCGCCTATTACGCGGCGCTCGCGCTGAAAGGCTATTTCCCGGCGGAGGAAATGCGCTCGCTCCGCCATGTCGGCTCCATGCTGCAGGGGCACCCCGACAGGCTGGTCACTCCCGGGGTGGATATGTCCACCGGCTCTCTCGGGCAGGGGGTTTCCGCCGCCGTCGGGATGGCGCTCGCCGCCAAAATCGACGGCGCGCCCACCCGCGTTTACGCTCTCCTCGGGGACGGAGAGCTCGAAGAGGGGCAGGTCTGGGAAGCGGCGATGTTCGCCTCCCACAAGGGGCTGTCCCATCTCTGCCTGATGGTGGACAACAACAACCTGCAAATCGACGGCTCGCTGGAGGAGGTCAATTCTCCCTATCCCATCCCCGAAAAATTCAGGGCGTTCGGCTTTGAGACGGCGGAGATCGACGGGCACGATTTCGCTCAGATGGAACAGGCGTTCGATAAAGCTCTGCGCTCGGACAGGCCGTTCGCCATCGTGCTGAGGACCGTCAAGGGCAAAGGGGTTTCCTTTATGGAGAATCAGGTGGGCTGGCACGGTGTGGCGCCCAACGCCGAACAGTACGAGGCGGCCAGGGCCGAGCTGGAAGACAGGCTCGCGGCGCTCGGCGCCGGGGAGGAATGAGCGATGGCGGAGATCAAAAAAATCGCCACCCGCGAGGGGTACGGCGAGGCGCTGGTGGAACTGGCTGAGACGCGGGACGATCTCGTGGTGATGGACGCGGACCTCGCGGCCGCCACGAAGACCGCCGCGTTCCGCAAGGCTCATCCCGAGCGGTTTTTCAACGCGGGCATCGCGGAGCAGAATATGATGGGGGTCGCGGCGGGGCTCGCGGCGTCGGGCAAACTGGTGTTCGCCTCCAGTTTCGCGATGTTCGCCGCGGGGCGCGCGTTTGAACAGGTGCGCAATTCCATCGCCTACCCCCGTCTCAATGTGAAGATCGGTGCCACGCACGCGGGCATCTCGGTGGGGGAGGACGGCGCGACCCACCAGTGCTGCGAGGATATCGCGCTGATGCGCACCATCCCCGGCATGACGATCCTCAACCCGGCGGATTATGTGGAGGCCAGGCAAGCCGTTTTCGCGGCGGCCGAGACGGACGGGCCGGTGTATCTGCGGTTCGGCCGCCTGGCGGTGCCGGTGATTTTTGACGCATCGTATACCTTCCAAATCGGCAAAGCGGCCCGTCTGGCCGAGGGGTCGGACGTCACGCTTATCGCGACGGGACTGCCGGTCGGCGAGGCGCTCAAAGCGTCCGAGATGCTGCGCGGGGAGGGTATCCGCGCGAGAGTGGTGAATATGTCCACCGTCAAGCCGCTCGACCGGGACGAAGTCATCGCCGCCGCCAAAGAGACCGGCGCCATCGTGACGGCGGAGGAGCACAGCGTTGTCGGCGGGCTCGGCGGCGCGGTGGCGGAGACGGTGTGCGAGACGGTTCCCGTGCCGGTGCTGCGGGTCGGGGTGGAGGACGTGTTCGGCAAATCCGGCCCCGCGGCCGAGCTGCTCGAGGTGTTCGGCCTCACGGCGCGGCACATCGCGCAAAAGGCCAAAGAGGCGATCGCCCTCAAACCCTGAAGATTTTTGGGGAAGATTTTTGGGGTCCTCCCCATCGCCGCGGGCGGCTTTCAGGGCCCTCCCCGGCGGAAAAGTCCCCATAGAGCGAAAATCATCACTCCCGAACCGCTTCCCCGCGGCCCGGGAGTTTTCTTACGCGTCGAATCCGTACAGGTATCGGAAGGCCCATCTCCGGATGGGGGAGAGGGACCTTTCCACCGCGCCCGCGCACCGGTGAACCAGGCCGCGGACAAAGCGGTTCTCGGCGGCGGACGGCGGGGTATCGGAAAAGGCGGCGCGCTGCACAATGTCCACCATCTCTTCGGCGTCCTCCCGCGCGACGGCGGGTACCGCCTCCGAAAGCCGTCCGGCAAAATCCGGCTCCTCCCCGCTCATCCCCTCCAGCGTGCCGGTGACGTTCAGCATGGCGAGCAGCCGGTCAAACTGTGCCCGGCAGCCGGCGGCGCGCCACCGCCGATGTCGTATCGCGCGCCGCGCCGCCAGCACGGCGAACACGGCGGCCGCCGCCGCAAAGACCGCCAGAGGCAGGAGCCACGCGGCGTTTTCGCGCAGGAAAGCGGCGGCCCGGGTGAAGAAAGTCGCCCGGGTATCCTGCGATTCGTCGAAAGAGAGAAGGCTCGGCACCGAGAGATCCCAGCCGTGTTCGTCCCATATCTCCCGCATCCGCTGCGCGTCGAATCCGGGGTAGGCCGTCACGGGGCGGCCGTCGGCTGAGGGGGTCACTTCCACCGGTGTCCAGCCGTAATCGGGGAGGAAGATCTCGCACCAGGCGTGGGCGTTTTCATCGGTCACCGCGCTCTGCCAGACGGTGAGCGGTCTCGCTGGTTCGTAAGACCCGGAAGACGGCGTTATACCGGCGGGTCCGGCTTCGGAACCGGAGGAAATCAGATACCCGCTCACATAGCGCGCCGGAATGCCGTACAGGCGGTAGAGCAGGGTGGCGGTGTGGGCGTAGTGATCGCAGTATCCTTTTTGTCTCTCGAAGAGGAAGGTCTCCGCCGGGTCGCGGTTGGCCGGAAAAATCCCCGGGGCGACGGTGTAGGAGGTATTGCTGCACAGGGTGTAGAGGATGTAGGCGGTGATCTCGTCGAGGGATGTGAGCGGGTGCTGCTCCACAAGACGGGTGAGGCGCGGCAACAGTTCGCGCGGCACCTGTGTGTACCGCTCTCGCATCAGGCTGTCCAGCGTCTCCCGGAAGGCGGAGATGTCCTCCCCCTCCCACGCCTCGGCGGCGGTCGCCGAGAGGATTTGTTCCCAGTCGATCCCCATCGCGGACGGCGGATAATAGCAGATAGTGTACTCCGACTCCGTGGCTTGGGACTTCAGAAAGCCGCTGATGCTGTTATAGGTATCCCATCTTCCGGCGACGCGGAACACGGGGCTGACCGTGATTTGAATCGGTTGGCTCGCGCGCAGGGGGTACGCCAAATTCAGTATGCTGTAGATCTCGTCCCACTTTTGATTTCCGTCGGCGACATCCTGCAGCCGGTAGGCCAAATCGAACGGTATCGCCTCGATGCGTTTCGCCGCCTCGAGAAACAAATCCGTGTCGTTGTGCCTCAGCCATTGTTTTCCGTCGTACTGCCCGCCTTTGAAGACGGAGAGATACAGCGGTTCGGCCGGGGATTGGGCGAACGCGAACAGATGGGCCTGCAGGGAGCCGCTGTGCACCAGATTGTCCCGCGCGATGATGCCGTCCATCACCATGGCTTCGGATCCCTGTGTCCTTTTTTGGATGGCGGTGCTGATGCCCTGCCGCGTCTGCTGCACGGCGTCTCCCAGCGGCTCGGCGAGCCGCGAGGCGGGATACAGCGCCAGCGCGAAGCAGACGAGCAGCGAGAGGGCCACCGCTCCCCCGCTCCTCAAGGGCGCGCCCCCCGCGCGCCGCGGGAGGGGCAGACGCGCCCCCCACATTCCCCATTGAAAGAGGGCGAGGCACAGCACGGTGAGCGCTCCCGGCTGTATTCCCGCGTAGGGGCAGGCCAGCATCAGCGCGCAGGTGAGCAGAAACGGGATGAGATGGTGCCGCGCCACGCACTCGGCGAACACCAGCAGCAGCGAGACGGCCGCCCCGAACAGCACCGAGAGCTCACGGCACATCCCGGCAGAACCCCCGCCCTGAATCATCGAGACCACCCGCGCCGTCTGCTCACTCAGCTCGTCGGCGCGAAACAGCGCGAGCAGCGCGCCGACGAGCGCCACCCCTCCCGCAAACCGGGCGAACCCTTTCCCGCCGAACCGGGATGCCGCCAGGAATCCTCCCGCGCACACGGCGCAGACGGCCGCCAGAGCCCAAAAAGACAGGGGAATTCCGGCGTCGGAGAGCAGCAGGCATAATCCGCCCGCCCCCGCGGCCAGCAGCGGCGCCGCGACCGGCGAGAGCTCCGCTTTCACGGCCTTTTGCGGCCGGATGATGACTTTGCTCATGGCTTTCTCTTCTTCCCACCGCGCGGCCGCATTCCCGCGCGGAAAGTTTTCACCGTTTTCCCGCCGTACAGCAGCCGCAAATCGGCCGTCAGGCTCAGCTCGCAATCCGCCGACGGCTCGGAAAACTCCGGCTGACCGCCCGCCGCCGCGCGGATGAGCATCAGCAGCATCTCGCGGCAGTCCTCCTCCCCGCGCACCGCGATTCCGCCCGCGTCCCCGAAAACGGCCAGCACGGCGGGGACTTCCCGCAGCAGGGCGCGCGTCAGGCTTGCCGCCGCGCGGATATACGCGTCCGCCGCTTTCGGGGGCAGGGTGCCAAGCCCCCCGGCGTCCAGCCGCAGCCCCACGCGGCGCGACATCTCCCCCTCGTATTCCTTCACCCACAAGCGCTCGGTTTTGGCGCTCTGGTTCCAGTGAATATGGCGCACCGGGTCCCCGTCGCGGTACTCGCGGATCTGCCGGATATCGTCCTGCGCCCGCGGCGCGCCGTACCGGTTCTCCTCTCCCTCGTCGGGGGATTCGCCGTCCGCCAAAAGCGCTTCGAGCGTCTCCCCCGAGGGCGGCGGAATCACCGAGACCGTCATCTCGCTCTCCTCCCGGCGCCCCGCGGAGAAGATGCCCAGAGGGTCCGATACCCACACGCGTGTGACGCGCAGAGTCAGCGCTCCGCACAGTGGGGCGCGCAGCGTAAAGGGGATTTCGCCCGTCCCTCTCGGGGCGATGCCTCCGATCACCCGTTTCTTCCCCTTTTTCTCCCCCTCATACCGCGTCACAACCCGCGCCTTTGCCCGCAGAACGCCTCGCTTTCCGCTGTTTTGCACCGTCAGCCGCAGCGCCGTCTCTTCCCCCGCGAGCGCGCACGCCGCCTTGCTTTCAAACGCCGCGCTCACCCGCTTTCGGTTGAGGCGGGCCGTGAGGAACAGCAGCAGGATTAGCCCGAGCAGCGCCGCGGCGAGCGCGAGCAGCGCCGGCGAGCGGGACATCCCCGCCGCGACGGCGGTGCCGGTCAGCAGCAGGAAGCAGAGCAACTTTTTCATGGGCGCTGCCCTAAAGAGGGCCTCGGCGTTTTCTTCAGAATATCACCGAGGATCTCGTCCACCGGCGTCCCGCCGGTCTTTGCTCCGGCGCTGCGCTGCAGACGGTGGCGCACGGTATAGGGGAACTGCGCGCGCACGTCGGCGGGGGTGACATAGTTCCTGCCCTCGAGATAGGCCGAGGCCTTCGCCGTGCGGACCAAAGCAATCGTCGCCCTGGGGCTCGCCCCGTGCGCGAGCAGCGGGTGCTCCCGCGTGGCGTTCACCAGCGCCACGATATACCGCGCCACCGATTCCTTCATGGTGACCCCGTAAATCTCCCGCTGCATACGCAAAAGCCCGGCGGCGTCCAGCACCGGCGTTATCCGCTCCGCTCTGCCGCGCTCTTCCACGGTCATCGCGAGCTCCGTCTCACTCTCGGCGTCCGGGTACCCCAGCGAAAGCGAGACGGTAAAACGGTCGGTCTGCGATTCGGGCAGGCGCTGGGTTCCGGCGCTGCCGTAGGGATTTTGGGTCGCGATCACCAGAAACGGGCGCGGCACCTCCCGGGTGACCCCTTCCACCGAGACTCTGCGCTCCTCCATCACTTCCAGCAGCGCGGACTGGGTTTTGGGCGAGGTGCGGTTGAGCTCGTCCGCGAGCAGCAGGTGGCAAAAGACGCTGCCCGGCTGATACACAAACCGCCCGGTTTCCTTCTGAAACACCGAGAACCCGGTGAGGTCCGAGGGCATCACGTCGGGGGTGAACTGCACCCGTTTGCAGTCGAGCCCCATCGCGCCCGCGAAGGCGGTGGCGAGGGTGGTCTTGCCGACGCCCGGCATATCCTCGATCAGCGCGTGACCGTTCGCCAAAAAGCAGAGCATGATCTCCCTCACCTGCTCCTCTTTGCCGAGTATCACGCGGTTCACCCTGCGGATGACCTCCGCCGCCTGCCTTGCCCCCGAAAAGACGCCCTGCTCCGATTCCGTTGCCATCGCCATCGCGTTCTATCTCCTTCATCTGTGCTGCTCTCAGTATACCATACTTTTCTCCGCTTTTCCACCGGAAATTTCACGAAAACGACGAAAAGCGGCGGCGTTTTCAGGCGAAAAACGGCAAAACATCGCGGCAAGGCCTTTCGGCCCCGCCGCGATGTTCCTGTTCTCCCTTGCCGGGTGCCGCCAAAGACGCCCCGGTCTTTTCCCGTTATACCGCCGCGAACGCGGTGTCCAGCGCCGCGATGAGATCCTCGGAGGATTCGATGCCCACCGAGAGGCGGATGGTGTTCGGCTTGATGCCCTGCTCCAGCAGTTCCTCTTCCGTCAGCTGCGAATGAGTGGTGCTCGCCGGGTGAATCACCAGCGATTTCACATCCGCGACGTTGGCGAGCAGCGAGAAAATGGGCAGGTGGTCGATGAACGTCTTCGCCGTCTCCGCGTCGCCCTTGATTTCAAAGGTGAAGATCGAGGCCGCCCCGTTCGGGAAATACCGCTCATAGACCTCGTGGCTCGGCTCGCTCGGCAGCGAGGGGTGGTGCACCGCCTCCACTTTCGGGTGCGCGTTCAAATAGCCGACGATCTTCAGCGCGTTCTCCACATGGCGCTGTACGCGGATGGAGAGCGTCTCCAGCCCCTGCAGGAAGAGGAACGCGTGGAACGGCGAGAGCGTCGCGCCGGTGTCCCGCAGCAGGATGGCGCGGATATAGGTGGCGAACGCCGCGGGTCCCGCCGCCTCCGTGAACGAGACGCCGTGGTAGCTGGGGTTCGGCTCCGAAATCCAGGGGTACCGCCCCGAACCTTTCCAGTCGAAGGTACCGCCGTCCACGATCACCCCGCCGATCGCGGTGCCGTGCCCGCCGATGAACTTGGTGGCGGAGTGCACCACGATGTCCGCGCCGTGCTCCAGCGGGCGGATGAGATAGGGGGTGGCGAACGTGGAATCCACCACCAGCGGGATGCCGTGGCGGTGCGCGACGGCCGAGACCGCCTCCAAATCGATCACGTTCGAGTGCGGATTGCCGAGCGTCTCCACAAACACCGCCTTGGTGTTCTCCCGTATCGCCGCCTCAATAGCATCCGCGTCGGGCTCCGTGAAAGTCGCCGTGATCCCGCTCGTCAGCGGCAGCGTGTTCGCGAGCAAATTAAACGTGCCGCCGTAGATGGTTTTCGCGGCGACGATATGCTCCCCCGCCTTCGCGAGCGCCTCCACGGTATAGGTGATCGCCGCCGCGCCCGATGCCGTCGCCAGCGCCGCGGCGCCGCCCTCCAGAGCGGCGATGCGCTGCTCGAAGATATCTTCTGTCGGGTTGGTCAGCCGCCCGTAGATGTTGCCCGCGTCCCTCAGCCCGAAGCGGTCGGCCGCGTGCTGCGAATTGTGGAACACATACGAAGTGGTCGCGTAAATCGGCACCGCCCTCGCGTCGGTCACGGGGTCGGCCCGCTCCTGCCCGATGTGCAGCTGTTTCGTCTCAAATCCCCAGTTCTTGGGATCCCGGATGTCGGTCATAGTCGTCTCCTCCTTTACCTATTAAACAGATAGGCTTACTATATATTATCATACCACATCTTTCCCGCGCTGTCAAGGGTTCGGCAAAAATTTTCCGCCGCCCCCTTCGCCCGCGCCGCCGCGCCTTGAAATTTTCTCCGATACGTGGTACAATAGTGTGAGTTTACGCGCAAAGGAGAGACGGCCCGATGAAGATTTCCACAAAGGGGCGCTACGCCCTGCGCCTGCTGCTCGATCTCGCCTCCCACGCCTCGGAGGGTTATATCGCCCTCAGGGATATCGCCGAGCGCCAGGGCATCTCCAAGAAATACCTCGAACAGATCGTCCCCGCGCTGCACAAAGCCGGCATTCTCAAAACCAACCGCGGCTATCAGGGCGGCTACCGCCTCGCCCGCGAGCCGGAGCAGATCACCGTCTGCGAGGTGCTGCGCCTCACCGAGGGCAGCCTCGCCCCCGTCTCCTGCGCCGAGGGGGATCCCGATTGCCCCCGCGTCGCCGATTGCCTCACCTATCCGCTCTGGCGCGGGCTCTACCGCACCGTCACCGAGTACCTCGAGGGCATCACCCTGCGGGATCTGCTCCCCTCCGCCTCCCGCGGCGACGATTATAATATATAGAAGTGGCTCGGCGCGCGTTTCTCCCCGCCGTGCGTCATGTTCTTTAATTTGCGCATTTGGGTTATCCGGTATGCTTTTTTTCTCTTGGATGGTGGAGTTTCTTGGCCGCTCTTGATATAATGAGTTTTGTAACAGGTTCTTTTTACACCTCACGCAATTTTTGAAGGAGGATTATGTGATGAAACGCAATGTTCGAAAACCCGTCGCGCTGCTCGCGGCATTGGCGATGCTGATGACGATGCTCTTCTCCGTCATCGTCGTGCCGATGATGTCGTCCGCGGCGGAAGATACCGTAGCGGAGGGCACTCCCGCCACTCCCGACGATCCGTTCCATGCCTGGGCGGCGACCAGCGTCCCCGATGTGGAGAACAAGATCGATATTCTCGATCTGGCCGGATGGGGTCAAAATTATCAGGTACAAGGATGGGCTCGTGTGGGCACTGCGAATGCCACATTAGCGGAAGATGGTACTGTGAGCGCTCCTGTCCTGGCCGGCCCTGTTGATTTGACCGAGATGCATTATCTCTATTATTCTATCGACCAGGCGGCAGATGCCAAATTCACATTTGGCATTAACCTGAGCAATCCGTGGTTCCTTTATCGTGACGGCTCGGTTAAAGATTCTCCTGCGATGAGCTCTGATGATACCAAGTTTAACAATCAGGCTGAAGTTTTCGTGGCAGGTCCCGAGACCGGATGCGTGGATATTACCGGGTATATGTCCACAGATGAAGATGCTGCCCCTATTACAAAAGAATTGATCAAGGCCGTAACGGTATATTGTGAGGAACCGGGTCATGTGCTGAATTATCTCTTCCTCGGTTCCGCGCCGAAAGAGACCCCCAGCGATCCTCAGCCTTCCGATCCTTCCGAGACGGAGTCAACGACGGAGTCTTCCGAGACTCAGCCTTCCGAGCCCCAGCCCAATGATTCGGTGGGCCTGCTGCCCGCTTCCTCGGAGGGCATCAATCAGAGCTATGGTACTAATGGCGGTGTGACGAGAGTCGAGTTCAACGAGGACGGTTCGTTCAAACTGATTCGCGACGCTTCGAGCGCTGTTGATTGGCCGTCCATGGAGTACCGTTACGCCGATCCTCTCACAGTGAATCTCGATAAAACCCCCAACATCCATTTGAATTTTGTGACCTCTGAAGGTGGCGGACAGGGTGTCAACGGTTTTATCGTCTACACAGTCGCCGGTGGTGCGGAACAAACGCTTCAGCTCAGCCAAATAGGCGGCCGTGGTGAAGATGATTTTAGAGACGATACGGACGAGACTTACGATTTGAAAGGTGCGCTCGGCCTTTCCGGTGAAATCTCCATCACCGCCATTCGTCTTTCCGTCTACGGTACGGCGGATCAGTATGTGGTGTGGAAAGCCTTGGAGTTTGTTCCCGCCGAGACGGAGCCCTCCGAGACCCAGCCTTCTCTGGATCCCGATGTGCAAATTGCAGTGAATGTGTATGAAGTGGCTGCCGGCAGAAAACCGCTGAGCAGCCTGGATCAGGCCACCAGAGATAAGCTCGGTCTTGCCGAGGATGCAAAAGAAGTGTCCCTCCATGCCGTGTACACCGTGTATCTGGAAGTTGCCGGTATGGACAAATTAACAAATGGTTCTCTCCCGGTTCCCACCGAGACGACCACCGAAGCCCCGAGCGAGACGGAGCCTTCCGAGCCCTCCGAAACGGAGCCTTCCGGTGAGGACACCCAGCCTTCCGAGCCTCAGACCGGTGATGCGGTGAGCCTGCTGCCCACCGTCACGGAGCAGGATGCTATTAATAGCGAATACAATGGCATTTCGAGAGTCGAGTTCAACGAGGACGGTTCGTTCAAACTGATTCGCGACGAAAAGAGCGTTGATGTTGCATGGCCGTCCATGGAGTACCGTTACGCCGAGCCTCTCACAGTGAATCTCGATAAAACTCCCAGCATCCATATGAGTTTTGTGACCTCTGAAGGTGGCGGACAGGGTGTCAACGGTTTTATCGTCTACACAGTCGCCGGTGGTGCGGAACAAACGCTTCAGCTCAGCCTGATAGCCGGCAATGATGTGAATGATTTTACAGCGGATACGGACGAGACTTATGATTTGAAGGGTGCCTTTCCCGAGGGAGCGCTTCCCGAGGGAACCACCGAAATCACCATCACCGCCATTCGCCTTTCCATCTATGGTGATCCGGAACAGTATGTGGTGTGGAAAGCCTTGGAGATTGTCCCTGCCGAGACCGAGCCGGAACCCGAACCCGGACCGGAAGTGGAGAGCTTGGATTTGACACCGACAGCAGAGAATGCGGTAGTCACCGTCGATTCCGAGGAGAATGGCTCGGTTTCTTATGCCGAAGACGGCTCTTTGGTTTTGACGGCGAAAGCGGGGCATTTTGCCAGCTTTACCTTAGTTTATAACGAAGGTGTCGCCGCTTTTGATGCCACAAAGCTGAATGCTCTGGCTCTGAATTTCTCTTCCACACTCCCGTGGAAATTTGCCTTCGGAACGCTTTCCGGCGACTGGAGTGTCAATTCTCAGACCCACTACGCCTTTGCAGACCTCGGCGACTTTCTTCCCCGTTCTAATGATGCCTCTTCAGTGGATCTGCGTCCCGCGACCAAGGGGGATATTTCTCTGGAGGCCGAGTATCTGAATGGGAAGACCGTGTCCGAGGATGGTATCTTAAGAGTGAGTTTTGTCATCGATGCCGGTAATTCCGATGTGGATGGCACCTTTACTCTCAAAGGAGTTACCGCGAAGGCCCTTGGCGCCTAAAATCGAATGGAGTTCCATCAGGCGCCCGATTTGAGATGGGACGGGAACGGAAAAACTTCCGTTGCGGTTACTCAAGGGTAGTTTGGCACAACCCAATATTTCGCCCCGGCGGGTTTTTGCCCGCCGGGGCGATTCGCATGTGCGCCGTCAGGCGCACGGCATAAAAAACCGCCCGCCGGAAACCGGAGGGCGGCTTGGTTCGTTTTCCGGGGTTTACACGATGCCCTGCGCCATCATGGCGTCGGCGACTTTCAAAAAGCCCGCGATGTTCGCCCCGGCCACATAATTGCCTTCCCGGCCGTAGGCCTTCGCGGCGTCGTAGGCGCTTTGGTGGATGCCGGCCATGATCGCGCGCAGACGGCCGTCCACCTCCTCAAAGCTCCAGGAAAGCCGCTGGGAGTTCTGGCTCATCTCGAGCGCGGACGTCGCGACGCCGCCGGCGTTCGCCGCCTTGCCCGGGCCGAAGGCGATGCCCTGCGCGAGGAGATACTCGGTCGCGTCGAGCGTGGCGGGCATATTCGCGCCCTCCGCCACATAGCGTACGCCGTTGGCGACCAGAGCTTTCGCGTCGTCGAGCGTCAGCTCGTTCTGCGTGGCGCACGGCAGCGCCACGTCGCACGGCAGGTTCCAGATGCCCCTGCCCTCGTGGTACTGCGCGTTCCCGTGGCTCTCGGCGTATTCGCGGATTCTTCCGCGCCTCACTTCCTTGATCTCCTTCACGGCGGCGAGGTCGATGCCGTCCGAATCGTACACCCAGCCGTTGGAATCCGAGAGCGCCACCACTTTCGCGCCGAGCTGCTGCGCCTTTTCGGTGGCGTAAATCGCCACGTTCCCCGAGCCGGAAATCACCACCGTCTTGCCCTCGAAGTCGTCTCCTCTGATCTTCATCATCTCACTCGTGAAGTACACCAGACCGTACCCCGTCGCCTCGGTGCGCGCGAGCGAGCCGCCGAAAGTGAGCCCCTTGCCGGTGAGCACTCCCTCGTAGCGGTTGGTCAGCTTTTTGTATTGCCCGAAGAGATAGCCGATCTCGCGGCCGCCCACGCCGATATCCCCGGCGGGCACGTCCGTGTCCGCGCCGATGTGGCGGTACAGCTCGTTCATGAAGCTCTGGCAAAACGCCATCACTTCGCGGTCGGATTTGCCCTTGGGATCGAAATCCGCGCCGCCCTTGCCTCCGCCGATGGGAAGCCCTGTCAGCGAATTCTTGAAAATCTGCTCGAACCCCAAAAATTTGATGATGCCGAGGTTCACCGAGGGGTGCAGCCTCAGCCCGCCTTTATACGGCCCGATCGCGCTGTTGAATTCCACCCGGAACGCCCGGTTGACGTGCACTTCTCCCTTGTCGTCCACCCACGGCACCCGGAAGATCAGCTGGCGCTCCGGCTCCACAAGGCGCTCCAGCAGAGCCGCCTTTTGATAGGCCGGGTTCGCCTCGATCACCGGCTCCAGAGAGGTGAGCACCTCGGTGGCGGCCTGGATGAATTCGTCCTGCGCCGGGTTTTTGCGTTTCAGTTCGCACAGCACATCGGATACATAAGACATTTTTTGCCACTCCTTTGAAAAAACTACGGGCCCGGCGCCAAAGGGGGCCCCGTTTCGCCCTGTTCGGCGAGAGCCCCCGAAACGGCGCCGGCTTTTTTTATTATACGCTGGGTTTCCCCCGATTTCAAGCGCGCGGGACGCCTTTTCGGGGGAAATCCCGCAAAAAGGCGGGCGATAACGGCGGAAAAACCGGTTTATTCCCTGTGAAGGAAGCGCTCTATCGCCGCCGCCGCCGATTTGCCGGCGCCCATCGCCAGAATCACCGTCGCGGCGCCCGTCACCGCGTCCCCGCCGGCATACACCGCCTCGCGGCTGGTCCGCCCGTCCTCGCCGTCGGTGACCAGGCAGCCGTGCGCGTCGGCGGCGAGCCCCGGCGTGGTGGAGCGGATGAGCGGGTTCGGGGAGGTGCCGATCGCCACGATCACGCAGTCGAGCGCGAGCTCGAAAGTCTCCCCTTCCACCGGCACCGGGCGGCGGCGGCCGGACGCGTCCGGCTCGCCCAGCGTCATCTGCTGGCAGACCATGCCGCGCACCTGCCCGGCGCTGTCGCCGAGAATCTCGGTGGGGGAGGCGAGCGTGCGAAAGCGGATGCCCTCCTCCTTGGCGTGTTCCACTTCTTCCCGGCGCGCGGGCAGCTCCTCCATGCCGCGCCGGTAGACGACGGTGACCTCTTCCGCCCCCAGGCGCACGGCGCAGCGCGCGGCGTCCATCGCCACGTTGCCGCCGCCCACCACGGCCGCCCTGCGCGGGCGCAGGATCGGGGTCTTGCTCTCCGGCAGATACGCCTTCATCAGGTTGATGCGGGTGAGGAACTCGTTCGCCGAGTAGACGCCGTTCAGCGATTCGCCGGGGATGTGCATAAAGCGCGGCAGGCCCGCGCCGGAGGCGATGACCACCGCCTCGAACCCCCTGGCGAACAGGTCGTCCACCGTCAGCGTCCGGCCGATGACGACGTTGGTCTCAATCTCCACGCCGAGCTGCCTCAGTCCGTCGATCTCCGCCGCCACAATGGCTTTCGGCAGGCGGAATTCCGGTATGCCGTACACCAGCACCCCGCCGGGGGTGTGCAGCGCCTCGAAGATCGTCACGCCGGTGCCTTTTTTGGCGAGATCTCCCGCCGCCGTCAGCCCGCAGGGGCCCGAACCGACCACCGCCACCCTGTGCCCGTTGGGTTCGGGCTTTGGGGGAGGAGGGGGAGAGCTTTCCCGGTGGGTGTCCGCGATGAACCGCTCCACCCGCCCGATGCCCACGGGTTCCCCCCGGATGCCCCGGACACACTTCCCCTCGCACTGCGTTTCCTGCGGGCACACCCTGCCGCACACCGCGGGCAGGGAGGAAGAGGCGGAGAGAACCGCGTACGCCCCCTCAAAATCCCCCCGCGCCGTTTTGGCGAGGAATCCGGGGATGTCGATTCCCACCGGGCAGCCCGAGACGCAGGGGCGGTTTTTGCAGGAGAGGCATCGCTGCGCTTCCTCCACCGCGAGCCGTTCGGTGTACCCGAGAGCGACCTCGGAAAAATTTTTCACCCGCTCTTCGGGGCTTTGTACCGGCATAATATTTTTTGTTCCGCTCTGATTTCCCATTTTTGCTCCTCATGACCCGTCGAATACCTGTCGAATACCTGTCGCTGGCGTCTTGCGGGCCTCTCCTTTCCGTGCGCTCGGCGCGTTCTTTTACCGAAAAATGCCCGTATCGGCCCGGAATAAGCGGCACGCCTTCTCCCGCGCGCGGGCCTCAAAGGCGCTGTAGCAGGCGTTTCGGCGCATCGCCTCGTCGAAATCGACCAGCGCCCCGTCGAAATCCGGCCCGTCCACGCACGCGAATTTTGTTTCTCCCCCCACGCTCAGCCGGCACCCGCCGCACATCCCAGTGCCGTCGATCATGATCGGGTTCATGGAGACCACCGTCTTGATCCCGTATTGCCCCGTGAGGCGGCAGACAACTTTCATCATCACCAGCGGGCCGATCGCGATCACTTCGTCGTAGCGGTTGCCCTCACGAATCAGCGATGCCAGGGCGTCGGTGACCAGTCCTTTTTGCCCCCAGCTGCCGTCGTCCGACATTTTCGCCACTCTGTCGGAGACCGCCTCGAATTCCCGCTCCAGAATGACCAGGTCTTTCTGGCGGAAGCCGATGACCGAGTGCACCTCGGTACCCAGCTCGTGCAGGCGTTTGGCCACGGGGTAGGCGATGGCGCAGCCCACTCCGCCGCCGACCACCGCCGCCTTGGAGAGCCCGTCGAGCCGGGAGGGCGTGCCGAGCGGTCCCGCCAAATCGGCGACGGCATCCCCCTCGTTCAGGGCGTTGAGCGAGATGGTGGCCTCGCCCACTATCTGAAAGATGACGGTGACGGTGCCGGCGCCGCGGTCGCTGTCCGCGACGGTCAGGGGGATGCGCTCCCCGTCGGCGTCCGCGCGCAAAATGATGAACTGTCCGGGCTGCGCCTTGGCGGCGACCAGAGGCGCGTGGATCACCATTCTGGTGACGGTGGGGTTGAGCGGCTCTTTGGAAAGTATGGTATACACGATGTCACAGTCCCTCCTCACGGATTCGGGAATTACGGATAAAGACGGCTTGAATAGAGTTGGCGCGCCGGCGATCAGAGAAAGGAAAGCGTTAAAAAGGCGGCGTATGAGAGCAAAATTCCCGCCGAGCACACGCCGTACAGGGCGACGGCGGGGGCGCTCCCCGGGCGCTTTGCCCGCCTGTGCACCAGCAGGGAGAGCAGGCAGAGGAGGGTGGAGAGCACCCCGAAAATCATCATCAGACGGGTTTGCATGGCATCCACATACACCGGCGTTGTCCCGCTCAGGAGATCGGCGACGCTGAGAATGGTGAAATTGAAGATGTTCGACCCCGCAATATTGCCCACCATCGCATTGTCGTTGTGGAGTTTGACCAGAGCGATGCTGGAGGAGAGCTCGGGCAGAGAGGTGGCGATGCCGAGGAAGAGCGCTCCGGCGAGGGAGGCGTTGAGGTTCAGCTCTTCCGACAGGCGGTCGGTCAGGGCGGTGACGATGACGCTCATCACCACCAGTCCGAGCGACATCAGCACGAAGCGCACCGCCACCTGACGCACGGTGAGAGGGGAGCGGTCCTCGGCGTCCGCCTCGTCGCTGTCCCCCGACAAAAAGCGCAGGGAGATACCGTACAGCACGAGAATCACGAGGGAGACGACGTTTACCCCGATGACGGGAATTTGGCCGAACCCTGTGAGAATGGCGAGCGCGGTCGCGGCATACGCCGCCAGGGTGCACAACAGGGTGACCAGATGCGATCCCCCTACGCTCGCCCGCGAGTACCCGCGCAGGGTGAACAGTGTGAGGGAGCCGAAGATACAGAGGTTGAAGATGTCGCTTCCCAGCACGTTGCCCACGATCAGCTCGGGGTTGTGCACCACAAAGATGGCGGAGATGCTGGTGATCAGCTCCGGCAGAGAGGTCACGGCAGCGAGCAGAACCCCGCCGACAAACGCGCCGGACAGGTGGGTTTTTTTGTCGAGCAGGTCGACACAGTCGGCGCACCGGATGGAAAATCCCACCAAAATCGCGGCGGAGACGGCATAACCGGCCAGGAGGAGAGGAAGGCTCATCGTTCGTCCTCTTTGCCGGTGAGATGCTGTGAGCGCAGATAATCCTCCAGAATCATCACTGCCGAAACGGTGTCCACCACCTGCTTGCGCTTTTTGCCGCGAGTGTTCGTGGCGTTGAGCGCGGCATGGGCGGAGACGGTGGTCAGCCGCTCGTCCCACAGCGATACTGATAGCCCGGTCGCCTCTTCCAGACGCCCTGCGAACGCCTGCGCGCGCCGGGCGCTCTCTCCGAGCGAACCGTCCATATTGCGGGGAAGCCCCACCACCATGTGCCTCGCCCCGTGCTCCCGCGCAAGCTCCGCGATCCTGGAGATCAGCCGCCCCTCATCTTTTTCGGAGACCGTCCCCACGGGGGAGGCGAGAAGCTCGCCGGGGTCGCATACCGCGACTCCGGTGCGGGCGAGGCCGTAATCGACCGCCATGATCACCATACCGTTCCCCCTATTCAAACGCGCTCGGGGAATCCTTGCGCCACCAGGTCTGTTTTTCCAAGGTGGAGGTCTCCCCGTCAAGATGGCTGTTGTCGTTGTAGTAGACGACGTGGGGCACGCCGCCGTCGATTTCGATGAGGCTGACCGCCGTGTTGTCGCACCAGGGGATGTCGGCGAGGCGGGAGGGATTTCCCGTCAGTGCCCAGCACAAAGCGTTGCGGATGGCGCACCCGTGGGAGGCGACCGCCACCGTCCGCCCGTCGTTGTCCTCCGCAATGTCGAGCAGCGCTTCTCTCATGCGCTCGTACACCTGCGCCATGCTCTCCCCGCCCGGTGCCACGAAGGTGTGGGGGGCGTGCGCCCACTGCTCGCTGCTCTCCGGGAACAACTCCGGAAGCCGTATCCACGGGTGCCGCTCCCACTCCCCGCCGTCGATCTCCATTAGGCGGTCGTCGAAGGCGATGGGGAGGTTGTGGTACCGGTTGATCGCCTGAGCCGTCAGCTTGGCGCGCCTGAGGGGACTGCTGTATACGGCCGCGAGAGGGACGGGGCGAAATCTTTCCGCCAGACGGTCGAGTTGGCGGCACCCGTTTTCGCTGATGTCGCTGTCGAAACGCCCGTGAAACTCCCGGTCGATGTTGCCGCGCGCCTCGCAGTGGCGGACGAGATACAGGGTTACCATGGGCTCACCGTCCCGGTCAGCTCGGACAGGCTTTTCAGTCCCTGCCGTTCCCCGAAGGCGCGCAGACCGTCGATGATTTTCAGCGGGGCGTAAGGGTCGCGGAACATCGCGGTCCCCACCTGTACGGCGGTTGCCCCCGCGATCATCATCTCGGCGGCGTCCTCCCATGTGGCGATGCCGCCCATGCCGACAATCGGCAGCTTTACCGCCCGGTACACCTCGTGCACCATGCGCACCGCCACCGGAAACACCGCGGGCCCCGAAAGGCCTCCGGTGTTGTTTCTCAGAATCGGGCGGCGGGTGCGGATATCGATTCTCATGCCGGTGAGGGTGTTGATGAGCGAGAGGGCGTCCGCCCCGGCGCTCTCGGCGGCTTTGGCGATCTCGGCGATATCGGTCACATTGGGGGTGAGCTTGACCATGAGCGGGCAGCGGCAGACGTCTCTCACTGCCGACACCGCTTCTTGCACCGAGGCGCAGGAGGTGCCGAAGCTCATGCCGCCCTCCTTCACGTTCGGGCAGGAGATGTTCAGCTCCACCATGTCCGCTCCCGCATCGCTCGCCCGCCGGGTCACCTCGCGGTATTCCTCGATGCTGTGCCCCGCGACGTTTGCGATGACCACGACGTCCTTTTGCCGAAGCTCGGGCAGACAGGTGTGTTCCCACTCGTCGATGCCCGGGTTTTGCAGCCCCACGCTGTTGAGCATGCCGGCGGGTGTTTCCGCGATGCGGGGAGCGGGATTGCCCTCCCTGGGGCGTAAAGTGGTGCCCTTGCAGGAGATCCCGCCCAGCCGTTCGACGGGGTAAAACGCGCCGTACTCCGTGCCGTAGCCGAACGTCCCCGAAGCCGCGATGACCGGGTTTTTGAAACGTACCCCGGCAACGTTGACCGTGAGATCGGTCACAGGTCAAACACCTCCCTCGCGTCGAACACCGGTCCGTCCGCGCACACCCGGCTCATGCCCGTTTTTCCGCCGGATTTGGTTCGGCAGACGCAGCCGAGGCACGCCCCCACGCCGCACGCCATGCGTTCCTCGAGAGAGACATAGCAGGGAACGGCGTGCTCGGCGGCGATTTTCGCCACCTTCTCCATCATCGGGCGCGGACCGCAGGTGTAGAGGACATCGGCGGAGCGGCGCGCAAGGCACGCCGTCAGGGCGTCGGTGCAAAGCCCCGGAAAACCGGCGCTGCCGTCGTCCGTGCAGACGGTGACCTCATTTCCCGCTTCTCGGAAATCCTCCTCTAAGATCACCGCGCTCCGTGAGCGGAAACCGATGACCGCGGCGGCGTTACTGCCGTACTTTTCCGCGAGCGGCAGCAGCGGAGGGGTACCTATTCCCCCTCCGACCAGCACGGCGCGCTTTCCCGCAAAAAACTCAAATCCTCGGCCGAGCGGGCCGAGAAGGTCGATACTTTCCCCCTCTTTCATTTCGGACAGCCATGCCGTCCCTTTGCCGCGCACCTCGAAAACCAGATGCAGCGTCCCGTTCCGCGAATCGAACCCGGCGAGCGAGATGGGCCTGCGCAACAGATAGGGCGCGCAGCAGACGGTGACAAATTGTCCGGTGTCCGCGAGCGCGGCGATGGCGGGGGAGAGGATGTCGAAAGACCAGATGCCGGGCGCAAGCCGGCTTTTTTTCAGCAGGGTGCCGGTTTCCTGTGTGGCGTTCACGGATAACCCTCCTTTTCAGAGGCAGGAGAGAAGATCGTCTCTCATGCGAAGCGCCTCTCGGCGGGCGGCCGAGGCAAATTCCTCCTCGTGGCAGCCCTCTTTTTGCCAGGCGCAGAGGATGGCACGGGAGGAATTGACGACCGCTCCGCGCCCGTCGGCGTCGAACGCCGCCGCCGCGTCTTTGGCGCCGCCCCCCTGCGCACCGTAGCCCGGGACCAGGAAAAAGGTGTGTGTCAGAGCCTTGCGCAGCGTTTTCAGCTCGCCGGGGTAGGTCGCCCCCACCACGGCGCCGACCGCGGAGTAGCCGTATTTTCCCCGGCTCGGCTCCCCAAGCCGTTCGCAAAGCTCCCCCATTTTCCTATACAGCGGCTCGCCGCCCGCGTCGAGATCCTGCAGCTCTCCCGAACTCGGGTTGGAGGTCTTGCACAGAACAAAGATGCCGCGGTCGCGCTCCTCGCATATGGGCAGCAGCGGGGTGATGCCGTCGCTGCCGAGATAGCCGTTGACCGTCAGGGCGTCGGCATCGAAGGGGGAGAAGCGCTCCCCGCCGACGGTCACCTCTCCGAGGTGAGCCTCGGCGTAGGCCCGCATGGTGGTGCCGATATCGTTTCGCTTTCCGTCGAGGATGACGAACATCCCCTTTTGCCTCGCGTAGCGCACGGTTTCAGCGAGGGCTTTCATCCCCTGCCAGCCGTACCGTTCGTAGTACGCCGCCTGGGGTTTCACCGCCGGAACGATGTCGCACAGCGCGTCGATGATCTCCCGGTTAAAGCGCAGCACCGCCGCGGCCGCTCCCTCAAGGGTTTTTCCGTAGCGCGCATAAGCCTCTTCCTTGAGGAAACCGGGCAGGGTATCCAGGTGCGGGTCCAGCCCCGCGACCGTCGGGTTGCGCTTTTGCTCCACGGAAGCGATCAGCCGGTCAAATCCCATGGTTTTCCGTCCTTTCGTCATAAACCGTCCGCCCGGCGAGCAGGGTCGCTTTCACCCTGCCGCGCAGACGCATTCCCTTAAAGGGGGTGTTGCGCGATTTTCCGTGCAGGCGGGTCTCGTCCACCGTCCAAGTTTCGTTCGGGTCAAAGAGCAGAATATCCGCTGTCGCCCCGGGCTGCAGGGTTCCGGCGGGAAGGCCGGCGATACGGGCGGGGGAGGTGGACATGAGAAACAGGAGCTCCGAGAGGGTGACGGTGCCCGTGTGCACCAGTGCCGTCAGGCAGACCGAAAGGGAAGTCTCCATCCCTATGACGCCGTTCGGGGCGAGCAGGAAATCCTCCTTTTCCCCCGGAGTGTGGGGGGCGTGGTCGGTCGCGACGGCATCGAGAGTGCCGTCCGAGAGCGCCTCGACGAGGGCGAGACGGTCTTTTTCGGTGCGCAGCGGGGGATTCATGCGGAAATCGGCGTCGCGCGAGCGCAGGGCCTCATCCGTCAGGAGCAGATAGTGCGGCGCGGTCTCGCCGGTCACCGGCACGCCGTCGCGCTTTGCCGCGCGAATCATGGCGGCGCCGCCCTCGGTGCTCACATGGCAGATGTGTACGGGGCAGCCGGTGGCGGCCGCGAGCGCAATTTCTCTCGCGATGCCCGCCTCCTCCGCGGCGCGGGAGATGCCGGGCACTCCGAGCGAGCGGGAGACTTCTCCCTCGTTCATGATGCCGCCCCGCACCAGAGTGAGTTCTTCACAGTGGGCCAAGAGCGGCAGACCCGCTTCGGCGGCGGCCCTGAGCGCCCGCTCGCAGAGATCCGCCGTGAGCACCGGCCGCCCGTCGTCCGAAAACGCCGCCGCCCCCGCCGCCTTCAGCGCGGAGAAATCGGTGAGCGTCTTCCCTTTAAGGCCGAGGCTCACCGCCCCCACCGGGTAGACGTGCGCGTCGGCCCCCGCGGCGCGGGAGAGCAGCTGCTCGATGATGTCCGGCCGGTCGAGCGGGGGAGAGGTGTTGGGCATGCACAAGAGGGAGGTCACGCCTCCGGCCGCCGCCGCGCGGCAGCCGCTGAGAAGATCTTCTTTTTGCGTCTGCCCCGGGTCGCGCAGATGGACGTGCAGATCCACAAGGCCCGGCGCGCACACGAGTCCGGAGGCGTCCAGCACCTCGCAGCCGTCTGCGGGCAGCGCCTTTCCTACGGCGGCGATGCGGCCTTTCCTGATGTGCACGTCCGCCGGGCCGTCGAGCCCGCACGAAGGGTCGATCACCCGCGCGCCTTGAATAAGCCGATCCAAACGCTCCGCCGCCTCTCCTCAGGTTCTTCCGATAGTATACCATATCACGGGGCACAAATGCAAACGGTAGCGGAAAATTCCCCGCCCTTTTTCAAAAAACTCCTCCAGACGGTTGCAAAGCGGGCGCGGATAGTGTACAATAGAAAGGGAAGATCAAGAGGGAACGGGGGCTTGGAGAGATGGCGACCACATTGGATACGCGGTATGCCGAGGGCTTTGTGAAAGAGCATGAGCCGCTCGCTTTGCAGGGGGCGGTGAGCGCCGCCCACCGGGCCTTGCACGAGGGCAGCTGCCCCGGAAGCGATTTTTTGGGCTGGCTGCACCTTCCAAGTCGGTTTGACCGGGAGGAATTTGCCCGGATTCAATCTGCCGCCGCACGCATTCGGAGCGACACCGACGTGTTCATCGCGATAGGCATCGGCGGTTCGTATCTCGGGGCGCGCGCGGTCATCGAGGCGCTGCGCTCCCCGCTGTATAACAACATGAAAAAAGCCACCCCCGATATTTACTTCGCGGGCAACAGCATCAGCGGCGCGGCGCTCTCCGAACTGCTCTCCCTGTGCGAGGGCAGAAGAGTCTCGATCAACGTCATCTCGAAATCCGGCACCACCACCGAACCCGCCATCGCTTTTCGGGTGCTGAGGGAGTATCTGGAGAAAACGGTGGGCCGGGAAGAGGCGAGAAGGCGGATTTATGTCACGACCGACCGCCGCAGAGGGACCCTCAAGGCGCTCGCGGACCGCGAGGGGTATGAGACTTTCGCGGTGCCCGATGATATCGGCGGGCGGTATTCGGTGCTCACCGCCGTGGGGCTTCTGCCCATCGCGGTGGCGGGGTGCGATATCGCGCAGCTGATGGCGGGAGCCGAAGAGGCGGAGCAGGCGCTGGATAACCCCGATCTCACTCAAAACGACGGTTATCGCTACGCCGTGTACCGCCAGATTCTTCACGCGAAAGGGCGCGAGGTGGAGATGATGGTGAGCTACGAGCCGCGCTGGCAGATGATGTCGGAATGGTACAAACAACTTTTCGGCGAGAGCGAGGGCAAGGACGGCAAGGGGCTGTTCCCCGCGTCCGCGATCTTCTCGACCGATCTTCACTCTTTAGGGCAGTTTGTGCAGGACGGCAGTCACATCCTCTTTGAGACGGCGGTGCTCTTCGATAAGCCGCCGTGCGAGCTCGTCATCCGGGAAGACGCGGAGAACGCGGACGGGCTCAATTATCTCGCCGGCCGCTCGATGAGCGAGGTCAACCGCAAGGCGTTCGAGGGCACCGCCCTGGCCCACGCGGACGGCGGGACCCCCACGCTTGTGCTGCGTATGCCCGCTCTGGACGAGCGCGCACTCGGGTATACCCTCTATTTCCTAGAAAAGGCTTGCGCCCTCTCGGGCATTTTGCTCGGGGTCAACCCGTTCGACCAGCCGGGGGTGGAGAGCTACAAGAAAAATATGTTTGCCCTGCTCGGCAAGCCGGGCTATGAGGAGCTGCTGTCCGAACTGAGCTCCCGGCTGTAGCCTCGCCGTACGCCGGCCTTAGGCGGAAACACCCGGAAGGCGACCGCGGGCAGAGGGCGCTTTCCCGTCAACGCAAGGAGGTTTTTATGATCACCCTGATTCTTGGAAAAAAAGGTTCCGGCAAGACCAAGCGGCTGCTCGACCTGTGTGCCGAGGCGACCGAGGGCTCCAAAGGCAGCGTGGTCTTCATCGAGAAAGACAACACGCTCACCTTTGACCTCAGCTACAAGACCCGCCTTGCGGTGGCGGAGGAATACGGGATCGTGGGGTTTGACGCGCTGTACGGTTTTGTGGCCGGTATGTGCGCGGGCAACTACGATATCACCAACGTGTTCATCGATTCCACCCTGAAAATCGGGGGCCGGGATATGGAAAAGTTCGCCGATTTTGTGGAGAAACTGGGCGCGCTGAACGAGGTTCCGGCGAGGCTCCGGGGCATCGCGCAGGAGATTTGATCTCCCGGGGAGCTGAGAGGCGCCAAAGTTTCGCTTGACAAATGCCGCCGGGGCGGTTATAATACCCTGCGGCGGTTTTTGAGGTGCATGATGGTTTTACGGCTGAGGCCCCTTTTTGCGGGGGAAATCGAGCGTATGCCGCTCGATGTCTCGCTCGATTGCTCCGAGCTCACCTTTCACGGCGGCTCGCCGCTCCCACGCCCCGTGCGTCTGAAGGGGGAGATGGTCGAGCGCGCGGGGATGGTTTTCATGGAGGCGCAGACGTCCTGTGAGTTTGAGGGGCTGTGCGACCGTTGCCTTTCCCCCGTGAGAGCGCCGATGACGGTGCCGATTCGCCATGTGGTGGTCGCCTCCTCAGACGGGGAAGAGACGGACGATGTGGTGGTGGCGCCGAACGACGAATTGTCCTTGGAGCCGCTTATCGAAGAAGATTTGTATTTGGCGTTTCCGCAAAAGGTGCTGTGTACGCCGGACTGCAAGGGGCTGTGCCCGCGGTGCGGCAAAAATCTCAACGACGGCCCGTGCGGCTGCCGGGAAGAGACGGGGGATCCGCGCATGGCGGCGCTCGCGTCGCTTTTGCGGCCGGACGGCGAGTGATATATTTCAAGCGGTAAGGAGGTGCTGACCATGGCGGTACCGAAAAGAAAACATTCCAAGGCTCGCCGCGATAAACGGCGCAGCCATGTCTGGAGAATGGACGCGCCGGCGCTGATGAGATGTCCTCAGTGCGGGGAGTACAAGCGTCCGCACCGTCTGTGCCCGCATTGCGGTTACTATAACGGCAAACAGGTTGTCCAGGTGGAGGATTAAGGCTATCCGTTCCGCGCCGCCCTGGCGGCACGAGCGGCAAGCGGCAGGATCGCTGTCCTTTCCGACAGACCGGTGACAAGGCGAGCGCCGAGGGCCGGTTTGTCCAAGGGAGCAGTGGTTCTGTTTTGTCATACCCGGGAACCGGTTCGCCGGAACCGGGAATTGGAATCAAAGGGGAGAATGCCTGTGGCGGTGACGGTGGCGCGAGTGGTTCCCGGCAGCCCCGCCGCCGGGAAGGATGTCCGCGCGGGGGATACGCTGCTGCGGGTCAACGGGCACGAGATAGAGGATGTGCTCGACTACCGCTTTTATATTCAGGACGAGAAGCTGCTCCTGACCTTCAGCCGCGGCGGAAAGATTCGGCTTGTGAGCCTTTCCGGAGAGCGGGAGACCGGGCTTGAATTTGAGACCTATCTCATGGACAGGCAGCACACCTGCCGCAACCGCTGTATCTTCTGCTTTATCGACCAGCTCCCGAAGGGGATGCGCGAGAGCCTCTATTTCAAGGACGACGACAGCCGCCTTTCCTTTCTCTTCGGCAACTACATCACGCTGACCAACCTCTCCGAGAGGGAGGTGCGGCGCATGATCGCTATGCACATCAGCCCCGTGAACGTGTCGGTGCACACCACCGACCCGGATCTCCGCTGCCGGATGATGGGCAACCGCCACGCGGGAGAGGCGCTCACCGTCCTGCCGAGGCTCGCCGAGGCGGGGCTGGAGATCAACTGTCAGCTGGTGCTCTGCCCCGGCATCAACGACGGGCAGGCGCTGGACAAAACGCTGCGCGATCTGATCGCCCTCCGCCCCGCGCTGAGAAGCGTCGCGGCGGTGCCGGTGGGGCTGACGAAATATCGTGAGGGGCTTTTCCCGCTCCGTCCGTTCACCGCGGAGGAGGCGCAGGCCGTTATCGAGAAAATCGAACGTCTGGGGGACACCCTGCGGGAGACGGGCGGCGAGAGGGTGGTGTACCCCTCGGACGAATTTTACCTGCTCTGCGGCAAGCCGCTGCCGCCGCCCTCTTTTTACGGGGAGTATCCCCAGCTGGACAACGGGGTGGGGATGCTCACGCTGCTGCGCGAGGAGTTTCTGGATGCGCTGGAGCGCGCGAAACCCGGCCGATGCTACACGGGGCGCACCGTGATGGCGACGGGGTACGCGGCGTACGGTCTGCTGTGCGAGCTGACGGAAGCGGCAACGCGCAGATTTCCTGACCTGTGCGCGCGGGTGGTACGGGTGAAAAACGAATTTTTCGGCGAGCAGATCACGGTGGCGGGGCTGCTCACGGGACAGGATCTGCTCCGCTCCCTGCGCGGGGAGGACGCGGACCGTGTATTGATTACGCGGTCGATGCTGCGCGCGGGGGAGGATGTTTTTCTGGACGATATGACCCTCGGCGACCTCTCGCGGGAGCTGGGCATCCCGGTGGTGCCGGTGGCGCCGGACGGCGCGCAGCTGCTGCGCGCGCTGATAAGGAGTTGAACGATGGCGAGACCTGTGGTGGCGGTGGTGGGGCGGCCCAACGTGGGCAAATCCACCCTGTTTAACAAACTGGCCGGGCGGCGGATTTCGATTGTCGACGACACCCCCGGAGTGACCCGCGACCGGCTGTTCGCGCCCTGCGAGTGGAACGGGCGCACCTTTATGCTGGCGGACACCGGAGGCATCGAGCCCCGAACCGACGAGCCGATTTTGCGGCAGATGCGGCACCAGGCTCTGATCGCCATAGAGCAGGCGGATGTCCTTGTGCTGGTGACCGACCTCACGGCGGGGGTCACCGCGAACGATCAGGACGTGGCGGCGATGCTGCAGAAAAGCGGCAAGCCGGTGGTGCTGTGCGTGAACAAGTGCGACCGCATCGGCGCGCCCCCACCGGAATTTTACGAGTTTTACCATCTGGGGCTGGGCGATCCTGTGGAAGTGTCCTCGATTCACGGACACGGCACCGGCGATCTGCTGGACGCCGTCTGCGCGCTGCTGCCGCCTCCTTCGGAGGAAGAAGAGGCGGAGAGGCGGATCAAAGTGGCGGTCATCGGCCGACCGAACGCGGGGAAGTCCTCGCTCGTCAACCGTGTGGCGGGAACCGAGCGCGCTATCGTCTCGGAGACCGCGGGCACCACCCGCGACGCGGTGGACACCGAGGTCGAGAACGCCCACGGGCGCTTCCTCTTTATCGACACCGCGGGGCTCCGGCGCAAAAGCCGGGTGCGTGACAGCGTGGAGCGGTACAGCGTGCTGCGCGCCCGCATGGCGGTGGAACGCGCGGACGTGTGCGTCGTCCTCATCGATGCCCTTGAGGGTTTCACTGAGCAGGACAGCAAGGTCGCGGGGCTCGCTGCGGACGCGGGCAAGGCGTGCGTCATCGCTGTGAACAAATGGGACGCGGTGGAGAAAGACAGCCACACCCTGTCCCGTATGCAGGCGGAGCTGAGGGCGGATTTCAGTTTTATGTCCTACGCCCCGTTTGTGTTCATCAGCGCGAAAACCGGTCAGCGGGTGGACCGCCTGTTTGAGCAGATCACGCAGGTGTACGCCCAGAGCATGACCCGCATCTCCACTGGCATGCTCAACGATCTCCTCGCGGGGGCGACCGCGCGGGTGCAGCCCCCCACCGATAAGGGCAGGAGGCTGCGCATCTATTACATCACCCAGACCTCGGTCGCCCCGCCTACTTTCGTCTGTTTTGTCAACCGGGAGGAACTGTTTCACTTTTCCTACCGCCGCTATCTGGAAAACCAGATCCGCGAGACCTTCGGGCTGCAGGGCACTCCGGTGCGCATGATCGTGAGGGAGCGCGGGGATTCGCAAAAAGGAGGGTAAGGCCGATGGAAATGTTTTGGCAGATGCTGCGGCAGGCGTGGCCCGCGCTGCTCATCACTGGGGTCGCCGCCTATCTTCTGGGCAGCCTCAATTTCGCCATCATCGTCACCCGCCTGATGGCGCACCGGGACATCCGCGAGGTCGGCAGCGGCAATGCGGGCGCCACCAACGTGCTGCGCTCGGCGGGCAAACCCGCGGCGCTGCTCACCACCGTGGGGGATCTCCTCAAAAGCCTCGGTGCGGTGGGGCTCGCCAGATGGGTGGTGTTTCCCACGCTCGGCTGCGGGGAGTTCGCGCTGTGCGGCGCCTATTTCGCGGGACTGATGTGCGTGGTCGGGCATCTCTATCCTCTCTACTTCGGCTTTCGCGGCGGCAAAGGAGTGCTCGCCGCGCTCGGCATGATGCTGGTGCTCGATTGGAAAGTCGCACTCATCAGCCTCGGCGTGTTTATCCTGTTGGTGGCGATCTTCCGCATGGTCTCGCTCGGCTCGGTGGCCGCCGCCGCCACCATGGCCGTCGCCGTCTTCGTCAAGCTGAAATTTTTCGACGGTCTTTCGGGCTTTGAACTGGTGTTCTGTACCGCCATGGCGGTGCTGGTCGCCGCCCTCCTCATCGCCAAGCACGCCGACAACATCAAGCGCATCCTCCACGGCACCGAGCGCAAACTGGGCGAAAAAAGCTGACCTCTCGCGGCGGATGTGAGAGGATGATATAGGA
>CAZGXK010000005.1:0-24830 GCA_964529775.1 uncultured Eubacteriales bacterium
AAAATGCCGCATTTTCTCCACATACATACTGTGCTGCTGAAACTGGGGCATCGTTCTGCTGAAGTTTTGCAGGCTCGCCAACAACATGGAGGTGGCGTTGTACAGCGCCAGCATCTCGCCAAACCCGATCGTATTGCGCACCAGCACCTGATACAGAAGATAGATAAGAATCAGCGCGTACCACAGTTTGCCGCCAATGGCGTTCTGCGCCCCAGGAACCAGCGAGAGAAATTTCCGGTGACGGTGGTATACTCCCTCGATTTCCCGGTTCGCCTCCCGGAAATCATCCAGCAGAGGCTGCTTCATCTCCCCCATGCGCAAATCTTTCGCGTAATCCGAAAGATAAAAGACCCTGTTGATATACGCCCTTTTGCGCTGATACGGCCGTATTTCCTCCCACAGGGACATAAACGGCCTGTTCATGGCGGAACCGGTCAGCGAGAAGAACACCACACTCCCCGCCGCATACAGAAGCAGCCACGGGTCGGTAACCGTGGTATAAAGCCCGGTGAAAAGGGTCAGCGCCGCCGCGGTGCACAGACCGCTCACCGTGTTCAACACGCCGTAGATATGATCGACGGCATCCTGCATGGCCCAGATGAAATCGTTGTAAAACGCCGGGTCGTCATAACGGGAAATGTCCACATCCGCCGCCTTCTCGTAGAGGGTCAGGCGCAGAGCGCGGTTGATTTTTTCCGTTTTCTTGGGGATCAAAGAAGATTGGAGCCACCCGGAAATCGCCATATTCAAGAAAATGAGCGCGGTCATCGGCAGTAAAAACGCGAGCGCCTCGGTAAACGGTCTGCTCCGCTCGATGCATCCGACCAGGTAAGCCACCAAAAAGGTGTGCTCGAACATCGAAAGCGTCTCGCCGATCACCGCGGTCAGAATCGTGGTGACCACATAAAACTTATCGATTCGCCAGAGCATCCTCATCGCAAAGCGGGTGTTCTGCATGGTGCGGCGGAAGGAGCTTCCGTCCGTCTTCTTCGCTTTTTTAGCCATGGAGAATTTCCCCCTCTCCCGGCTGAGCGAGATAGCTTTGCGCCTGTTTGGAGAAAAGACCGGCGTATTCCCCTCCGATCGCCATCAGCTCCTTATGGGTTCCCTGCTCTACCAGCCGCCCGTCCCGAAGCACAAAAATAGCGTCCGCCTTTGCCGCCGCCGAGAGCCGGTGGGAAATGATCAGAGCGATTTTTCCCTTTTTCGGGTCGTTCTCCAGGCACGCCCTCAAAATATTTTCGTACAAATCGTGCTCCGCCACGGGGTCCAGCGCGGAGGAGGGTTCGTCTAAAATCACTACCGGGCTGTCTTTGGCGAACGCGCGCGCCACCGCGATTTTTTGGTGCTGCCCGCCGGAGAGCACCGCGCCGTCGTCGTCGAACTCGCGGGTCAGCACGGTATCCTCCCCATGGGGCAGGGCGGCAACTTCCCCGTACAGTCCCACATCCCGCAGCGCATTCAGCGCCGTTTGATGCGCCTCGGGATCGTCGGTGCGCCTAAGAAGCACGTTTTCCGTCACCGTCGCCGAAAAGAGAGCGAAATCCTGGAAGGTCGCCCCGATCATCTGCCTCCATGCGTGCACATCAAAAGTGCGGATATCCGTCCCGTTATAGAGGATAGTCCCCTCGCTCGGGTCGTAGAGCCGCATGATCAGTTTCACCAATGTGGTTTTCCCTGCGCCGTTGAGACCGACTATCGCGTTTCGTTTCCCGCTGTGCAAGGTCATGGAAACATGGGAAAGCGCGTTGCCGCTCTGCCCCTCATAGTGAAAACTGACGTCCCGCAGTTCCAGCGTGCGCGCCGGCAATTCCGGCAGCAGGCCTTTTTGATTTTCGTCGATTTTCGGCGTGTAACGCAAAAATTCGCGGAAATTTTCCACATAATAGCCGTCCCGGAAAAGGGCCGTCACCGCGTCGGTCAGTTCGACCAGCATATTGTTGACGACCACCACCGCGTTGCACAGAACCACAAAATCGCCCACGGCGATGAGCTTCGGCACCATCGCCAAAAAGCAGGCGACCAGCCACATTCCCTCGTAGGCGATCGGATATTTGAGCAGACTGGAGAGGAGTTGATACCAAAACGCTGGGCGCATAAAGCGGTCGATGTTGTGATTCATCCTCGAAACCGCCGTGTCATAGTCCCGCTTCATCAGGGAAAACAGCGGGGTCATGCGCATCTCCCCCGCGTATTTTTGCAGATACACCGTCCGGTTGACATAATCCTGACGCCGGCGGAAAGGTGTACCCGCCCTATCTCTCTCATACTGTGTCTCGACAAGCTTTCTCCCGAAGACAAAGTTTCCCACCAGAGGACAGAGGATAAAGGGCACCGCCCAAGGCGAAATCGAGAGCATCGACCCGATGATAAAAACAGAGGAAATCCCCGCGCCCACCAGCGTGGAAAGATTGGTCAACACCGACATGGCGCGGTCGAGTGCCTCGGAGGTGGCAAGGGTGTATTTCCCGTAAAAATCGGGAGATTCAAAGCAGGAAATATCCACCGAAGACGCCTTGTCAAACAGCATTCGGTTCAGGTGCTCATTCACCCGCACACGGGCTTTCGGGGAATAATACATGTAATACCAGCCGCCGATCAGTTCCACGATCACCCCGGCACCGAAGACGAGGAAGACCATACCCACCGCTTCCCCGAAAGTGCGCCGGATTCCCTCGGAACCGAACAGATAGCGCATCAGCACCACCGATTCCGCCACCCATATGCCGTGGCGGAGAAAAGCGAGAATCACTTCACCCGCAATCAGCATCGGGGCGGTTTGACCCACCATGCCGAGCAGATAGAAATCGTTCCTGAAGGCGGTCAGCCGTTTTCTGGGTGTCTTTTTTTTCGACTTAGCCACAGAGCATTGCCCCCCCCCCTTTTTTTTGATTTTCTAAAAATCTTCCATCTCCCGCACAATGCCCTCTTTCAGAGTGGGAACGGCATCGCGGGAGACCCAGCTCTGCCAGTAGGTGTAACCGCCTTTGGTGAGAGAGGCGGGAGTGGCCATGTAATCGTAATAGCCGTTCACCTCATCCACCGGAATCGTCTTTGCCCCGGTAAACGTCTCTCTCAGCCAGCGCCCCATCTCGCAGAGACTTTCTCCCGGCACTCCGATAAAAAGGAAATCGCCCAGCCGAAGCGCGCTGACGGTCGCGGTGACGGTGTGGCGGGCAAGCGTCTCGTCCGAGAAGACGTCCGATTGATACACCCGCGAATAATCGTAAGGCACCCGGTACCGGTCGTCGATAAGCTGCTTGATCTGGTAGGCCGGCGCCCCCTCGGCCTTGGCCCGCTCAAGGGCATCGTCGGCTTCTCCGAGCAGACGATCAAGATCCGGCGGCGACTTGCGGTCAAAGGGCAGATTTTCCCGCATCGGCAGCTCGAAGGTGAATGTCGCCGCCTTGAGATTGTCGGCGTCCCCGAGCGGTGAACGCTTCCGGAAATACCGCTCAAGCAGCGCCCGGGCGATCTCCTCCCCTATCCGCTTGGCCTCGGCGGCACTCGCCCGGTAGGTGTCCATTCCGTCGTAACCCTTTCTGACCGAGAGATCGGCACACGGACCGTTCAGGTAGAGGGAGGGTGCGCCGAACTCCCGCTCCAGCGATTCGGAGAGATACCCCGGCCAATCGAAATCGTAGTGGTATTCCTGCGGGGAATTCACCCGCTGTTCAAACAACACCGCCACGTCCGGGTGAGCCGCGAAGCGGGATAGGGTGCCGATTACCTGTCCGTCGGTATCGCGAAACACAAAGAGGTACGCCTTGGGGTCCACCGGTTCGTCAAAATAAACCGGCGTCTCCAGTATCGGCGGATTCGGCCGGTACCCGCGCAGCAGCATGATACCCGGGTCCCGCGCAAAAGGGCGACGCCGCTCATCAAACCGCAATCCCGTCCAGACGGTCACCCCTCCGAGCCCGGGGACAAGCTGCTCGCGGTTCATCGAAAAGCGGTCACCCGTGTGAAGTTCCGCCACATCACAGCGAAACTCCCGCGCCCGCTCCATCATCGCGCGCGCCTCCCGCGCCGTTAAGGCGATCAGTCGCTCCATCTCCTCCGGAGTCAGCACAGGAGCCGCGTGAATCTGCAGTTCGTGAAACCAGATGTTTTCGGCGGGAATACCGGTCGCCTCCGAAACGCCCTGTCGAAAACGGGTGGCGAGCGCCGGCGAATCCCCCAGAAAATCGAACGCGGTGATCAGCACCCGGGTATCCCGGGAGCGGAGATACAGCATTCTTCCGTAGAGATCCGTCCCGTAGGGCATGGTGGGGGTGAACACCCCCTTGGTGGAAACCTTTCCGAAACTGCACTGTGCCATGCCTATTCCCCCATCGCAAGCGGTGTGTCGTCGTCGAACAGGCGGGGATTCGCTCTCAGGTACGGCGCGGTGATGTCCGCCATCTTCACCGCGTCCGCCGCAATACACCGCGCGTCCCCGAATCTGCCGTAGCGCACCGCGCCGCCCGCCCGAAAAGCGGGTTCCATCTTGTCGTAATGCTCCGAGACGTCGATTTCCGGCGGCTCGGTATGGTGGCGGTACTGCCGAACCGTGTATTTTTGCCCGTTTGGGGCGATCACCGTGAAAATCTGCGGGGTTTTCGCCAGACGGTTTGGGGTGGAGCACCATTCCTCCACTCCGTGCAAAAAAGTGTTGCACTTCAGCGTGCAGCCAATGAAGAGAACGGTTGCTCCCCGGTCGTACAGGCGACCGTAGCAGCCGTCCCGCGGACAGGGTGTGCACGTACGCTCCTCTCCCGCCGTGAAAGCGGCGGCGTCCCGTCCGAACGCCGCCACCGAGTGCGTGGGGTGGTACGAACGAACCACTCCCTCGCGCCGGCGGAAAAGCTCGCTCAAAATCCCCACGCAGGACGGTTCACGCACCACATCGAAGACGTGATACCGCTCGCTCATCTGGCGCCAGGTGTGGGTGGGCAAAACCAATAGCCCCGTTTGCATAACGTCGCACAGCACATCGAGCACCGTGTCGGCACCGCCCTCCACCTCGCCGATCGCCTTCATGGAGGAGTGCACAAACAGCGTCCCGTTGGAACGGATACCCATATCCTCCAGCTGACGTTTAAGCTCCGCCGCCGTATACACCGCGCACAACCCCCTTTACGCGATCGCGACGGCCTGCAGGAAAGAATTCATGATGAACATCCCCGACAATACCACCACAAACGCAGTGCCGCAGACAGCGAAAAGAGTGCGGCTCCTTTTTCCCTCGGAGATACCGCCCGAGAGCAGACCGATAAGCAGACAGGCGACCAGCGCCGCCGCCAAATCGAGGATCATGCGGATCTGGTAGGAATTGGCAAACGGGAGCAGAGGGTCGATCCAGCGGGCGAGCATCCCGCTGACGATGTACATCGCCGAGGGCAGCCCCAGAGGCAGAACCGCCAAGGCGTAAGCGCGCTTTTTACTGCGCAGAAACACAATAGCCATCAGCCCGATGAGAATCACCACCGCCCACGCGGCAAATAGCAACTTAAGATTGGATTGCACGAACATAGCATCACCGTCCTAACTTCCCGTCAAGGCCTCATCTTCATGGGATATTGTAGCAAATTTTCCCCTTCTCTGTCAAGGCGGTGTTGCAATGCGGAAGGATTTTTGGTATAATGAATCTATTCTGATGAGTCGGTTCACAGATAAGGGGGTACGGCCGTGCGCAAATACGAAGATACGCCTCCGCAAGGAGACGACGGAGAGGAAGAAAGGGGAGGCCGTCCGTCCTCGTCCGGCGTGATGATTTTTACGCTGGTTTTTGTGATCTCCCTAGTCGTGTTCGGCGGGCTCGGGGTGCTGTGGTGGCGGCACGCCGGTTTTCATCTGCCGTTCGCGGACTCCTCTCCCACCGCCGCCGCCCCGGAATCCACCGCTCCCACCGTCCGCTTTCAGGCGGCCGACCGCCGCGCGATGGCGGTCTACCTGACCGACGACAACGGCGCGCTGCAGACGGTCACCCTCCTGCTCATGCAGCCCGACCGCGGCGCCCTCTCCGCCGCCACCCTGCCGGGAGAGCTCTCGCTCTCCGATTCGGCGGACGATACGCTCGCCAGGCGTTTTTCCGAGGGCGGCGCGGATGCCGCCCAGCAGGCGCTGCAGGAGACGCTCGGCAAGGCGCCGAACTTTTACGGTATTCTCTCCTATACTTCGGCGGAGCGCGCACTCAGCGCCCTCTCCGTCCAGCTGATTTTCTCCCTCCCGGAAGACGTCGATGCCCAGTCGGAAAACGGAAGCTTTTCCATCCATCTCACGGCGGGAGAACAGGCGCTCACTCCCGTGCAGGTGTCTCATCTGTTGCAATACACGGGATGGCAGGGCGGTTCCCGCGCCCGCGCAAGCGCCCACGCGCAGCTTTTTGCCGCCTTTGCCAACCAGCTGCTCATCGTGGGGCGAAACGGCGCCGAAGATTTCAACACCCTCGTTCCGTTCATGACCACCAATCTCAGCGCCACCGATTTTCAATCCTCCGAGGCACCCCTTTCCTATCTCGCCTCGCTCAACCACGGCGATCTCTGCACTTTTGTGAAAACCGAGGGTGCCTTTGAGGGCGCCGGAAAAGACCTCCATTTCATCCCGGCCGAGTCGCTCAAATCGGTCATCACAGACGCGATGCCCTGAACGGAAAAGCTCGCCTTTTCTGAAAACGCCCTGCGAGCGGCATCGCCCGACCCGATGAAAAATCGCCCGGCGCTCCATTTTGTGCCGCTTGCCTCTTGACAAACCAAAGCGGCCTATGCTATGATAAGGCTTGCCGCGATGCGCGGCCCGGCAGTCAAACCGCCTGTGTACCCTTGCGGGTGTAGTTCAATGGCAGAACACCAGCCTTCCAAGCTGGTCGTGTGGGTTCGATTCCCATCACCCGCTCCATTTTATTTTCCGTGCGCCTGTAGCTCAGTCGGATAGAGCATCTGCCTTCTAAGCAGAGGGTCAGGGGTTCGAATCCCTTCAGGCGCGCCAGGATACGGTGGATATGGCGCAGTTGGTTAGCGCGCCAGATTGTGGCTCTGGAGACCGAGGGTTCGAATCCCTCTATCCACCCCATGCCGTCCCGGCCGAACGATTGCGGCCCGGGGCGGCTTTTCTCTGTCCTGCCGCCCTTTTCGCTGCCCGCGTACCCTCACGCCAAGGCGGCAGGCCGCCGTGTCCTATGTTAAAACCCCGCTCCTTCTTAGAGGCGGGGTTTTATCAACTCTTTTAAGGCTCAAACTCCACAACTTGGTGGGTCGCATCCGAGCGCATCGCGGCCTCCATCACCCGAAGCACTCGCAAGGCGTGCTCCTGAGTGACGATCTGCGGCGCCATGCCGTGGCACACCTCGGCAAAATTGCGGTAGAGAGCGTTGCGGTCGAACGCAACTTTCGGGAGCGGCAACTCCTCAACGGAATCGTTGTTTTTCCGCGGCGCCATCGTCTTGGTGAGACCGGAACCCGCCATCACGGGGACAGCGTCACGGTCGTTCCACGAGAGCAGGCGCACCATTTTTCCCTCGTTACTCCAGTTGTCGATTCTCGCGGAGCCTCTGTCGCCGTAAACATACCAGAGCGGCTCCCCCACAAAATGACAGGTTCCCACCTCGGCGTTGACCCGCACCCCGCTCTCAAAAGTCATGGTCAGCTGGAACCCGTCGTCGCACTCGTCGTTGGTGACATGAGAGCAGACGCAGAAAAGACGGGTGAGTTTTTCTGGGAACAGTTTTAAGGTGCGGTCGATGATGTGTACTCCCCAGTCCAGCATCATGCCGCCTCCGCAGGCCTTGTCCGCCCGCCAGTCCCCAGGGATGCCGCGGGAGCCCATGACGTGATACTTCACGTTGAAAACGTTGCCCAGCAGCTTTTCGTCGACGATCTTCTTCACCATGAGATAGTCCTCGTCCCACTCGCGGTTCTGGCGGGGATAAAAAACCTTCCCCGTCTCGCGGGAGACGGCCATCACCTCGCGCATCTCATCGCTGGAGATCACGACGGGCTTTTCACAGAGCACATGCTTGCCCGCGCGCATGGCGGCGATGGATTGCTCCTTGTGCAGGTGGTTGGGCGTCGCCACCAGCACGGCGTCCACGCCGGGGTCGCCGAGCATACTCTCGTAATCGGGATACACCGTCATTCCCTGCTTTTTCGCCCATTCACGCCGGTCCTCCCGGATGTCCACAATGCCCGCGAGCTCCAAAAGCGGGGAAATATCGGTGGTTTCCGGATTATGAAACCCCGCCACATCCGTGTTGTCAATCTGCCAGACGGCGTTGCCGGTCCCGCTGAGCAGCGCGACCGCGTGCCCGCCGCCCATACCGCCGCAGCCCACCACGCCGACTCTGATTTTCCTGTTCATGGTTCTTGCCCCTTTGAACGGTATTCGGGCGATGCGCCCGTTGATGTACCCTATTATACCGCACCGGGCGGATAATGCCACCTTTTTTTTGAAAATTTTTCGAGCAGACTTGCCGCCCCGATGAGCGCGCCGTCCACCGGCATCGCCGCCAAGATGACACGGGCCGCCGGAATCAGGTGCGGTGACACGGCGTCCAGAAGCGGACGCCCCGCGCACGCGAGCCCTCCCGAGAGGATGACCGCCTCCGGTTGAAAACCTTTCACAAGACTGCCGATTCCGAGCGCCAGCGTTTCTCCGTAACCGTCGAGCACCGCCCGCGCCACAGGGCACCCCGCGACAGCGGCGTCAAACACGGTTTTGCCTTCCTCTTTGGGGGAGGACAGACGGGCGAGCAGACTTTCCGGGTGAGCGCGGGCGGCGTTTTCGGCGAGGCGGATGAGAGCGGTGGTGGAAGCGTAGTGTTCAAAACAGCCGCGCAGCCCGCAGCCGCAGAGCGGTCCGTTTCGGTCGAACACAAAATGGCCGAGCTCCCCCGCGCGGCCGTTGTGGCCGCGGTAGAGACTTCCCCCGATCATCACAGCGCCGCCAATACCGGTGCCGAGAGTGAGCAGAAGCACGTCGCGGCACCCGACCGCCGCCCCCGCCAGATGCTCACCGAGAAGAGCGCAGTTGGCGTCGTTATCTAACGCGACCGGAAGATGGAGTGCCCGCGCGAGTTCATCCCCGAGCGGTTCGTCGGTAAACGGCAGATTGGCGGAATCCACCACCACTCCGTCGGCGACGTCCACCGCCCCCGCGACGCCGACGCCTATTCCGTCTGCCGGATAACGGGCCAGTAAATCCCCGGATGTTTCGATAAGGGTGTCGAGCAACCGCTTTCGTCCGCCGGAAGCTTCGGTCGGGCGCTGTGTGCGCGCCATCACGCGGGTGCCGTCCACCAGCGCAAACTTGATGGCGGTGCCACCGAGATCGATGCCTAATCGCATGACGGATTCCCCTCCCATACGAGAACGCCGTCCACAAACACCGCGCGGATGTGCAGCCGCTCATCGGTGATCAGCAGATCGGCGGCGTACCCCCTGCGGATCTCTCCCGTGCGAAGGCCGAGCGCCCGCGCGGGATTGCGCGACGCCATGATGCTGATCTCTCCGAGCGGCACGCCCATGGCGAGGAGATTTCGGGCCCCTTCGAGCACACCGACACAGCTGCCGGCAATTTTTCCCTCTTCGTTGCGGCAGACACCGTCTTTGACGATACGGCGCCTGCCGCCCACGATGAACTCCCCGTCCCCGAGGCCGGACATCGCGCCGGAATCGGAGACGAGAGTTAAGCCGTCGCATCCCTTGAGCCGCAAGGCGAGGGAAATAGCCTCGGCGGAGAGGTGGACCCCATCGCAGATGACCTCGGCATTCAAACGGTCACAGAGCAGCGCGTACCCTGCGGCGCCCGCTTCCCGGTGATGTATGCCGCGCATCGCGTTGAACAGGTGGGTAACCCGTGTGGCCCCCGCCTCCATCGCCTCCCACATTTGCGCGCAGGTTGCGCCCGTGTGACCGAGCGATACCGCCGCCCCCCGCCGCACCGCCAAACGGATGAGATCCTTTCCGCCCTCGTATTCGGGCGCGACGGTCAGAATCACAGGGAGCGGCGAGCAGGCGTCCAGCAACCGTTCCAGAACCTCCGGCCGCTTGTCCTTTTCCACCGGCGGCGGAGTCATGGCGCCACGGTACGCCTCGCAGACAAACGGCCCTTCCAGATGTATCCCCGCGATTTTCGCTCCGGAAACCGGCCTCCGGCTCTCCGCGCCGAGATGCTCCGCCGCCTGAGCCATGCGCTCCGGTTCCATCGCGCGCACCGTGGCGGCGACCGCCGTCACCCCGCGGGAACACAACCAGCTCCGCACCCCGTCGAGGTTTTCGCTGCCGGATGCGAATTCGGCACCCATGCTGCCGTGAATATGGGTGTCGATCAGCCCAGGAATCACGGTGTACCCGCGCGCGTCGTACTCCGCCTCCCCCGTGCCCGGGCACGGCAGATCGGCGATCACGCCGTTTTCGATCACCACATCCCGCCAAAGCGGCTCCTCGCTCCCGGCACACAGCACTTTCCCGCTGCCGATTCTCATCGCAAAGCGCCCTCTCTCCTCGCGATCGCCCGAAATTTATCCGACGTTTTGCCCGCGGATATCCGCGAGCATCCGCCGCAAATTGGCGCTGCCGACGCGCACCGCCATATTGGTCTCCTCGATCCCCTCAAACTCCAGCGACACCGCCCCGTCGTAACCGCTCTGCCGGATGGCGCAAAGAATTTGATAAGCGGGGACATCACCGTGCCCGAAGATGGTGGAGCGGCGAAACGCCCCGCCCCGGGAACGGCTATACCCCTCGCCGGGGTCATAGGACATTCCGGATTTGATAAACACATCCTTGGCGTGGACGTGCACGATGAGATCCATCATGCGGGAGACGGCCCGGTCGCAGTCCTCGTCCGCCCCGCCGAAGTTGCCGATATCGCATAAAAACCCGTAGTTCGGGTGATCCACCGTATCAAACAGTTCGATCATCCGCTCGCTGTCCTGAAGCAGCCTGCCGTGGTTCTCGGTGCAGGTGCGCACCCCCACGCTCTGGGCGTAGGACGCAAGTTCCCTCACCGCGGGGGCCACTTCGCGAATCACGGCGTGATAGGTGCGCACCCCTGTGTAACCGGGGTAATAACGCCACGCGACATCGTGGCGCAGAAGCGGAATACCGCAGGAGGCGGCGATATCGATGTGCTTTTTTACCCGCCGGATCTCCTCTCTCGCATCGGCGGCAAACAGGCTTGCAGAAGTCGTGTAGATGGGTACCTCCAGCCCCACTTCCCGCGCGTGCTTTGTCAGCGCCTCGGCGTAGGTGAGCGGGGTAAAGCCCTGCGGCGCGTTATCGTCCAGAACCAGTTCCACCCCGTCGCAACCGAGCTCTTTCGTGCGGTCGATCGCGTCGAACAGAGTAAAATTCTCTCCCATCATTCCGGAAAAACTATACGTGCTGATACAGCTTTTCATCCTGTCCGCCCCCCGCTCAAAGCGTTACTTCCGCGCCGGTCGCCGCGGAATCGTAAATTCCCTGAAGCATACGCTGCATCGTCACCGCCTGATCAAGGGGGTATCTCGTTTCTTTTCCTCGGATAACGCAATCGGCAAAATGGGTGATCTCCTCCAAAAACCGGTCCTCCTCCGGGAGCATCGTGACCGTTTCGGTGCTCAAATAACCGTCCCGCTCGCCGTAAACAGTCAGAGGATCCAGCGATACGCCCGCCTTGGTGCCGCATATCAGCGTCTCTTCCCGTGCGGGCGCGTTGATCGCCCAGCTCGTCTCAAAAAGCAGCAGCGCCCCGTTGTCAAAGTGAAAAACTCCGGCACCCGCGTCCTCGCAGTCGAACCGGTTGTCGGGGCAGACGGTGCCCTCCCACCGGGCAACGCCTTTCGTCCGGTAATCCCCGATTCGGAAAAAAGTGTTTGCGCTCACCCGCACCGGGCGGGGATTGCCCATCAGATACCAGGCAGCATCCAGACGGTGAATGCCGATATCGATAACCGGACCTCCGCCCGACGTCTTACAGTCGGTGAACCAGCCGCTCGGTGTGCCGCGGCGGCGGATATTGGCGGTTCTCGCAAAATAGATGTCGCCCAGTTCCCCGTTTTCCACCATGGCGCGGACATACCGGTTGACACGGCGAAAGCGGCTGGGGACCGCCAGCATAAAAGTCACACCCGCTTCCCTCACCGCCCGTTCCATCTCGAGCGCAGAGGGCAAATCCACCGCCATCGGCTTTTCACACAGCACCGCCTTTCCCGCCCTCGCCGCGGCGACGGCGATCGGCGCATGGGCGCTGTTCCATGTGCAGATATCCACCGCCTCGATCTCCCCGCTTTGAATCATCTCCTCGGCGGAAGAGTACACGCGCGGAATATGAAAGCGCTCGGCGGCCGCTTTCGCCCGGTCCCCGTCGATATCCGCGATCGCGGCGACAGTCGCGTTGGAACATTTGGCGTACGCCGGCAGGTGCGATGCGGTCGCGATATTGCCGGCGCCGGCGATGCCTATGGGTAATTGAACCATACTGATTTTCCTCCTCGCGGTGACGGGACCGGCGTTGCGCCGCCTTTTGAGAATTCTTATCGAAAATACGCGACGGCGCCCTCAAAAATGCGGGAACGGTGTACTCCCGGGACATTTTTATAGAGATCCCGCCCCGTGCGCTCCGAGTGTCCCATTTTGCCGAAAACACGACCGTCTGGGGAAGTGATCCCCTCCACCGCCCACAGAGAGCCGTTGGGATTATAACGGATATCCATGGTGGGTTCGCCGTTTGCGTCCACATACTGAGTCGCGATCTGGCCGTTTTGCGAGAGCTCGTTCAGCTGACGCTCGCTGCAGGCAAACCGCCCCTCCCCGTGGGAAATCGGCACGCTCACCGTCTCCCCCGGTTCGCTGAACATCAGCCAAGGGGATTTGTTCGAGCAGACGCGGGTGCGCACCAGGCGGGACTGATGCCGTCCGATGCGGTTGAAAGTGAGAGTCGGAGAATCGGGCGACGGCTCGACAATCTCTCCGTAGGGAACCAGACCGAGCTTGATCAGCGCCTGAAATCCGTTGCAAATGCCGCACATCAATCCGTCGCGGTTTTTGAGCAGGGCGTGAACGGCATCTTGGACGGCGGGGTTGCGCATAAACGCGGTGATAAACTTGCCCGAACCGTCCGGCTCATCTCCGCCGGAAAACCCGCCGGGAATGGCGATGATCTGGCTGTCCGCAATCGCATCCGCCATCGCCCGCACCGATTCGACGATATCCGCCGGCGTGAGATTGCGCACCACCAAAATCTGCGGGATCGCCCCCGCTCTTTCAAAAGCGCGGGCGGTGTCGACCTCGCAGTTGGTGCCGGGAAAAACGGGTATGAGCACCCGCGGGGACGCGGTGCGCACCGCGGGGAACCTGCGCTCTCCCGCGACAAAGTCGGTTGTCGGCACTGGTTCCTCCGACGTACCGGTGTACGCGCTGTACACCGGCTCCAGTGTCTGTTCATAGAGGCGCTGCCAACCGAGCAGATCCAGATATTCTCCCCGGAAGGTCGCGGTGAAAGCCTGTGTAGTCTCCCCGAGCAGTTCCCCGCACGGCTCCGCCCCGTCGGCGAGTTCCAGCACAAACGAACCGTAGCGGTACCCGAACAGAGTTTCTCTTTCCACCTCGTCCCGCAGCGCAAATCCCACGCGGTTGCCGAGACTCATTTTCAGCAGCGATTCCGCCACCCCGCCATAGACCGGCGTGGCGGCGGCGAGCACGGCGCCCTCCCGAATCATCCCCGTCACCTTTTGAAAAACCGAGAGCAGAGATTCGGGCTTCGGGCGGCCGTCGGGGAGATATTCGGGGCAGAGCAGGCAAACGGAGTGGCCCGCGCCCTTAAACTCGTTCGACAAAATATCTCCCGTCTCACACACCGAGACGGCGAACGAGACGAGGGTGGGTGGCACATCGATGTGTTCGAAAGTACCGCTCATGGAATCCTTGCCGCCGATAGACGCGATATGGAGATCGAGCTGCGCCCGCATCGCCCCGAGCAGGGCAGCGAGCGGTCTGCCCCAGCGCTCCGGCTCATTCCCCAGACGCTCAAAATATTCCTGGAAAGTGAGATAGGCATTTTGCAGCCCCGTGCCCCCCGCCACCAGTTTGGCGACCGATTCCACCACAGCGAGATACGCGCCCACAAACGGATCCTTTTCGGTGATGAACGGATTGTAACCGTACGCCATCGCGGAGCAGGTCGTGGTCTCGTGGCCGAGTACCGGGAACTTGGCCGCCATAATCTGAGCGGGGGTCATCTGGTATTTTCCGCCGAACGGCATCAGCACGGTGGAGGCTCCGATGGTCGAATCGAATCGTTCCGAGAGTCCGCGCTTGCTGCAGACGTTGAGGTCGCGGGCGAGCGCCTCGCAGTTTTCCGCAAAGCCCCCCGAGGGATGCCTCGTCGTATCGATCGGGGCGCGCACGTGCGCCGTCACGTGCTTGGGCGCGCCGTTGGAATTGAGAAATTCGCGGGAAATATCGACAATCCGTTGACCGTTCCAGCACATCACCAGCCGCTTTTCTCCGGTAACTTCCGCCACCACCGTGGCCTCCAGATTTTCCGCGCGCGCCATCTCCCGAAACGCCGGAACATCTTTCGGGTCGAGCACCACCGCCATGCGTTCCTGCGATTCGGAGATGGCGAGTTCGGTACCGTCCAGCCCCTCGTATTTTTTGGGAATCGCGTTCAAATCGATACACAGTCCGTCCGCAAGTTCCCCCACGGCGACCGACACCCCTCCCGCGCCGAAATCGTTGCAGCGCTTGATCAGCCGCGTCGCCTTCGGGTTGCGAAAGAGCCTCTGCAATTTGCGCTCCTCCGGGGCATTTCCCTTTTGCACCTCCGCGCCGCAGGCGGCGAGAGAGCTCACCTTGTGCGATTTGGAAGAACCTGTCGCGCCGCCGCAGCCGTCCCGGCCGGTACGCCCGCCGAGCAGCACAATTTTGTCCCCGGGCAGCGGCCTTTTCCGAACCACGTGGCTCTCGGGGGCGGCGCCCACCACCGCGCCGATCTCTAGGTGCTTGGCCACATAACCGGGGTGGATGATCTCCTCCACCTGCCCCGTGGCAAGACCGATTTGGTTGCCGTAAGAAGAATACCCGGCGGCAGCCGTGGTCACAATGGTGCGCTGCGGCAGCTTTCCGGGCAGCGTCTCCTCCAGAGGAGTGAGCGGGTTTCCCGCTCCGGTGACCCGCATCGCCTGGTAAACATATCCCCGTCCGGAGAGCGGATCGCGAATCGCCCCGCCGATGCAGGTCGCCGCGCCGCCGAACGGCTCGATCTCGGTGGGGTGATTGTGTGTCTCGTTCTTAAAAAGAAACAGCCAGGGTTCCCGCTTGCCGTCCACATCCGCCTCCACCCTCACGGTACAGGCGTTAATCTCCTCGGATTCATCGAGATTCGGCAGCTCTCCCCCGGCCTTCAGCGCGCGCATAGCCAGTGTTGCGAGATCCATCAGGCAAATGGGAGAAGTCCTGTGCAACTCTCCGCGCCGGACAAGATAATCCTCATACGCGCTTTGCACTTTCGGGTCATCGAAAGTCGCCGCGTCGATGGCGGTCAAAAAGGTGGTATGGCGGCAGTGATCCGACCAGTAAGTGTCGATCATGCGGAGCTCCGTCAGGGTCGGATCCCGTTTCTCCGAGGCAAAATAGCTCTGGCAAAAAGCGACATCGTCCCCGTCCATCGCGAGACCGTATTGGCCCGCCAGCCCCATGAGTTCCTCGCGGGACATCCGGGTAAAACCGTGGAGCACCGGCACGTCGGCCGGACGCTCAAAGGGAATATCCAGAGTCGGCACCGGTTCCAGCGACGCCTCCCGGCTCTCCACCGGGTTGATGATATGTTTCTTCACCGCATCCAGCTGTTCTTCGGTGATATCTCCCGAAAGCAGATAGATTTTCGCGGTGCGCACCGCCGGTTTTTCTCCCTGAGAGACAAACTGAATGCACTGCGCGCAGGAATCCGCCCGCTGGTCAAACTGTCCGGGAAGATATTCCACCGCGAAGACCGTACCGGAAAAATCGGGCAGTTCACGGGTGACCGTGTCCACCTGCGGTTCGGAAAACACCGTGTTCACGCAGGCGGCAAACACTTCCTCGCTCACCCCCTGCACATCGTAGCGGTTGAGAATGCGCACGCGGGTCACGCCGGGAACGGAAAGCAGGGTGTTCACCTCGCGCAGCAGCGCGCGCGCTTCCACGTCGCACCCGTCTTTCTTCTCCACATAAATGCGGTAAACCATGCCTTTCCCCTAAGCTCCTTTCCTATGCCCGCAGGGCACGCGCCCCGATATCGCGGCGATAAAAACTGTCCGTAAAACCGATGCCGTCCGCCGCGGCGTACGCCCTGTCGAGCGCCTCGCGCAGATTTTCCCCCGTCGCGCTCACCCCGAGAACCCGGCCTCCGTCGGTGACGAGCACACCGTCTTTCAGAGCGGTACCCGCGTGGTAGACGGTCACCCCCGGGACGCCGCCTTTCTCATCCAATCCGTGTACGGGATAGCCCTTGACGTATTTTTCGGGATACCCGCCGGATGCGATCACCACACAGGCGGCGGCTTTTTTGTCAAAGATCACCGGAGTATCGCTCAATCTTCCCTCGCGACACGCCCGCATGATGTCCAGAAGATCGCTCTTGAGAAGGGGAAGCACCACCTGAGTTTCCGGGTCGCCGAACCGGCAGTTGTACTCGATAACCTTCGGCCCGTCGGAGGTGAGCATCAGCCCGAAATACAGGCATCCCCGAAACGGGCGCCCCTCCTCTTTCATCGCCTTCACGGTGGGCAGAAAAATCTCCGTCATACAGCGCTCCGCCACCTCCGGCGTATAATACGGGTTGGGCGCCACGGTGCCCATGCCGCCGGTGTTCCGTCCCGTATCGCCGTCCAACGCGCGTTTGTGGTCCATCGAGCTGACCATCGGAACCACAGTCTCGCCGTCGGTAAAACTGAGCACCGAGATCTCCGGTCCCTCGAGATACTCCTCAATCACCACTTTTTCCCCGCTCTTGCCGAAGCGATGCTCTCCCATCATGGCGCGAACCGCGTCCCGCGCCTCTTCGGCCGTCTGGCAGATGAGCACCCCTTTGCCGAGCGCCAGACCGTCCGCCTTCACCACCAGCGGAGCGGGAGCGCCGGACACATACTCCAGCGCAGCGTCCATACGGTCAAAGACCTCGTATTTCGCGGTGGGAATACCGTACCGCTTCATCAAATCCTTGGCAAAAGCCTTGCTCCCCTCGATAACGGCGGCGTTGGCGCTCGGGCCGAACGACGGCACGCCTACGGCCTCCAGAGCGTCCACGCACCCCATCGCCAGAGGATCGTCCTGTGCCACCACCGCGAAATCGACACAGTGGCTCTTCGCAAACGCGGTGATACCCCCGATGTCGGTGGCGGCAATCGGCACACAAATCGCATCGTAAGAGATACCGCCGTTTCCAGGCAATGCATAAATCGTTTCACCGCCACGGCTCTCGCGGAGTTTCTTGATGATGGCGTGCTCTCTTCCGCCGCCGCCCACAACCATCAGCGCCATGCCGATGACCCCCCCCCTTTTTTTTTTCAGTGATGGAACAGGCGCATACCGGTAAACGCCATCGCGATGCGGTATTTATCGCACGCCGCAATCACCTGCTCGTCGCGGATGGACCCTCCGGGCTGCACAATGTACTGCACACCGCTGCGCCGCGCCCTCTCGATATTGTCGTCAAACGGAAAAAACGCGTCGCTGCCGAGCGACACCCCGCTCACCTTGTCGAGATAAGCGCGCTTTTCCTCGCGGGTCAGCGGCTCGGGGCGGCGGGTAAAGCTCTGCCGCCAAACATTCTCTCCGATGACATCCTCGTACTCATCCGAGATGTACACGTCGATGGCGTTGTCGCGGTTCGGGCGGGAAATATCCTCCCTGAAAGGGAGGGAGAGCACTTTCGGGTGCTGGCGCAGATGCCAGATATCCGCCTTGTTGCCCGCCAGACGCACACAGTGAATACGCGACTGCTGTCCGGCGCCCACGCCGATGGTCTGTCCGCCTTTGGCGTAGCACACCGAGTTGCTCTGGGTGTATTTGAGGGTAATCAGCGAGATCACAAGATCCCTTTTGGCGTCCGGCGGCAAATCCTTCTTTGCGGTCACGACAGAATCGAGCGAGCTCTCGTCGATTTTCAGGGTATTGCGCCCCTGCTCGAAAGTGATCCCGTACACTTGTTTTCGCTCGACCGGCGAGGGGACATACTCCGCGTCGATCTCGACGATGTTGTAATTCCCTCCCCGCTTCTCGCGCAGCACCGAAAGAGCCTGTTCCGTGTAACCGGGGGCGATGATGCCGTCCGAGACCTCGTGGCGGATGAGTTGTGCCGTGGAGAGATCGCACTTGTCCGAGAGTGCAATCCAGTCGCCGAACGAGGACATACGGTCGGTTCCGCGCGCGCGCGCATAAGCGCACGCGAGCGGGGAAAGTTCTGCTTCGCCGGTAAAATATATCGCGCGCAGCGTCTCGTCTAAGGGCAGACCCACCGCGGCGCCCGCCGGGCTCACATGCTTAAACGAGGCGGCGGCGGGAAGCCCGATCGCTTCTTTCAGTTCCCGCACCAGCTGATAGCTGTTGAGTGCGTCCAGAAAATTGATATACCCCGGTTTGCCGCACAGCACTTTCAGGGGCAGTTCACCGCTCTCCATAAAAATGCGGGACGGCTTTTGATTCGGATTGCAACCGTATTTCAGCTCAAATTCCGTGGCCATCGATCTTGTCTCCCTTCTCTGTCATGGATGCCGGTTGACGATTCGCGTCTCGTCATCTCCACCTGTCAAATGCACATACCGCACAAAGAGCGAAACCTTGTTCTCAGGGTGCAGGCTCTCCCACACGCCCCGAGTCAGGGCATCGATATCTCCCTCGATCACCGCCCGTTCCGGCTCCCCCTCAAACGAGGGAAGAGGGTCCCCGTTGCCCAAATAGGTGTGCACATACCGCGCCTGCCCTTTGGGTAGATCCTCATACTCAAAAAAATACCTCAGCGTCTCTTCCCCCCGGTTTCTGTCGCTTTTAATGAGGCTCATTTTGGTGAAAAACGCACCGGACGCGACCGTCACCGCCGCGCTGATGCGGGGGGTAAAATTCGGGGGGTCCGGCTCAAAAGACCGGCTTCTCAGCGCATCCTCGAAACTGCCGCCCCGGGAGATCGCGTCGTACACGGTATCCGTCTGGTCGCCGTTCGTCACGATCTGAGTGTTTCCCCACACCCGCACGGGAGAATAAATGATGAGCGACGGGTCGGTGAGGAGATCCGGGTCGAAGCACTCGGTACGAATGCCCTCTCCCTGCGGGGTAAAGATCCGGTTGCGGCTGTTCACACTGCGGCCCATGATAAAATAGACCAGCACGGCGCACTCCCCGTCCTCCGACCGCCCCACGGCAATTCCCCGCCCCGGGTACTCGTTTTTCATAAGCAGCTCATTCAGTGTCGGCAAACTCATGGTTCCTTCCCCCTATCTCCCCGCAGAGCATCTCCACCGCTCTCGGCAGCAGTTGCCACTCCGCCTGTTCCATCACCCGCCGCTGCAGTGTCTGCGGAGTGTCTTCCGGCAGGACATCCACCGCCTTCTGCATCAGGATACGCCCACCGTCGGTGATTTCATTGACAAGGTGCACCGTCGCGCCGGTCACCTTCACCCCGCGGGCGAGCGCCGCTTCATGCACGCGCAGTCCGTAATATCCGTCCCCGCAAAAAGAGGGAATGAGCGAGGGGTGCACGTTGAGAATGCGGTCGGGGTACCGCCTCACGAAATCCGGTGAGAGTACCGTCAAGAATCCCGCGAGCACCAGCACCTCGGCTCCCGCATCATCCAGCACCTTTTGCAGCGCCCGCTCATAGTCCTCCCGCGTATCGTACGCTTTCCTCGCGACCACGGTGCTCGGCACCCCGGCGGCTCTCGCCCGGCTGAGAGCAAAAATCCCCTCCTTGCTGCCGACCACCAGCGCGATGTGCGCATGGGGAAGCTCTCCCCGCGCCGCGGCATCCAAAATTGCCTGCAAATTGGTACCTCCGCCGCTCACCAGCACCGCGACCTCGACCGTTTTCATACGCTCTCCCTTCAGACGATGACGACCCCGTCATCGCCCACGACAATATCCCCGCACACATAGGCATCCTCGCCCTGCTCCCTGAGCACCCGAAGCGCCCTGTCCGCCTCGCTTTCGGCCACCACCACGGCCATACCGACTCCCATGTTGAAGGTGTTGAACATATCCCGGCGCGGGATGCCGCCCGTCTTTTCGATGAGCTCGAAAATCGTGGGAATGCGCAGCGACCGCCCGTCGATTCTGGCGGTCAGGCCCTGCGGCAGGCTGCGGGGGATATTCTCGTAGAATCCGCCGCCCGTGATATGGGAAACCGCCTTCACCGTCACCGCCCCGGCGAGCGCCAGGATGGACCTGACGTAGATCTTGGTGGGGGTGAGCAGCGCCTCTCCGAGCGGACGGCCGAGTTCCGGTTTCACCCGCGAGAGATCCGCGTGTTCGATGTCCAACACCTTGCGCACCAGCGAAAAGCCGTTGGAGTGCACCCCGCTGGAGGGCAGCGCGATCATCACATCCCCCTGTTGCACGGCAGAGCGGTCGAAGAGGCGGTCCTCATCCACAAGACCCACGGTAAAACCCGCGAGATCGTATTCATCCGGAGGGTAAAAGCCGGGCATCTCGGCGGTCTCCCCTCCGATGAGGGCGCATCCCGCCTGTCGGCATCCCTCGGCGACCCCGCCCACAATCGAGGCCACGCGCTCCGGAATGTTTTTGCCCACCGCCACATAATCGAGGAAGAAGAGCGGAGCGGCGCCGCAACAGACCACGTCGTTGACGCACATCGCCACGCAGTCGATTCCCACGGTGTCGTGCTTATCCATCAAGAAGGCGATTTTCAGCTTGGTGCCCACCCCGTCGGTCCCGCTGACCAGTACCGGGCGGCGCATTCCGGAAACATCGGGGGCGAACAGCCCGCCAAACCCGCCGATACCCGAGAGCACCCCGTCCGTGAAGGTGGACGAAACCTTCTCCCGCATCAGCTGCACCGCCCGGTATCCCGCGGTGATGTCCACCCCCGCCTTTTTATAACTCTCGCTGTGGCTCTTCTCCACGTCACATCTCTCCCTTGGGGCGGCGACAGCCGTTCCCGGCACGATACTGCCCTATATATTTTCCATGGTGAGCTGCCGCCGTTCACTGAGCTTGCGCTCGAAGCGGTTTTTCGTTGCCGATTCCGGGTTGACCGCCACAGGGTATTTCCCGTCGAAACAGGCGCAGCAAAATCCCAGATCGGTCTCGCGGGCGAGCGACTTCACGCCCTCCACCGAGAGATACCCCAAACTGTCCGCGCCGATCACGCGGGTGATTTCGGGCACCGTGTACCGGCAGGCGATGAGGTGATCCTCCGAATCGATATCGGTGCCGAAATAACACGGATGGCGAAACGGCGGGGCGGATATCCGCACGTGCACTTCTTTGGCGCCCGCATCCCTCAGCAGTTTGACAATGCGCGCGCTCGTCGTGCCCCGCACGATGGAATCGTCGATCAGCACCACCCTCTTGCCGCGCACCGTCTGCGAGAGCGGATTCAGCTTGATGCGCACATCGTTTTCCCTCTGCCGCTGAGTGGGCTGTATGAAGGTGCGCGCGATGTACCGGTTTTTGATGAACCCGATACCGTAGGGAATGCCCGAGGCCCGAGAAAACCCCAGCGCCGCGTCCAGACCGGAATCCGGCACCCCCACCACGACATCGGCGTCCACCGGGTGCTCCTCGGCGAGCAGCCGTCCCGCCCGTTGACGGGCGAGGTGCACGCTGCTGCCGTCGATGACCGAATCCGGCCGCGCGAAATAGACAAATTCAAACACGCACAGCGCGCTTTTGCCGCCGCAGTGGGTCTCGATGGAGCGCGTCCCGCTCTCGTCCGCCACCACAATCTCTCCCGGGCGCAGATCCCGCTCCATCACGGCACCCACCGCGTCCAGCGCACAGCTCTCGGAGGCGACCACCACCCCCGTCTCGGTCCTGCCGAGGCACAGCGGGCGAAATCCCAGAGGATCGCGCACCGCGATCAGCTTGGTGGGGGACATGATCACCAGAGAAAACGCCCCTTGGAGCCTTGAAACCGCTCTCTCCACCGCCGTCTCGATGGAGGGGGCGGAGAGCCGCTCCCGGGTGATGATATACGAGATGACCTCCGTGTCGCTGGTGGTCTGGAAAATGGACCCGGAGAGTTCCAGTTCCCGTCGCAGGGCGTCGGCGTTGGTGAGATTGCCGTTGTGGGCGAGCGCCATGCTTCCCTTGCAATGGTTGACCACCAGAGGCTGGCAGTTGAGCCGCAGATCGTCGCCCGTAGTGCTGTAACGCACATGCCCCACGGCGATTTGCCCGCTGCCGAGGGACTTCAGCGCCTGCTCGGTGAACACATCCCCCACCAGCCCCACCTGTTTGTAGCCGGTGATCACCCCGTCGTCGTTGACGGCGATGCCGCAGCTCTCCTGACCGCGGTGCTGCAGCGCGTAGAGCGCCGTGTAGGTCATCGCGGTCACGTCCGCGCCGCTGCGGTCGTACACGCCGACCACGCCGCACTCTTCATGAATCGATTGTCCCATGGTCATAAACCGATGCCTTTCTCTCCCGTCTATTCGCCGAAGACCCGTCTCATCATTTCCCGGTACGCGTCTTCCTCCCCACCCAAATCGCGGCGAAAACGGTCTTTGTCCAATTTTTCATCGGTTTTCGCGTCCCAGAAGCGGCAGGTGTCGGGGGAGATCTCGTCCGCGAGCACGATGCCGCCGTCTTTGAGTCTTCCGAACTCCAGCTTGAAATCCACCAGTTTCACCCCGAGGGTCAGAAAGTACGCCTTCAGCACCTCGTTGACCCGGTAAGCCATCCGCTTAATCTGCGCGATCTCCTCCTCGTTCGCAAGGCCGAGCGCCAGCGCGTGGGTGGAGTTGATCAGAGGGTCGTGCAAATCGTCGTTTTTATAGGAAAATTCGAGCGTGGGCCGCCGGAACACCAGGCCCTCCTCCACCCCGTACCTCTTGGCGAAAGAGCCCGCGGAAATGTTTCGGATGATGACCTCCAGCGGGACGATGTCCACCTTCTTCACCAGCGTCTCGCGGTCGTTCAGTTCCTCCACAAAATGGGTGGGAATCCCCTCTTTTTCAAGCATCTGCATCAGATAATTGGACATACGGTTGTTGACCGCTCCCTTGCCGGCGATCGAACCTTTCTTCATCCCGTCAAAAGCGGTGGCGTCGTCTTTGTAAGAGACGATCACCCTGTCGGGGTCGTCGGTGGCAAAAACTTTTTTTGCCTTGCCCTCATAGAGCTGCTCCCGTTTTTCCATCGTCTGCCTTCGCTCCTTTCCGCGCGGGTCAGCCCCGCGTCCGCAGCGCCGCGTCCTTTTGCAGCACCGACTGTGTCATCTGTGAACGCATCTCGTCCAGCGCGCGGGCGAGCCGGTCATCCATAAGACTCAGTATCTGCGCCGCCAGCAGAGCGGCGTTTCGCGCGCCGTCGATGGCGACGGTCGCCACCGGCATCCCGCTCGGCATCTGCACGGTCGAGAGCAGGGCGTCCAGACCGTCCAGTGTATCGGATTTTACAGGTATCCCGATCACCGGCAGGGTGGTGCGCGCCGCCAGCGCTCCCGCGAGATGAGCGGCCTTGCCGGCGGCGGCGATAATCACCCCAAAGCCTCTCTCCCTCGCCCCCTTGGCGAACTCTGCCGCCGCGTCCGGTGTGCGGTGGGCGGAAAAAATATGAGTCTCCACCGGCACTCCGAGTTCCTCCAGCTGGTCCACCGCTTGCCGGACCACCGGAAAATCGCTGTCACTGCCCATAATCACAGCCGCTTTTTTCATCGCATAGCCATCCTTTCCCATCTGTCCAAAGCAAAAGAGCGCAGCACGGAAAAACCCGCACTACGCCCTTTTTCTCATCATCTCATCCGGCCTTGCCCGCAGGAAACCCCTCTTGTCCGTCCGATTTTTGAACATCTCGGATTCCCGGCTCCTTCCCTGATACCGTCGTTTGTCAAAGCCCGCCATCCATTTTATTGTACCGTTTTACGCGCTCAAAATCAAGAGCTTTCGCGAAAAAGCCCGGCTTTTCACCCTTTTTGGCGGGGACAACTTAAACTTATTCAAATTGAAGTGAGAATGCCGTCACTGTGGACGGATATGTCGGGGTCCATTCCCCTTATCTTCACACGGGGGAAAATTCCGGCTAACCCTTTTCCGAGGCACCGACCGCGAGATGCCGCCGGACGTTTTTTCCCGTTCCGCTTGTGAAAAATTTCACAAACCCCTTGAAAAGCGGTGGAAAACAGTTTACAATAGAGATGAAATCTTTTTTAGGAGGTTGTATCGATATGGCTATCAAAGTGGGTATTAACGGCTTCGGGCGGATCGGCCGTCTGGCGTTTCGCCAAATGTTCGGCGCCGAGGGGTACGAGGTGGTCGCGATCAACGATCTGACCGATGCCAAAATGCTGGCGCACCTGCTCAAGTACGATTCCGCGCAGGGCCGCTACGCGCTGGCGGACAAGGTTCAGACCAAGGAAAACTCTATTGTGGTCGACGGCAAGGAGATCACCATCTATGCCGAAAAAGACGCGAAAAATATCCCTTGGGGAGAGCTCGGCGTAGAAATCGTTCTCGAATGCACAGGCTTCTACTGCTCCAAGGCCAAGGCCTCCGCGCACCTTGAAGCGGGTGCCAAGAAAGTGGTCATCTCCGCCCCCGCCGGCAACGATCTTCCCACCATCGTTTACAGCGTCAACGAGAACACCCTCACCAAAGAGGACACCATCATCTCTGCGGCCTCCTGCACCACCAACTGCCTCGCGCCGATGGCGAAAGC
>CAZGXK010000005.1:24840-29973 GCA_964529775.1 uncultured Eubacteriales bacterium
ATCCACGCCTACACGGGCGACCAGATGGTCCTCGACGGGCCGCACCGCAAAGGGGATCTGCGCCGCGCCCGTGCCGCCGCCGTGAATATCGTCCCGAATTCCACAGGCGCCGCCAAGGCGATCGGCCTCGTAATTCCCGAGCTCAACGGCAAACTCATCGGTTCCGCTCAGCGTGTGCCCGTGCCCACCGGCTCCACCACCATTCTGGTGGCGGTCGTCAAGGGCAAAGACATCACCAAAGAGAGCATCAACGCCGCTATGAAAGCCGCCTCCTCCGAATCTTTCGGCTACACGGAAGAGCCTCTGGTCTCCTCGGATATCATCGGCATCACCTACGGCTCGCTGTTCGACGCGACCCAGACGATGGTCAGCAAACTGGACGACGACACCTATCAGGTGCAGGTCGTCTCCTGGTACGACAACGAGAACAGCTACACAAGCCAGATGGTGCGCACCATCAAATATTTCGCGGAGCTGTAACATCTCTCATCTGTGCGCGAATGCCCGCCGGAGAAAACTTCGGCGGGCATTGTTCTGCCGTTTCGGACATCACGCCTCAGCTTTCAAGAAGCTGCAGCAGCCGCTCCCTTTCGACGGGAGCGGAGAGCTCCGCCGTGATGGTGCCCGGTCTGCCGGAGAGCAGATAAACCCTGTCGGAGAGCCTCGCCGCCTCCTCGATGTCGTGAGTGATAAAGAGAGTGGTCAGCGAGAGCTTTTCTTTCATCTGCAGGTACCATCCGTGCAGTTCCCGCTTGGTCACCGCGTCCAGCGCGGAAAAAGGCTCGTCAAGCAGCATCACGCCCCCTTGGGAGCCCAGAAAGGTGCGCAGCAGCGCCGCGCGCTGGCGCATCCCACCCGAGAGCTGGGCGGGATACTGCCGGGCGGCGCCGTCTAGCCCGAAATCCCGCAGCAGAGAGAGCGCCTTTTCCCTCGCCTCCCCGCGCGAAGTCCCGCGGATGACCAGCGGAAGTGCCACATTGTCGATCACCTTTTTGTGCGGCAGCAGCAGGTCCCTCTGGGGCATATAGCTCATTCTGCCGGTCACACCGGTGACCGTCTCCCCGCGCAGAATAACCTCTCCCTCCTGCGGGAGCTCAAGACCGGCGAGCACACGGAACAGCGTGGTTTTTCCGGCGCCACTCACCCCGAGCAGGCCGACCAGTTCCCCCTGCCCCACATGCAGGGAAACATTCCGCAAAATCACCTTGCCGTCGTACTCCTTGGTTATGCCGACGGCCTCCATCACTCTCGCGCTCATTGCGGCAGGTAGTCGTTCGAAAAGCCGGTACCGGCGGGCAGCGGCTTCTCCACCAGCTGATTGTCGGTGAGCCAGGCGTAAAAAGCGTCCCAGCGGGAGGGGTCGATAGTCCCCCACCGCTCCGCGTCCGCCAGATACTGCTGCGCCATATACTTCTGGCTCTCGGTCACCAGCTCTTCGCTCCCCCTCAGAGATCCGGTCTCATCCCCTTCGATGAGGATTTTCGCCGCCTCTTCCGGGTGCTCAACGGCGTAGAGATACCCCTTTTCGGTCGCCGCCAAAAAAGCTCTCGCCGTCTCCGGCTGCTCTTCGAGAAAAGTGTTGTTCGCGATGAGCACAGGCGTGTAATAATCGAATACGGGATCGATGTCCTTGAAATAAAAATAGTCAAACGCAAGCCCCGAGAGCCCGGCCGAAATACCTCCCCAGCCGTAGTAAATCCAGATGGCGTCGGTCTGCTTTGCCCTGAGAGCACCCGCCTCGTCCGTGACGGCGGCGCTGTTCAGAAGGACCTTATCAAAATCTCCGCCGTCCTCCGTGACCACCGCGCGCATCATGGCAAGCTCAATCGGGGAATTCCATGTGGAATAGACGTGATTCTCCAATCCCTTCGGGGTGTCCATCCCCTCCCCCTGGCGGGAGATGATGCCGGATGTGTTGTGCTGCAGCAGAGCCGCCACCGCCGTCACCCCCAGAGGCTGTTCCCGCGCAAAAGCGGACGCCAGGGAATCCTGCACCGTCACCCCGAACTCCGCCTGCCCCGCGGCGACCAGAGCGGTCGCGCCGTCTTCCGGCGGCTGCACAATGGTGACGGTCAGCCCCTCGTCCTCATAATATCCCCGGGAGAGCGCCACATACATTCCCGTGTGGTTGGTGTTCGGGGTCCAGTCGAGGCACACGGTGATCTCACGCGTCCGCCCATCCTCTTCCTGCGGGCTCTGTCTCCCCGAGCAGCCGGCGAGCAGCAGTATCACCGCCGCCAGCGCCAACGCCAATCCTCTTCGGATCATCTCTCTTCCTCCCCCTTGACCTTTTCGTACCTCTCCCAGGGCATCGCGACACGGCGCAGCGCCGTCACCGCCAGTATCAGCAAAAGACTGAGCGCCACAATCACGAGAATCACCGCAAACATTTTATCGTACGCGTACGCCTTGCGCACCCGCGTCATGTACACCCCGAGGCCGAGAGATCCCCCGAGCCATTCCGAGATGACCGCGCCCACTACCGCGTAGGAGGCGGACACTTTCAGCCCCGAGAAAAAGTGACTCATGGCGGAGGGCAGTTCCAGATGCCAAAACACCTGAAAGCGCTTGGCGCCCATCGAGCGAAGCAGTTCTTCCGCCGCGCGGTCGGTGCTCGCGTACCCCTCCAGCAGATTGACCGCCACCGGGAAAAAGGTGGTCAGCGCCACCAGCGTGATCTTCGGGGCCATGTCAAACCCCATCCACAGCACCAAAAGCGGTGCTATCGCGACGGTGGGAACGGTCTGTGTGACCACCAGAAGCGGATAGAGCGCCTGGTACAGCACATGGACCCTGTGCATCACCGTGGAGAGCACAAACGCCACCGCCACCCCGATAAGCAGACCCCACGCGCTCTCCTGCAGCGTCACCGCGAGGTTGCGCATCAGAATACCCCGGTCGCTGACCAGCGCCCTCACCACCGAAGCGGGGGACGGCAGCATGAAATCCGGCACCAGATTCCCCGCGGTCGCCGCCCACCACACCGCCACCAGGATGACCAGGGTGACGAGGGCTGGGAGTTTACTGATGATGTTTCGTGACTTTTTCATCGATAGTCAGCACGCTTCCCTCCGGTTTATACACGAGCTTCACATAGCCAGAAACCTTCGCGCTGCCCGCCTTGGCGGCAACACGAACGCAGTTTTCCAAAATCTCCATCAGCTGATGAAGGTCGTCCCCCTCGATCGAGGTCTCGCTCGGCCCCACATAATAGTGCAGCCCGGTGGAGCGGATAGCATCGATCACCTCGTCCACAATCCGCACCGCCTCCTTATCGTCCGGACAATTCGGCTCAATCTGAATGGCCATACTCGCTCTCATTCCGAAAACATCTCCTTGGAATAAAAATTTGAGCATCCGTTCGGTTATACCGCCGCAACGGATGCTCTCGCAAACACTCTCGGGCACTGAGGCATTCCCTACGTTGGCATTACCCAAACAGGTTCAAAGGGTCAAAGGTGTTCGCCTTACTCTCAGCCGCCGAGCGGCTCCCCTCGCTACAATTTAAGCATACCACAAAACCCCGTATAATGCAATCCTTTTTCGCCGTGCGAATTGTAAATTCCCGCCGAAGATGATATAATAGCGATTGCCGAACGGCAAAAAAGACGAAGGAGGTTCTTATTATGACAGCGGATGAGTATATGGCGTCGTTTCCGCCGGGGGAGGATGCGGAGAAACGGCGGTTTTCGGATTATCACAACAATAAATACGAAATAGTCTCCCTGGTGGGCTTTCTGATCGGCATCGACCGGGATGTTCTCGAGGAGAGGGAAAACGGAGAGGGCAAACGAAGCCCCTTTCAGAAAGACATCTGGGATACTCTGGAGCAAAATTCAAGTGCACGGATCATCCGAAATCTCTGCCGGGTGCGCACCGCGCTGATGAGCCATTTTCAAAAAATCAGCCACGAGTTCCGTTACAATCTCACAAACCTCGGCTCTCTGCCGGAATTCATCCCCAAAGACGCGGTAGATCAACTGTCGGCGGACGGCATTTCTCTTCAGAAAAGCCACCCGGACGTCACCGAATACATGATCGCCATCAACAAAGAAATCAGCAACCGTATCGGCATATGTCAAAGTCTGTTTCCGGAGTGGATCAACTGGGAATACATCAAGGCGCTGTTCAAAATGCCGCAGGGGACCAAGCCGGAGGGTGTCAAGGCGGCGGGAAAAGATTTTCAGGCCAACTTCAAAAAATATCCCTATCAAACCTATCTCAACTGGCAGGGGCCGTTCGACGGCAATATTCTGTACCACGATGCGAAATTTGTGGAGCTTCTGTACGAAGCCAACGAGGATGTCTTTGACAATCTCAGCCTGGTCAGGGATGTGGGCGACATCGCGCGGGGGGATATGCAGGATTTCTTCACTCGCGCCACTCAAGTGGTCGTTTCGGTCGACTGTGAAAATTCCGACCCGATCCGTCTGGCGGCCGCGCTGAGCAGTCTTTCCAAACCCAACCTCGAAAAAATCGGCAAAGTGCTTCTCTTCGACAGTGATTACACCACCACCGAATGGGAGATACTCCCCGAATGGAACGTGCTCTCTTCCAAGCTCGATATCCGGAGAAACAACGTCAAGCGGGTCAAGGTGGAAAAATCCCAGCTGGACCAGGTACTCGCCACGCAAACCGCTCTGGAAGTGGCTTTGAATCATTCCGATGCTGTGATGCTGGTCTCCAGCGACAGCGATTATCTGGGTTCGATGCAGACCATACGGAACACGGTGTCCGATTGCCGGTTTCTGGTGATGGTGGAAAAGGAAAAATTCAGCGAGAGATACCAGCGGGAACTGGAGAACGACAAAATTCCCTATTGCTTCCTCAACGATTTTTATACCGGGGCAAGCTTCAAAATCAAGACGATGGTGCTGACCACCGAGATCCAGAAAAAGCTGGACGAGGCGCTGCACCTCAACGCCGCCTCTCTGCTGGACAGCGTCATCGCCAGCAACTGGGTACAAATGACCCCCAAGGAACGGGATAAATTCTACGACCGCTACCTCAAAAAGATGAGAGCCGAGGTTGCCTCCGACGGCACCGTCCGCCTGAAACTGGGAGAATGAGCGCGTCCTCCCTTCGGCACAAAACCCCGCCCGCGCCGCCGGTAGGTCGGCGGCGCGGGCGGGG
>CAZGXK010000005.1:29983-35078 GCA_964529775.1 uncultured Eubacteriales bacterium
AGCGTTACCTCGTCCCACTCGCAAGCAAATAGAGAGTCAGGATATCGGCGACGTCCACTTTCCCGTCTCCGTCGGTATCCACCGCCTCCGGCGAAAGAGACCACTCCTGTTTCCCGGCCAGCGCGGCGAACACCGGCATCACCTCGGATACGCCGCCGTCCCGCACCTGGTCATGATAACAGGGCATCTCGGCGATATCGGAGACGCCGCAGTTTAAGCAGGTGACCGTCCTCATCCCCGCCTGCCAAAAGGTCGGTTCCGAAAGAACGTCCCCCTCCTCCCAGCGATGTTCCAGCTCAACGGTTACCGCGACCGGTTCTGAAGAGGGGTGGGGATCGGCGGCGCCGGTGTTGGGAGAGCCCAGCTCCTGCACCCAGTAATCCACGCCGTTCACCCTCGCGTGCGCAATGCCGATGGCGGTGAAATCGGCGTCGAGCATATTGCGCCGGTGCCCCTGACCCCCGTATGGGTAATCGGTTTCTTTCCATAACTCCAACGCGACCGCCGCGTTCGCGTCAGAAAATTGCAAATATGCGATATTTTCCCCCGCGGTGACCACCTCATACCCAAACTCCCGGTAAGCGGAAAAGCAGGTGTCGCCGTTCGGTCGCTGGTGCTCAAACAGCAGCGAAATCTCCGCCGCCCGGCGCATGGCGATCCGCTCCAAGCCGTAATCATACGAGAGCGGTTTCAAACCGGATACCTGCACCTTGCGGGTGTCCGTCTCGTCCCAGTACCACGCCTCATCTCCCTGCCGAAAATCGTTGATCCGCGGGAGCATGGAGCGGGCATCCTTCTGGTCGTAGGTCGCCACCACCTGCACGGTGGTCGCGTCCGCCGCGAGTGCCGTCGGGACATATCCCAGCAGCAATCCCGCCCCCAGCAGCAGGCACACTATTCTCTTGCCCAATCGCTTCATCATAAAACACTCCCCTCTCGGCAGGGGGCAACACCGCGTAAATAACCCGTGGAAAAAGCGCCAGCAAGCATTCCGTGCGCGACGAACCCCATGATGAGATGCAAAAAGAGGGGAAGAAAGGGAGTGTCCCTTTTCCCCTCTTTTTCAAAATTCCTTACTCGTTGATCTTGGTGACCACGCCGGAGCCCACGGTGCGCCCGCCCTCACGGATAGCGAAGCGCAAACCTTCCTCAATGGCGATCGGGGTGATCAGTTCCACGTCCATCTCGACGTTATCGCCGGGCATACACATCTCCACGCCCTCGGGCAGGGTGATGACGCCGGTCACATCGGTGGTGCGGAAATAAAACTGCGGGCGGTAGTTGTTGAAAAACGGGGTATGGCGGCCGCCCTCATCCTTGGACAGAACATACACCTGCCCGCGGAATTTGGTGTGCGGATGAATGGAGCCGGGTTTGCACAGCACCTGGCCGCGCTCGATCTCGTTGCGCTGCACACCGCGCAGCAGGCAGCCGATGTTGTCGCCGGCCTCCGCGTAGTCCAGTATCTTGCGGAACATCTCGATGCCGGTGACCACCGTCTTGCGGCGCTCCTCGGTGAGACCGATGATCTCCACTTCCTCGGACATCTTCAGCTGACCGCGCTCCACACGGCCGGTCGCCACGGTGCCGCGCCCGGTGATGGTGAACACATCCTCAACAGGCATCAGGAAGGGCAGATCGGTGGTGCGCTCGGGGGTGGGGATGTAGTTGTCGACCGCGTCCATCAGCTCCCAGATGCACTTGTACTCCGGCGCGTCCGGATCGGTGGAGGTGCTCTCCAGCACCTGCAGGGCGGAACCCTTGATGATCGGGGTCTCGTCGCCCGGGAACTCATACTCGTTGAGCATATCGCGGACTTCCATCTCAACCAGTTCGAGCAGCTCGTCGTCATCGACCTGATCGCACTTGTTCAGGAACACCACGATATACGGCACGCCCACCTGGCGGGAGAGCAGGATGTGCTCGCGGGTCTGCGGCATCGGGCCGTCGGCGGCGGATACCACCAGGATAGCGCCGTCCATCTGCGCGGCACCGGTGATCATGTTCTTGACATAGTCGGCATGGCCGGGGCAGTCGACGTGCGCGTAGTGGCGCTTCTCGGTCTGATACTCCACATGGGCGGTGTTGATCGTGATCCCGCGCGCGCGCTCTTCCGGCGCCTTATCGATGTTCGCGTAGTCCACATACTCGGCCTCGCCCTTCATGTTCAGAACCTTGGTGATCGCCGCGGTCAGCGTGGTTTTGCCGTGATCGACGTGACCGATGGTCCCGATGTTCACATGGGGTTTGGTGCGTTCAAATTTTGCCTTTGCCATTGAAAATGTTCCTCCTTTGAAACTCTGTTAAGCGAAAATTTCCGGGTGATGAAAGTTACTGCACTCATTCTACCAACTTGCGCGGGAAAATGCAAGTGTTTTTGCAAAAAAAGTGGTGTCAAACGCCTCTTCCCGCCGAGCGGCGGAGCGGGTGTCAGCCCTCGTTTTTACCGCGCTGGGCGATGATCTTCTCGGAGACGCTCTTCGGCAGCTCCGCGTAATGGCTCGGCTCCATGGTGTACTGTCCGCGCCCCTGAGTGCGGGAGCGCAGATCGGTGGCGTAGCCGAACATCTCGGAGAGCGGCACCATCGCGTTGATCTGCTGCGCCCCGGAAACCGCCTCCATGCCCTGAATCATGCCGCGCCTCGAATTGAGATCGCCGATGACGTCCCCCATATACTCTTCGGGGACGATGACGACCACTTTCATAATCGGCTCGAGCAATACGGGGTCCGCCTTGCGCATAGCCTCCTTAAACGCCATGGAACCGGCGATCTTAAACGCCATTTCGGAAGAATCGACCTCGTGATACGAGCCGTCGTACAGCTCCACTTTCACATCCACCACGGGGTAGCCCGCGAGTATGCCGGACTGCATCGCGCCCTGAATACCCTGGTCCACCGCGGGGATATATTCTTTGGGAATCACGCCGCCGACCACCGAGTTGATGAACTCGTAGCCCTTGCCGCTCTCGTTGGGTTCCACACGGATCTTAACATGGCCGTACTGGCCCTTGCCGCCCGACTGACGGGCGTACTTGTGGTCCACATCCGCGTTCTTGCGGATGGTCTCCTTGTACGCCACCTGCGGGGCGCCGACGTTCGCCTCCACCTTGAACTCGCGCAGCAGGCGGTCGACGATGATCTCCAGGTGCAGCTCGCCCATGCCGGCGATGATGGTCTGCCCGGTCTCCTCGTCGGTGTAGGTCTTGAAAGTCGGGTCCTCCTCGGCGAGCTTGGAGAGCGCGATGCCCATTTTTTCCTGGCCGGCCTTGGTCTTGGGTTCGATGGCGACCCGAATCACGGGATCCGGAAATTCCATCGATTCCAAAACCACCGGATGTTTTTCATCGCACAGCGTGTCGCCTGTGGTGGTGTTCTTGAGACCGATTGCGGCGGCGATATCCCCCGCGTAAACCGTGTCGATATCCTTGCGCTCGTTGGAGTGCATCTGTACAATCCTGCCGAACCTCTCGTGAATATCCTTATTGGCGTTGTAGACCATTGACCCCGCCTGCACCGTGCCGGAGTAGACGCGGAAAAAGCACAGCTTCCCCACAAACGGGTCGGTCGCGATCTTAAACGCCAGCGCGGCAAACGGCTCGGAATCGGAGGAATGGCGCACCACTTCCTCGTCCGTGCGCGGGTTTGTCCCCCTGATCGCGGGGACGTCGGTGGGGGCGGGCATATAGGCGACAATCGCGTCGAGCAGCTTCTGCACGCCCTTGTTGCGGTACGACGTCCCGCATACCACCGGCACCATTTTGTTGGCGATGGTGGCCTTGCGGATCACCGCCTGCAATTCGTCCGTGGTGATTTCCTCGCCGGCAAAGTATTTTTCCATCAGGTCGTCGTCCTGCTCCGCCGCCGCTTCCAGAAGGGCCTCGCGGTATTCCTTTGCCTTGTCGAGCATATCGGCGGGAATCTCTTCCACCCGCATATCCTTGCCGAGGTCGTCGTAGTAGACGTCCGCCTTCATCTCCACCAAATCGATGATGCCGCGGAACGTGTCTTCCGCCCCGATGGGCAGCTGAATGGGCACCGCGTTACACTTGAGGCGCTCCTTCATCATATCGACGACCCGGTAAAAATCGGCGCCCATGATGTCCATTTTGTTGACGTACGCCATGCGCGGGACATGGTAGTTGTCCGCCTGACGCCACACTGTCTCGGACTGCGGCTCCACGCCGCCCTTGGCGCACAGCACCGTCACCGATCCATCGAGCACCCGCAGCGAGCGCTCCACCTCCACGGTGAAATCCACATGGCCCGGGGTGTCGATGATGTTGATGCGGTTATTCCTTCCCTGCTTGTCTTTCCAGAAACAGGTGGTGGCAGCGGAAGTGATGGTGATGCCTCGCTCCTGCTCCTGTTCCATCCAGTCCATGGTTGCGCCGCCGTCGTGCACTTCGCCCATCTTATAATTGATGCCAGTGTAGAACAGAATGCGCTCGGTCGTCGTGGTTTTACCCGCGTCGATATGCGCCATGATCCCGATGTTTCTGGTCAGTTCCAGGGGTACCTGTCTGGCCATTCTCTTCCTCCTAAATGTCCGTCATTACCATCTGAAATGCGCAAAAGCCCTGTTGGCCTCTGCCATCTTATGTGTGTCGTCGCGCTTTTTGGCCGCGCCGCCGTTGCCCTGCACGGCATCCATAATCTCGTTGGCGAGCCGCTCCTTCATCGTGCGCTCCGAACGGTTGCGCGAATAGGTGGTCAGCCAGCGAAGCCCCAGCGTCTGCCGGCGCTCCGGGCGCACCTCGATGGGCACCTGATAAGTGGCGCCGCCCACTCTGCGGGCCTTGACCTCCAAGAGCGGCATGATGTTTTCCATGCTCTGCTCAAAAACCTCCAGCGGGTCTTTGTCGGTCTTTTCCCGGATGATGTCGAACGCCCCGTACACGATCTTCTGCGCCACGCCGCGCTTGCCGTCCAGCATGATGTTGTTGATCAGCCTGGTCACCAATTTGGAATGGTAAAGCGGGTCGGGCAAAACATCGCGTTTGGGAATAGAACCTCTTCTCGGCACCTTACTTCCCTCCTCCATAAAAATGAATTCATCGGTACTCGAAAGTGACATACTCCCGTTGGCCGAGACA
>CAZGXK010000006.1:0-33955 GCA_964529775.1 uncultured Eubacteriales bacterium
AATGGACTGAGCGGACTTATCGTCGCCAAGGCGAGCGACCCCGCCTTCAAAGACACGACGGACGACAGCGGGGAGACGGTGCACACGGGCGAGCCCTACGGCGACGAGGTCTCGGTCGCGGGTCTGCACCCGGACGACGACAGCCTCTATCTCTGGCTGCCGGAAGGCGAATTTACCGTCAAGACCCGCGACACCCTGAACGACTGGACCTACACCGACGTCACCGTGGACGCGGAGGGGAACGCCACGCTCGCGAACGTCTATGAGTTCGGCGTGTACCCCGTGTATCTCACCCCCGCCGACCCGACCCCGGACGATTCAGTGGAAGATTTTCTGGACATCGGAACAGACCCGGATTTCTTCGACGCGCACACCTATATGTACCGCTCTTATGTCCGGGAGGGCGAGGCGTTCAGCGTGACGCTGGTGCCCGACCCCGGCTACACGGTGCCTCTGGAGGACGAGGTCTATGTCTACAGCGACGGGCTCATGACCTTCAACTACACCTATGACGCGGATACGGGAACCGTCACCGTGCAGAACATCGAGGGCGACACCTATATCAGCGCCTACGGCGCGATCGACGCGAGCGAGCTGTATGCCCTGCTGCAGGAGGCCGCCAAGCTGAAACAGGACGATTACACCCCGGAGAGCTGGGCCGACTTCCAGGCGGCGTACGACAACGGCTGGAGCATTTACAACGAAGTGCTCAATCCGCTGATCTCCCCCTCTCCCGACACGATTCAAGGCGCCATCGACGCGCTGCGCGACGCCATGGACAACCTGGTCCCGCTGCACGACACCACGGGGCTCGACGAGGCCATCGCGACCGCCGAATCCCTCTCCGAGAGCGACTACACGAAGGAGAGCTGGGCGGCTCTGCAGGAGGCCCTCGCCCCCGCCAAGGAAACGGCCGGGAACCCCGACGCGACGCAGAGCGAGATCAACGCCGCGGAACAGGCGCTGAGAGAGGCTCTCGACGCGCTGGAATCGGTGGCCGACAAGGGCGAGCTCGCCAAGCAAATCGCGAGCGCGCAGGCACTGAACGAGGACGATTACACCAGCGAGAGCTGGGCGGCGCTGGAAGACGCGCTGCAAAAGGCGCTCGCCGTCAACGAAGATGAGAAAGCGGTGCAGTCGGATGTGGACGCCGCCGCTCAGGCGCTGGCCGACGCCATCGCGGCGCTGGTGGAGCGCGGCGACAAGACGGCGCTCAACGACGCGATCGCTTCGGCGGAAGCGCTGAATGCCGATGAGTACACCACCGAGAGCTGGGCGGCGCTGCAAGAGGCGCTGACCGAGGCGAAGGCCGTGCGCGACAACGTGGACGCGACGCAGGAACAGGTGGACGCCGCGAAAGAGGCGCTGGATGCCGCCGTGAGCGCGCTGAAGAAGGCCGTGGACAAATCGGCTCTCGATGCCGCGATCGCTCAGGCGGAGGCGCTGAACTCCGAAGACTATACCATCGACAGCCGGAGCGCGCTGCAAGAGGCGCTGACCGAGGCGAAGGCCGTGCGCGACAACGCGGACGCGACGCAGGAACAGGTAGATGCCGCCGCGAAGGCCCTCACCGACGCGCTGAACGCTCTGAAGAAGCTGGAGGCCGGCAATGTGGACGGCACGGGCGACATCGATATCTCCGATGCGCTGAGCCTGTTCGTCGTGGCGTCCGGCCAGGCGAAGGCCGACGATCTGATCCTCGCGTACGGCGATGTCAACGGCGACGGCCAGATCAATCTTTCGGACGCCTACCTCGTCTATCTCGCGGCGGCGGGCAGAAAGATATAAAAACCAACCCGCGGTGAGCCGAACTCCCGCGCTCATCACGGCGGGCGGGGCGAAAGCAAACGCTTTCGCCCCGCTTTTTTTGCCGAAAACCCCTTTACAAACGGCGACAATATGCTACAATAGCTTTTGTCGGCGCGAAACCCGCGCCGGGCTATTCCAGAATGTGAAAAGTGAGGTTGGATGCGACATGAAAGATTTCAAGATCGGTGTGATCACGGACAGCTTTCGCCGCGATTTCAAGACCAACGTGGAACTCGCGCACTCGCTGGGAGCGGACGGCGTGCAGATGTACATGGTGGGCGGTGAGCTCGCGCCGGACAACATGACCCCCGCGAAAGTGGAGGAGGTCAAACAGCTGCTGAAGGCAAATTCTCTGGAAGTTTCCGCCGTCTGCGGCGATTTGGGCGGGCACGGGTTCACCCGCGCGCAGGACAATCCGGGGAAGATCGCCACGTCCAAGAAGATTCTGGACGCCGCGTGCGAGCTGGGCGCGCCGGTGGTCACCACCCATATCGGCGTGATTCCCGCCGACAGCGCGTGCGACAGGTACAAGGTGATGCAGGAGGCGTGCTATGAGCTCGGCTCCTACGCCGACACCAAGGGGATGCACTTCGCCATCGAGACGGGCCCCGAGAAGGCGCCCACGCTGAAAGGGTTCCTCGACAGCCTCTCCTGCCGGGGCATGGCGGTCAATCTGGACCCCGCGAACTTTGTGATGGTGACGGGGCAGGACCCGGTGGAGGCGGTGGATATCCTCAAGGAGTACATCGTGCACACCCACGCCAAAGACGGCGTGATGCTGAATAAGACCGACCCGATGAACATCTACGACGAGAACGTGGACGGCGTGGATATCGGGAAATGTTTCTTAGAGACCCCGCTCGGCGAAGGTCAGGTGGATTTCGACCGCTATCTTGAAGCTCTGCGCAAGATCGGCTATCACGGCTATCTGACTATCGAGCGCGAGGTCGGCGCGGACCCGGTGGCGGACATCCGCCTCGCCATGGAGCTGCTGCGCTCCAAAATGTGAAAAGGGGCTGACGTATGAGCAACATCAAAGTGGCGGTGATCGGCTGCGGCACCATCGCCAACAGCGCGCACATCCCCTCGTACCTCAACTGCGAGGGCGCGGAAATCAAATATTTCTGCGATATTCTGCCGGAACGCGCCCGGGAGGCCGTGGCAAAATACGGCTGCGGCGAGGCGATCGAGGATTACCGCGTCGCCCTCGCCGACCCCGAGATTACGGCGGTCTCGGTGTGCACCCCGAACCATATGCACCCGCAAATCTCCATCGACGCGATGCGGGCGGGCAAGCACGTGCTGTGCGAAAAGCCCGCAGCGCGCACCCTCGGCGAGGTGCTGGAGATGCAAAAAGTCCAGCACGAGACCGGCAAGGTGCTGAACATCGGGGTGGTCAACCGGTTCAACTCGGCGGTCAACCATATCAAGGCCCTCATCGACGAGGGCGAACTGGGCGAGGTGTACCATGTGTACGGCTCCTTTCGGGCGCACCGCTCGATTCCGGGCATCGGAGGTCCGTTCACCCAAAAGGCGATCGCGGGGGGCGGCGTCCTCATCGACTGGGGGGTGCATTTTCTCGACCTCATCATGTACTGCACCGGCGACCCGGCCCCCAAGACGGTTTCCGGCAAGGCCTACTGCAAGCTGGGCAAAAACATCAAGGACTACACCTATGTGAATATGTGGGCCAAGCCCTCGGCCGATTTTGAGCACGGCGTCTACGACGTGGACGATTTCGTCACCGCGCTGATACGCACCGCCGGCCCCACCATCACCCTGAACGGCGCCTGGGCGCAGAACATCGGCGTGGGAGAGATGTACATCGATTTTCTGGGGGACAAGGCCGGCGTCCGGCTGCAATACGGCGGTGATTTCCGTCTGTACGGCGTCAAGGACGGTATGCTCTACGATATGGCGCCGTCGTTCCCGTCGGTGGATATGTTCCAAAACGAGATCAACTCCTTTGTCTCGTGTATCCAAACCGGGGAGAAACTCCCCTCGCACATCGACACCGTGGTCCCCACCGCCCGCATCATGCAGGGGATTTACGATTCCTCCGAGAGCGGGCACGAGATCGCGCTTGAGACAGCCTGAGAAAATTGGAATAGCCCCCGCCCTAAAGCCGAACGGCCTTTGGACGGGGGCTTTTTTATGGCATGGTTCGCTCAGTCGTCGTACAGCCAGTCGCGGTCGTAATCGAGAATCGCTCCGGTGGCCGCGTCGATCTCGTAATCGTACTCCATCTCGCCGCTGACAAATTCGATCTCATACTCCCAGCGGCCGTCGTCGCGGTCCAGCTTGACCTTGGTGAAGCGCACCTGATCGGCCGAAAGCCCGGCGTGCTTCAAAGCGGCCTGTTTCGCGACCTCCTCGCTGATGTTGCCGTTCTGCCCCTGAGCCTGAGTGGGGCGCTGAGTCGGCGCGGCGGTGGGAGCCTGTGTCGGGCGGACGGTGGGAGCGGCGGTGGGAGCCGCCGTCGGTGCGACGGTGGGTACCACGGGCGGAGTGACCGTCGGGGCCGCCGTCGGATGAACGGTGGGAGACACCGTGGGAGCCGTCGCGCCGGCACCCGTGGTCGGCGTGGTGGGAGCCGCCGTCGGGGTGGTGGGCGCGGTGCCGCTATCCCCCGAGCCGGGGACATAGTCGTCGTTCGGCTCAATGCGCTCTTTGACAATCTCGCCGGTGGTGGCGTTGATGTCGTACTCGTACTCCATGCCGCGGCAGTCAAACTCCACCTCGTAGACCATCAGGCCAAACTCCAAATCCATGGAGACCTTGAGATGGGTGACTTCGGATTCGGTCAGCCCCGCCTTTTGCAGCGCCGCCGCCTTGGCGGCATCCCTGCCGATGTACGCGGTGTCGCTCGCGGTGCCGACGACGCCGACCTCAGGCAGAGACAGTCCGCTCGCGCGCTGCAGGAGATTGAGCTCGTTGATGGACAGGCCCGCCAGATCTTCCAAAGTGTAGCGCGGGTCGAGAGCGACGATCTGCTCGATGAGCTGCGCCTTGCCCACCGTGATACCGTAGGCCTCGGCGATCTCCTTCGCGGTATCGTCCTGCTGAATGGTCTGGCTGAGTACCGACCCCGTAAAATTGCCGGTCGTCAGGATGTTGTCGATCTCCGCGGTGACCTTCTGCTCCAGAGCGGTACCCCGCTGGGCATCGCGGCTGGCCACGCTGACCAGAATGGAATTGGCGCTGTTGTTGAGAAATCCGTTTCTCAGCATGGAACCGATCAGCGCGTTGGTGGTGACTTCCAGCGAGCTGCCCTTGAAGTTCATATCCCCGATGACCACTTTGGCGTCGTCGTTTTTGGGGATGACGTCCAGAACGTTTTCTTTCTCGTTGACCGCGATTTCCAGGCTGGGATTGACCTCCAGCGCCACGGTGGAATCGACCGCGTAATCGGTGCGCCACACCCGCAATCCGACAACGCCTCCCGCCACCAGAACCAAAGCCGCCGCGGCGCACGCCACCCATTTTATCCACACGGGGGAGCGCTTCGGCACCTGCTGAACGGGCTGCGGCGCGACCTTCGGAACCTCGGGGCAATCCTTCTCGATTTGCTCAAAACGGTCCGGTGTGACAGAGGTAAACCCTCTCGCCAGTCTCTCCTCTATTTCCCGGTTTCGCATAATACTGCTCTCCTCTCTTAAAGTAACCTGCGAAGTTTCGCCATCGCCCGACGGTACTTGGACAGCACGGTGCCAAGAGGTATGCCCAGAAGCTGGGCACTCTCACGGTGTTTGTAACCGGCCACCGCGTGCAGCACCACGATCTGCCTCTCGTCGTCGTCGAGGGCGCGCAGACATTCGGTGAGCGCCAGACGGTCCACCACCGAGCATTCCGCCTGCTCAAAGACAGGGAGATCCTCTGTGGGCACTTCACGGCGGTGTTGACGCAGAATCTGCAGACTGCAGTTGCGCGCCACCGTGAGTACCCACGCCATGGGATTGCCCATGGTCCGGTATTCCCCCGCCGATGTGAACAGGTTCAGGTAACAGTCGTGCATGGCGTCCTCGGCGTCTTGTCGATTTTTGAGGATGGAAAGGCACAAGCTGTATACTGCCGCGCGCGTATCTCCGTACAGTTGCTCGAAGGCCTTTTTCTCCCCCTGCGCGATGAGGCGCAGTTGCGCGTCGAGTTGGACGCTGTTCAGCCGTCTGTTGTTTGCCATAGCGATACCTGCTTTCCCCTGAAGTTGCTCGGTCTACGGTGGAAGAAGGGCGCTTCCATAAAAGATAATGCGCAAAGGAAGCGCTTTATTGCGTCAAAAGAAAAATTTTCCATGATTTTTCGGGCGGCACGGCCGAGAGGATACCGCCGGAGGCGTCCGCCGTTACAGTTTGCCACTCTCTCTCAGAAACCAAAGCTTGAGAACCGCGAGTTGTGTCTTGGCATCGGGCAGCTCGCCCTCCATCACCATCTTCACCGCCTGTTCGAGAGGAACCGGGCGCAGAAGATCGAGAAATTCGTCCTCGTCGGGCGAGCGTTCCCCGTAAACTAGCCCTGTGGCGAGATAGAGATGAATGATTTCCCCGCAGTATCCGGGAGTCGGGTACATATGCCCAAGAGAAGTCATGCTTCGCGCCGTCGCGCCGGTCTCCTCACGAAGCTCGCGGATGCCGGCGGACAAAGAATCCTCCCCCGGTTCCAGTTTTCCGGCGGGCAGTTCGGTGACGATCTGTGAAAACGGATAGCGAAACTGCCGCACAAACAAAAGCTCCCCTTTGGCGGTAAGCGGCGCGATGCACACGCCGCCAGGGTGGCAGACCACCTCGCGCGACGCGGTGGAGCCGTTCGGCAGGCGGGCGGTATCGCACCGAACGGTGATAACCTTTCCCTCAAACACCGTCCGCCTTCCGACAGGGATTTCCGTCAACCGATCGTCCATCATTGCGCATCCCCCTCGTCCGATACGCGGAGAGCCACGCCGTCCCCGTCTCTGACCACACGAATGGCGGCGGGAGAGGCATCTCCGCGTTCCACCAGCATCATCGCGATGCGGTCCTCCACCTGTCGACGCACGGCGTTGCGCAGATCCCGCGCGCCGCGTTTTCCCCCGGTAGACATTTCGGCGAGCGCAGCGGCGGCATCGGTGTCCCAAGTGAAGTCGATACCGCGCTCGGCGAGCGGTTCCCTGAGTTCGGAAAGCATCAGTTCCGCGATTTGGACATAACTCTCGGCGGACAGCGGAGAGAAATAGACCACCTCGTCCACCCGGCTGATAAACTCAGGGCGCAAAAATTCCCGAAGCGCCTTCTCCGCTTTATCGCGGGACGCTTGAGCGTCCGTTTTCCCGAAGCCCATGAGATTTTCCTGCACCTGACTGCCGGCGTTGGAGGTCATCACGATAACCGTGTTTTCAAAATTGACCACACGACCGTGCGCGTCGGTCACACGGCCCTCGTCAAGTATTTGCAGAAGAATATTGAGCACGTCAGGGTGCGCTTTCTCAATCTCGTCGAACAGCAAAACCGAATACGGTTTGCGCCGCACTTTTTCGGTGAGCTGCCCCGCCTCGTCGTACCCGACATAGCCCGGAGGAGAGCCAATGATGCGGGAAACCGCATACTTTTCCATAAACTCGGACATATCGAGGCGTATCAGCGTGTCCGGTGTGTCGAAGAGCTCTCGCGAGAGCACCTTCACAAGCTCGGTCTTGCCCACCCCCGTGGGCCCCACAAAGATAAAAGACGCGGGACGGCGTCGGGAACTGATCTGCACCCGGCTGCGGCGCACCGCCGCGGCGACCAGAGATATAGCTTCGTCCTGACCGACAATGCTTTTCTTCAGTTCGTCCTCCAGATGGGCGAGTTTGGAGAGCTCATTTTCCTGAACCTTGGCGGCGGGGATGCCTGTCCACAGCTCGATGACCGCCGCCAGATCCTCCGTGGTGACCGGCGCCTTCGTGGCGGCATCGTGGATCGCGTCCGCCGCCTGCTGGGTCTGTAACAGCTGGGAGTGGATCCTGGCCATTTGCTCGTAATCGACCGGCTCTTCCCCCGTGCGGCCGGTTTCCTCCTCTTCCTGAAGCTGAGAGATTTCCTTGAGCAGAGAAGCATACTGGTCCGCCGTCTTGTTTTTGAGAGCGGCCGCGGCGCACGCCTCGTCCAACAGGTCAATCGCCTTGTCCGGCAGAAAGCGGTCGGTGATGTACCTCTCGGAAAGCCGCACCGCCTGCCGCACCAGACCGTCGGAGAGAGTTACCCCGTGAAACTGCTCGTAATACGGGCGCACACCTTTGAGAATCTCCACCGTATCCTCGATAGAGGGTTCCTCCACCGTGACCGGCTGAAAGCGGCGTTCAAGTGCCGCGTCTTTTTCGATATGCCTGCGGTATTCGTCAAATGTGGTCGCACCGATCACCTGCAATTCTCCGCGGGAGAGCGCAGGCTTCAGGATATTGGCGGCGGACATACTGCCCTCCGCGTCGCCCGTCCCCACAAGATTGTGGACTTCGTCAATAAAGAGGATAATATTGCCCTCCTCTTTGATTTCGTCCACAAGTCCCTTGATACGGCTCTCAAATTGCCCTCGAAACTGTGTTCCGGCGACCAGAGCCGTCAGATCCAGCAGCTGTATTTCCTTGTCCTGCAGCCGGGTGGGAACCTCCCCACGCGCGATGCGCAGGGCGAGTCCTTCGGCGATCGCCGTCTTGCCGACACCCGGCTCACCGATGAGGCAGGGATTGTTTTTGGTGCGGCGGGAGAGAATTTGAACAACCCGGTAAATCTCACGGTCCCGCCCGATGACCGGGTCGAGCTTCCCCTCCCTCGCGCGGGCGGTGAGATCGGCACAGTACTGGGAGAGATAACGGCGCTTTTTCTCTTTTTTTGCCTTTTTCTCGGTGCGCACAGTGCCGTGATCGGGGGTGTTTTCGGGAGGCTTCTCCGCCGGAGGCTGTGCGTTTTGTGAGTTGCTCAAAAAATTGCGGAAGAGCGGAAAAGTGGCCGCCCCTCCCGGGTCAAACGACCCGTTTTCCTGCATCTCCCCCATCATCTCCCCGAGCTGCTCGTCCATCTGTTCGAGATCGTCATCAGAGATGCCGAATTTATCAAGCAGCTGGTTGACAGGCCCGATATTCAGCTCCTTGGCGCAGGTGAGACATATGCCGTCGTTGATGGTCTTATCTCCTTCCTGCCGGGTGATAAACACCACCGCCGGACGTTTTTTGCATCGTGAACACATCATAAATCGATTTCCTCCTCCGAATCCCCGGATATCGTATCGGTCGGCGTTTCACGCATTCTGTTCTGCTGCGCGGTGAGGCGGCGGTAGAGCAGCACGTATTGGTAAAAGGCGTACAGCATACAGGCGGTGACCAAAAAGATCAGAACACCGAACAGCCACAGCGGCATATTCCAACCGAAAAGCAGCGGTTTCCCCCTCGGGGGAAAGACGACCACCAGCGCCATCGCAAAGTAAAAGACAAAGGTACTCACCTTGCCGTACCAGCGGGCAGACTGCACTTTCACTCCGCGCCTGAACATGATAAAAGCCCCGATAGCCTGCAAAATCTCCTTGACCGCGCAGAGAATCAGAAGCGGCCACAGCTGAGGCATACGGATGGCCAGACAGAATACCACCGTCACCTGGGTGATCTTGTCGGCGATCGGGTCGAGAACCTTGCCGATCTCACTGACCTGATTCAGCGCCCGGGCAATTTTGCCGTCGACAAGATCGGTCAGCCCGGAGAGGGCGAGCACCGCGACCGCCCACCAAAGCAGCACGGGATTTTGCGCACTCTGCAGATACAGCGCCGCAAACACCGGAACCAGCGCTATACGTATCAGCGAGAGAATGTTCGGAATGGTCCACTCCCATTTGATCATACCAGCACCACCTACGGTTTAGTGAAAGGCATCGGTAAACAGTTGCGGATACAAAAGCGGGTTATGGTCGGCGACCCAGGAGACCAGCACCGTGCGGGAAACCGTCTCCTGCGAGACGGGAAAAGTCTCTCCCACGGCGGTCATCAGCATCTGCAGAGCGGTGACCAGCACAAGCGCCGTTATGCCGCCGCGCAACAACCCTATCGCGCCGCCGAGCAGCCTGTTGATGTTTCGAACCACCGGCAAATCGACTGCCCTCTCCAACGCCCGGGCGAGCAACCGCATAATCAGCGAGAGCACAAGAAACAACAGCAAAAAGCACAAACATGACAGCAAAAACAGAAGCATGGGACGCATCACTCCCCGAACGATCGCCGACGCAAGCACAGAGGTACTTTCACCGCTCTCCGAGAGCATCTGTCCGATTTGCTCCGGTGTGCTCACCCCGTAAGCGTCCAGAGCCTGGCGCAAAAGATCGGGGAGCCCGTTGAGGGCCGCGGCAAGCCGATTTTGCAGCTCCTCGGAAGTGGTCACCGCCGCCTGCACGAGCTGGCGCTCTATCGCTCGGGTGAGCGGAGGGGAAATCCAGCTGTCAAACACCCACTGCGAGACGGGAGATGCCAGAATCAGCGAGAGTACTACGGCGATAAGACTTCCGAGCAGGCGAGTCACCGAGCGAAAAAAGCCGCGCTTCCACCCGGCGACACAACAGCCGATAAGCACCAGAATCAGAGCGCCGTCCAAAATCCACGCCAAATCTCTTCTCCCCTTATTCCCAGCCGACAGACGACAGCTGCGTGAGCCCGAGCACCAGCGCGGTATCCCCCACGCACCCCGCCATCAGCGAGTCGTCAGAGACCGCAGCGGTGCGCTCCACACCGTTGGCGTCGATCTCCGCCACAGAACGGTCGGTGAGCAAAAGCACCCCTTTGCGATAGGGGGAAACATCGCGAAATTCCCCCTCAAACTTCTCTTGCCGTTTCACATCCCCCGACGAGGAATAGAGAGTCAGAGTGCCGCTCTCCTGGCTGCCGTAGGGACGGGTCACAACCGCTGTGCCTCCTGCAAAGGCGAAACCGACCAATTCGCTTCCCTCGTAGGAAATCGTCTGATCCAACGTTCCCCCCGGATTCACCGCCCGCAGTGAACTGTCCCCTATCGCGGTGACCATGCCATCCGGGAAAAAGTGAACTGCGGAATACATCACGTCCCTCGCGGAATAGGTGACGGGCTGTTCTTCGCCCGAGAGCAAATCAAAAACCATCAGAGCGGATTCCATCGCGCCGTCCGCCGAGCGGCACCCAACGGCGGCAAGACGTCTGCCGTCAGACGAAAAAGCGATATCCAGCACCAACCATTCGGAACTGAGCCAGCGGTAACGCTGCTCCCCTTTACGGGTAAACACGCTGATCTCTGAGAGGTGACTTTGGGAAGAATCGGTCACTGCCGCCACGTCTCCCTGCTCGCTGACCGCCGCCGTGTAGATCATATTTTCCACCGTCTTCTCGAGCAGCACACGCGAGCGGTTTTCTAAGCGGTACCGATTCCCTCCGCGCTCCGCCACCAGCACATAACGCCCCGCAGCGTCCAACAGCGGTCGGCTGTAGGCATGGGTGCGGCGCACCGATTCTCCCCCGCTCCCGTTCAGATAGATGCTCGCGGTATCGGTGAGAACCACAGTGTGAGAGCCGGTCTGCGAGATGTCGGCGACCCCTTTGCCGTTGATCTCGACCGGCCAGCTTCCCCCCGTTGTACCCGCCGAGAGATCCTCGATCCAAGACACCAGACTCTCGGGAACGATGTCCTGCCAGTTGGAGGCGAGCAGCCAGACCACAAGCGCCACCGCCGTCAGAATCAGCAGGATGGCGAGCACCCGCGGCCAGGTCCGCTTTTTTTTGCGGCGGCGCGGCGGCTCATTCTGCGTCTGGGCGGGACGGCTGAAATCCTTGATGATCCTTCTGGACATCGGCTCCAATCCTTTCATCGATTGTCGTACATGACACTTTGCAAATAGAGTCCGTGTGCCGGTGCCGTCATTCCGGCCCGTTCTCGGGAACGCGAAGCGATAATGCCGGGAACCGCGTCATAAGGAAGGCGGCCGAACGCCATCTCCGCGAGAGTGCCCGTCATAATGCGGACCATGTGATACAAAAAACCGTCCGCCTCCACCTCAAAACTCACCAGATCGCCATCTCGAACAACGCGGGCGCTCATGACGGTGCGCTCCGTTTCTGTCACACGGCTGCCGGACGCGCAAAAGGCCGCGAAATTCCGTTTGCCCACAAAATCCGCTGCCGCCCCATTCAGCTTCTCCTGCGGCAGCGGGAGAGTGATATGCCATGCGCGACCTTCCCAAAAGGGATTGCGTGCCCTGCCGTTCCAGATGCGGTACACATAGCGCTTGGCCACCGCGTCGTATCTGGGGTGAAATGAGGGCGGTACCTCTCTGGCGCCCGTCACCGCGATGTCCCTCGGAAGCACCGCGTTGAGCGCCGCCGTGAGCTTATCCCCGCGCAGGGCGGATCCGGTATCCACGGTACAGCAAAACATCTCGGCATGAACCCCGGCGTCGGTGCGGCTGCATCCGGTCACCCCGCTGCGCACTCCGGTGATCCGCTCGACGGCATCCTGTATCCGGCTTTGCACCGAAACGCCGTTCGGCTGCACCTGCCAGCCGCAGTATCGCGTTCCGTCAAAACGCAGGGTCAGCAAAAGCCTCGCCATCTTCGAATCACCTCACCCCAGCACGGAAGGCAGCAGAATATTCAGCGCGATCACAAGCGCCAGCAGCAGCACCGTGATACCCAGGCAGAGAAAATCGCGCGCTGCCAGATGCAGACGAATCATTCTGGTCCTGCCGCCCCCGCCGTGATAGCAGCGGCACTCCATCGCCACAGCGAGTTCGTAGGCCCTGCGAAACGACGAGACAAACAGGGGGATCAGCACAGGAATCAACCCTTTGATGCGGCGGATGATTCCCCCGCTCTCCATATCCGCGCCTCGAGCTTTTTGCGCGGACATAATCTTATCCGTTTCCTCAATGAGGGTGGGAATAAAGCGCAGCGCGATCGTCATCATCATCGCGATCTCGTGCACCGGTACATGCAAGTAAGAGAGCGGACTGAGCAGCCTCTCGAGAGCGTCCGTCAGAGAGGTGGGAGTGGTAGTGTAGGTTAGCAGCGAGCTGCCCGCAATCAGGCAGAGAATGCGCGCTGCCAGAAAGGCCGCGTTGATCAATCCTCCGGTGGTGATGTGAAAAAATTTCCACTGCCAAAGCACCGCTCCGCTGCTTGTATAAAAGATGTTGAGGACAGCCGTCAGCACAATCACCGGCAGCAACGGTTTAAAACTCTTGAAAATCAGTCGTACCGGCACGCCGGAGAGCGCGACGGCGAGGATGAGATAAGCCGCAGCCGCCAGCAGTCCCGGCCAGTTGTGCGGCACAAACACCAACACAACAAAGAGCAGAGTCAGCACAACCTTTATGCGGGGATCTAACCGATGCAACAGAGAACGGCCGGGGAAATACTGGCCGATAGTGATGTCACTGAGCACCCTTTTCGCCCCCCCTCAACAGGGGCAGCAGACGCTCTACCGCCTGCTCGACAGTATAGACATTCTCCCCCACGTCATATCCTTTTTCCCGAAGCGCCATAAAAATACGGGTCACAGCCGGAACCGAGAGCCCCTCCGCTTCCAGTTCCCTTGCCCGGGAGAAAACCTCGGAGACAGAGCCGAACATCTGTACCTTGCCCTGATGCATCACCAGCACTTTATCCGCCATCCGCGCGACATCCTCCATGCTGTGGGAAACCAAAAGAACAGTGGCGCCGTTCTCCCGGCGGTAGCGGTCGATGTGCGAGAGAAGGCTCTCCCTCCCCTCCGGGTCCAGCCCCGCCGTGGGCTCATCGAGCACCAGGATGTCCGGCTGCATCGCCATCACGCCCGCGATGGCGACCCGGCGTTTTTGCCCGCCGGACAAATCAAAGGGGGACGTCTCCAAAAGGGACTGCGGTATCCCCACCATCTCTGCGGCGCGGGACACGCGCCGGGCAATCTCCGCATCACTCAACCCCATATTGCGCGGACCGAAAGCGATATCCCGCCGCACCGTCTCCTCAAACAACTGGTATTCCGGGTATTGAAACACTAGTCCCACCTGAAACCGAACCGAGCGAATCTTCTTGGGATTTTCCCAAATATCTTTTCCGTTCAGCCGTATTGTTCCGCCGTCAGGTCGCAGCAGACCGTTGAGATGCTGCATTAAAGTGGATTTTCCGGAACCGGTGTGCCCGATCACCCCGATAAATTCCCCGCGCCCGACCGAGAGGGAAACGTGGTCGAGCGCCGTCTTTTCGTAGGGAGTGCCGGCAGAATAAGAATAGGAAACATCCCGAACCTCAAGAATGGGCATGGACTTCCTCCATCCGTTGACTCAGCGCCCGCACGCATTCTTCCTCCGTGAGAATATTTCCCGGCAGGGGAATTCCCGCCTTTCTCAGTCTCCAGCAAAGGTCGGCGGGAACGGGAACGTCCAGCGCCGCATCGCGCAGCGTCTCCACGTGACGGAACACCTCTCCGGGAGAACCTTGAAGCAAAATCTTTCCCCCGTCCATCACCGCCACCCGGTCGGCGAGCACCGCCTCTTCCATAAAATGGGTGATGAGCAGTACCGTGATACCCCTCTCCCGGTTAAGGCGGCAGACGGTTTCCATCACCTCGGCGCGCCCCACCGGATCCAGCATGGCGGTAGGTTCGTCGAGCACAATACATTCCGGGAGCATCGCGAGAATGCCGGCGATCGCCACCCGCTGCTTTTGCCCTCCGGAAAGTTTATACGTCGCATGCCTCCGGGCATCGTACATCCCCACCGTGCGCAGCGCCTCGTCTACCCTGCGGCGGATTTCTTCCGGCTCTACCCCGAGGTTCTCCGGTCCGAACGCCACATCCTCCTCGACAATGGTGGAAACCAACTGGTTATCGGGATTTTGCAGCACCATCCCCACGGCGCTGCGGATCTCCAGCCGGCGCGATTCGTCGGAGGTGTCCGCGCCGTTCACCAGCATTTTTCCGGCGGTCGGCAGCAGCAGGGCGTTACAGAGCTTGGCCAACGTGGATTTTCCGCAGCCGTTGCGCCCGAGAAGCGCTACAAAAGAGCCACGCTCGACCGAAAAATCCAAATCTTTCAGCACGTCGCCCTCGCCGTTCTCGCCCTCGTAACGAAAAGAAAGCCGATCCGCTCTCAACATCGCGTCCATCGGAAAAACCGTCACCTCTTTATGCGGGACACCACACGGCGGTGGCACCGCACGGCAGGACCAGCCCGCTCTCGCTCACCCGCAGCCCGATCTCATCCGCGCACACTTTGCCCCCGAGCAGGAGAGAGAGCATATACCCCATCGCGGAGGGAGAGAGACCGGTTGTATAAGAATTGACCATAACAAATAAAGGATTTTCCGAGAGCAGTTTCACACACTCCGAGAGAAAAGCGTAAATTCGGCTCTCGAGCTTCCAGATCTCCCCGCCCGGGCCCCGTCCGTAAGACGGAGGATCCATGACAATAGCGTCATAGGTGCTTCCGCGGCGGATTTCCCGCGCCACAAACTTCTCACAGTCATCGACAAGCCATCGCACCGGCCTGTCGGCAAGGCCGGAAACGACGGCGTTTTCCTTTCCCCAAGCAACCATGCCTTTTGACGCGTCCACGTGGGTTACCGACGCGCCCGCCCGAAGGCAGGCGAGGGTGGCTCCGCCCGTATAACCGAACAAATTGAGCACTCTCACAGGGCGACGGGCGGACAGGATCTCACGGGACATGCCGTCCCAGTTGACCGCCTGCTCTGGAAAAAGACCGGTGTGCTTAAAGCCCATCGGCTTTAAGCGGAACCTCAGCGTGTCGTATCCTATCTCCCACACCCGCGGCATTTCCCGCAGTGTCTCCCAGTGTCCGCCCCCCGAAGAGGAACGGAGATAACGCGCATGAGCGCGGCGCCAAAGGGGATGGCGGCGGCCGGTGTTCCAGAGAACCTGCGGGTCGGGGCGAATCAGAAGAACCTCTCCCCATTTCTCCAGTCTTTCCCCGCAAGAGGCATCCAGCAATGCGTAATCTTTCCACCGATCCGCCACTCTCATCTTCCCGAGCCTCCCGTCAAAGCATCGACTGCTGCCCGTCGGGCTCCAGCCCCAGGTGCTGGTAAGCGGCGGGCAGCACCACCCGTCCGCGCGGGGTGCGGCTCAAAAACCCGATCTGCATCAGATACGGCTCGTAGACGTCCTCGATGGTGACCGCCTCTTCCCCCACCACAGCCGCCACCGTCTCCAGGCCCACCGGCCCGCCGTGGTAATGCTCGATCATCGCGGTCAGCATCTTGCGGTCAACCATATCGAGCCCGAGCTCGTCGATCTCCATACGGGAGAGCGCTATGCGGGCAATATCCTCGGTGACGGTACCGCTGCCCATCACCAGAGCGAAATCTCGCACCCGTTTGAGCAACCGGTTCGCGATACGGGGCGTACCGCGGGAGCGGGAGGCGATCTCCAGAGCGCCGTCGGGGGTGATCGCCACCCCTAAAATGCGTGCGCTGCGGGTGACGATCTCGGAAAGTTCCTGCGGAGTGTACAGCTCCAGGCGCAGCATCACGCCGAAACGATCGCGCAGGGGGGCGGAAAGCTGCCCTGCGCGAGTGGTGGCGCCCACCAGAGTAAAGCGCTGCAGCGGGAGATGAATGCTGTTCGCCCCCTGTCCTTTGCCGTTGATGATGTCGATGGCAAAATCTTCCATCGCCGGATAGAGGATTTCTTCCACCGTGCGCGGAAGTCGGTGAATCTCGTCGATAAACAGCACATCTCCCTCGTCCATGTTGGTCAGCAACGCCGCCAAATCTCCGGCCCGTTCCAGAGCCGGACCGGAGGTGATACGAAACTGCACCCCCATCTCCGAGGCGATGATACCCGCCAGCGTTGTTTTCCCAAGCCCGGGAGGGCCGTAAAGCAGCACATGATCGAGCGATTCATGCCGCAAGCGCGCGGCATCGATATAAACTTTCAGATTCTCTTTGACTTTCGGCTGTCCGATATATTCCTCCAGTGTACGCGGACGAAGCGGATTATCCCCCTCGTCCTCCGGCAAATAATCCATGGTGACCAGCCGGTTCTCAAAATCCATCTCCTGCGCCATGACGCCTAACCCTTTCTCATCCCTTGGCCAGCAGTTTCAACGCCTGCCGCACCAGCTGCTCGACATCTTGCGTCTCATCGAGTTTTCCCACCGCCGACGCCGCCTCACTCTGCGAGAAGCCGAGCACAGTCAGCGCCTGACACGCCTCGGCGGCGTTGCCCACCGCGGGAGATGGGGAGGCGGAGAACCCCCGATCCGTTATGCCGAAATCAGCTACCTTATCTTTCAGCTCCAGCACAATGCGCCCGGCGAGCTTGGGCCCGACCCCCGAGGCGCGGGTAAATGCCTTCTGATCCCCCGAGGCGACGGAGAGCGCCACTTTTTCCGGAGTCATCTCGGAGAGTATCGCAATTCCCGCCTTTGGCCCCACGCCCGTGACGGCGGTGAGCTGCTTAAAGCACTCGAGCTCCGCGCGGTCGTAAAAGCCGAACAGTTCCACCGCATCCTCTCGCACATCCATCATGGTATACAGCATCACCTGTTCGCCCACCCGGGGCAAATGTCGCGCGGTGTTGAGCGTAATGCGGCAGCAAAATCCCACCCCGCCGCATCGCACCACGGCCATATTCGTTTCCCTGTGAATCAGCTCGCCTTCCACACTGTATATCATCCGGGCGCCCTCCTTTGCGGGTTTAACGGTTCAACAGCCTGCGCTTGACGGCGCTCGCGCCGCTCTGTGCATGGCAGATGGCCACTGCGAGGGCGTCCGCCGTATCGTCGGGGTGCGGCGTGTTCGTCAGATTCAGCAGCCGGCGGGTCATCTCCATGACCTGACTTTTCCCCGCCCGACCATACCCGGTCACCGCGCTCTTCACCTGCATCGGAGTGTACTCGAAAATCTCCACCCCGCACCTCTGCGCGGCGAGAAGAATCACCCCACGCGCCTGAGCCACCTGAATGCCGGTGGTCTTATTGTTGGCAAAATACAGTTTTTCCACCGCCATTGCCTGCGGCTTTACCCGTTTGAGCACCGTCTCGGTTTCCAGGTAAATCCGTTCGAGTCGCTTGGGAAAAGGGGTTCCGGCGTCGGTGGTGATGGCGCCGAAGCAGAGAGGTCGCATACGGCCGGACGAGCAGTTCAGCGCCCCCCAGCCGACAATCGCGTAGCCGGGATCGATCCCCAGAATCACCAAGAGAAAATCCCCTTTATGGGTATAAAACCCGAATTTACCGTATAACTATATCATATCCTTCTGAAAAAGGCAAGGGCGTGTTCCCAAAACTATGGCGGGATTCGGCTCTTCCGCCAAAATTTTGCGTTTTCCCGGTTTTTTGAGGGTTTTCCTCTTGCCAAACCGGAAAAAAAGAGGTAAAATAATGGATACTTGAATACGGTTGCCAAAGTCAGCGGGAGGTGTTTTGCGCCGTGGATGCGAAAACCATGACTTTTTCTATCGGCGATGATAAAGAGCTTGAGATGAAGGCGATTCTCACCGAAGTGTACGAGGCCTTACAGGAAAAGGGTCTCAATCCGATTACACAGATTGTCGGATATCTCGTCTCTGAAGATCCGATCTACATCACCAAAAACCGCAATGCGCGCACCTTAATCCGCCGCATCGACCGCGACGAACTGCTGCGCGCCATGGTGCGCACCTATCTCAACAGCTAACGCGGCCCACAGGCGGATATTCTCCGCAGTGACGGCGGTCTTCGCCGCCGCTTTTCGGTATGTCTATTGTGAAAGGGGTTTTCAACTATGGCGCAGGAGGAGAAGCAGCCGTTTCTCACCTACAAAAACAGGCCGCTGGTGCGCTGCGGCAATACCATTTACTACGGCGATTTGGGGGAGAAATGTGTGATCATGCTGCAAATTCTCTCGACCAAAACGGTAGCCGGTAAAGAGATAGCCGACCGCGTTTCGGTGCAGTTGCTCTCGACCGACAATGAACTGCGCATGAAAGACCGCATCCTGAAAAAGACGGAAAAGCAGGGTCTGTACAGCGCCATGGATGTCGGCGCCATCTGGCTGGAACGTTCATTATAACTTAGATAAAAGGGGTGGCTCCGGGTGACATCCGTCTCTCTCCCGCACAGCGGTGTGCGCGTCCTCGGCCGTGCCGAGATTTTCCCGGACGGAATAAGTTTTGACTGGACCAACTCCGGCGTCCTCTTTCGCTTTCGCGGGGAGGGCGCCGTCATCCGTTTTGATTTGCCCGCGTTCGGCCAGCAATTGTATGTGCGACTCAAAACGGACGGCGAGAGCCTGCGCCTTTGTGTGCGCGAAGGGCAGACAACGGCGTCAACGCCGCCGTTACCTCCGGGCGAACACACGGTGGAATGTGTGCGCATCACCGAGGTACTCGATGAGATTCCGCTAATCCTGCGCGACATCACGCTGACCGGCGAAAACTCTGCTCTTCTGCCTCCTCCTCCTCTGCCGCAGCGCCGTATCCTTTTTTTGGGAGATTCGATCACCTGCGGCTACGGCATCCTCAACCGCCGCGGCGAGGGCCCCTATCTCACCTCCGAGCAGGACGGTTCCCTCACCTATGCAGCGCTCACCGCGCAATATTTCAAGGCTCAGGCGCACTATGTCTGCATATCCGGCAGAGGAATTGTGCGCAACTGCGAAGACGTTAAGGCCCCGCTGATCCCGGAATTTTTTGAGCTCACCAGTGTCTCGCGAAAAACGCCGTGGGATCACCGTCTGTTTGTGCCGGACGCCGTGGTGGTCAACGCCGGAACCAACGACGCGGACGGGGAAAACGCGATCTCTCCCGAACAACTGCGTCCCGGGGTGGAAAGCTTTTTAAAACGGCTTCAGGAAGTGTACCCCCACGCTTTTCTTCTGTGGATTTACGGGATGATGAACACCCAGATGCACGATATGCTGCGAGAGACGATAGCGGCGGCAAATGACGCTAAAATCCGGTATCTTGCCATGCCCTCGGTTTTCGACGACAAAAAGGAACAGGGCGCGTCGTGTCACCCCAACCTGCGCGCCCACTTCCGTTTTGCCGGCATTCTGATCGACGAGCTCTCCGCTTTCACCGGCTGGGAGTTATAACAGCCCAATATTTCCCTGAAGATACCGTAAAACCCCGCGCTCCCGTTCGGCAAACTGCCGGTAAACGGGAGCGCGGTGTCGTCCTGAAGATGTGCGTTATTTGGTGCCGATGACATACCCATAAATACTGAAAAAGTGCAGCGCGGCGCCGAGAAGCACAAAAATATGCCAGATCATATGGAAATAGGGAACTCCCTTTTTTCGGTAAAAGACAATGCCCGCCGTATACACCACTCCGCCGGCGAGCAGCAGCGCAAGGCCGCGCCAATCCATGGCGCGCGCCATGGGGACCGCCGCCATGACGATGCACCAACCTCCGGCAATATAGCACACCATCGACACCTTTTTGAAACGCTCCACGCTGATGGCGTTGAGCACAATCCCCACCACGGCAACCAGCCACACCGCCCCGAACAGCACCCAGCCGACAGGCCCGTGCAGAGTCACCAGCGTATAGGGCGTATAGGTTCCGGCAATCAGCAGAAAAATACTGGTGTGGTCAAACACCCTCATCACTTTTTTTACCCGGGGATTGGCGATCGCGTGGTATAGGCAGGACATCGTGAAGAGCAGGATCATCGTGCCCCCGTAAATACAGGCGCTGACCGTCTGAAGCGCACCGCGGCACCGCAACAGCATCAGCACAAGACCCGCAACGCTCAGCCCCGCACCGATCCCGTGAGTGATCGCGTTGCCGATTTCTTCCCCAAGCGAATAAAATGTCACTCCGGTCGGATGGGCTCTTGTCACCTCCGCCAACATGGTTCATCCCCTTTTCGTATTTCTGAAATGATTATATCACATCATCTCGTTTTTGAAAAGAGGTAATCTAAAAAAAGATATAAGAAAATACCGTTCTTGCTTTCGATGTTCTCTGCCGGGAACTCGTTCTGCTCAGCATTCCTCACATTTTCCGCGTATTTCGGGGTCAAAGCGAAAAAACTTGGCAATCGGGTCTTCGGTATGATACAATAGCCGTAAGGGGGTACTTGATATGGCGGGTTCAGGGCGGCTGAGAACGGTGCTGCGCACCCTGCGGACGGTGGCCGTCTGGTTACTTTTGGGCATAGCCATCGGGGCTGTGTGCGGCCTTATCGGAGCGGCGTTTTACGACTGCGTCACCATCGCCAACCGGATATTTACCTCTCATCCCATGCTGATTTGGTTCCTCCCCCTGGGAGGTATCGTCATCGTGCTACTGTATGCCGCCTGCCGGATGCTACGTTTCACCGGAACCGACGCAATGCTGGACGCGATCCGGACAGGAGAACCGGTGCGGGGAATCACGGCTCCGCTCATCTTTGTGAGCACGGTGATCACCCATCTGTTCGGAGGCTCCGCGGGGCGAGAGGGCGCGGCGCTTCAGCTCGGGGGAACTGTCGGCGCCTGGTTCGGAAAGGTGTGCCGTCTGGATGAACGGGACCGCCGAGTCGCGCTGCTATGCGGTATGTGCGCATTGTTTTCCGCGCTGTTCGGCACCCCGGTAACCGCCGCCGTATTCGCGCTCGAGGTCGTCAGCGTCGGGGTCATGTATTATGCGGCGTTGCTGCCCTGCCTCACCGCGTCGCTGGTCGCCGGCGGCATTGCCCGCTTGCTGGGAGGGGAAACGCTGCAATTTCACGTCGCGATACCCGGGCTCGATATGTCTGTGCTGTGGCGAACAGTGGTGCTCTCCGCGCTGTGTGCGGGAGTGAGTATGCTGTTTTGCGCCATGCTGGCGTTCTTCGAGCGGTTTTTCCGCAAACGGTTTGACAATCCGTTCTGGCGGGTGGTTATCGGCGGAATATCTCTTATTCTGCTCACCTATCTGAGCGGGGGCAACGAATACAACGGGTCGGGTATGCCGGTGATTCACCGCGCACTGCTCGAAGGTCAGGCTTTTCCCGCGGCGTTTCTTTGGAAAATGCTGTTCACCGCCGTCACCATCGGGTGCGGCTTCAAAGGCGGAGAGATCGTCCCCACCCTCTTTATCGGCGCCACTTTCGGATGCACTGCGGGAGGTTTGCTCGGCCTCTCCCCCATGTTCGGCGCCGCCGTAGGGCTGATCGCCGTCTTTTGCGGCGTGGTCAACTGCCCGGTAGCCTCGGTGATCCTCAGCGTCGAACTGTTCGGCTCCGGAGGGCTTCCGATTTTTGCCCTGTCGTGCGCTATCAGCTACGCCCTCTCCGGCTATTTCGGCCTGTACCACTCCCAGCACATCGTCTATTCCAAACTGCACCCCTCCTTCATCGACAGACCCGCGCACTGATTTTTCCGCGGCGGTTCAGGACTGCAGCGCCTCCCACCGTTCCATCAAGCGGCCGATGAGATTCTCCTGTTCCTTCAGGCGATCGCCGATATCCTGTACGGCGAGATAATCGGAGGCGATTTCCGGCAGCATCAGCCGCCGCCGAAGGTCGTCCGCCTCCTTTTCGGCGGCGGCGATCTCCTGTTCCACCGCGCGGAGCGCCGCCCCCGCCCGGCGGCGGTCGGCCGCCTGCTCGCGGGCGGTCGGCTGACGACAAGCGGCATCGGTTTTCTCCGGCGCGGTTTCATCTTCTCGCTGTTCCCTCTGCCTGTAGGCCCACAGCTCGTCGTAACCTCCGGGAACCGATATCAGGCCCTGCGGGGTCATCCACAGCATACGGGTCGCCATGCGGTTGATAAAATAGCGGTCGTGTGACACGGCGATGAGGGTGCCGTCATACTCGGAGAGCGCCGCCTCCAGCGCCTCGCAGGAAGCGGTATCCAGATGATTGGTGGGCTCGTCGAGCAGCAGAAGGTTGTCCCCCGCAAGCATCAGTTTCAAGAGCAGGAGCCGCGCCTTCTCGCCGCCGCTGAGCTGCCCCACCGGCTTGAACACATCGTCCCCGCGAAAGAGAAACGCCGCCATGGCACATCGGATGGCCGTCCCTGTCATCCTCGGGTAACTGTCCCACAGTTCGTCAATCGCCGTCTTTTCGGGATCCAGTCCGCTTTGCGTCTGGTCGTAATAGCCGATGCTTACCTTGGCACCGAGCCTCACATATCCCCTGTCCGGGGAAAGAGTGCCGTGCAAAATTTTTAAAAGGGTCGTTTTTCCGCAGCCGTTCGGGCCGTACAAAAACACCCTCTCTCCCTTACGGATATGCAGGTCCAAATGGGAAAAAAGCGGAGCGGAAAACCCTTTGGCGAGTTCTCCCGCCTCGATCACCTCGTTGCCGGAAACCGCGTTCACGGTAAAGCGAAAGTGTATGGCCTCCAGTTCTGCGGGGGGAATCTCCAGCTCGGATTTCATCCTTTCCACCCGTTTTTCCCGGCTCTCCGCCGCGCGCACGCTCTTCTCGCGGTTCCAGGATTTAAGCAGAGTGATATTGGCCTCGATTCTCTCAATGTCGCGGCGCGCCGTCTCGTAATGACGGCGCTGCGTCTCCCGCTCTTCCCTGCGCTTGTCGCAGTGCGCGGAATAGTTGCCGCGCGTCACATAAAGTTTGCCGTTTTCTATCTCCATGGTGCGGTCGGTAACCTTATCCAGAAAAAAGCGGTCATGGGAGATCACAAGCAGCGCCCCCGGATAGTCCTCAAGAAACCCCTCAAGCCATTCGATGGAAGGGATATCCAGATGGTTGGTCGGCTCATCGAGCAGCAAAAGCTGGCTGTCCGTCAGCAGCAGGCGCGCCATCGCCGCCTTGGAGCGCTGCCCTCCGCTGAAGATATCGATCGGACGGGAGAAATCCGCCTCGTCAAAACCAAGACCCAAAAGCGTGGAGCGCACCCGGTTCTCATAATACCACCCACCGGAACGCTGCAGCCGCTCGAGCAGAAGATTTTGACGCTCGATGAGCGCGGAATCCGCCGGATAAGCAGAGTCGCGCAGGCGCTCGCCGATCGCCTGAAGTTCCCGTTCATCCGCCATCTGCGGGGCAAACACCTCTCGCACCTCTTCGAAAAGCGTCTTGCCGGATGAGAGTTGCTGGCGCATAACACCGATGCGCAGATCGTTTTTTCTCATCACCTGTCCCTCATCGGGTTCGAGCGAGCCGGTGAGAATGGAGAAAAGGGTGGTCTTGCCGCACCCGTTGACACCCACCAAACCGACACGGCACTTTTCCTCAAGGTCAAAACAGACATTCTCGAACAACGTGCGCTCCCCGAACCGCTGACACAGATGGCGCACACTCAGAAGAGGCATATCCTCACCACGATTCCCGTCAAAATATTTTCTGAACAAAATCTATATCCCCGCCCGGAACAAATCCCAGCAATAGCGTCGCTCTGCGGGTTCCCCGAAGTGGGGAACCCCGTCCCGAGGGAGAAAGAAAAAGCCGTTGTGAACCTTTCCGCCGCGCCGGACATAATCTGAGAATCCCCGCTGAAGCGAGGTCTCCCGCGGAGCGCTCTCCGGGGAAAACGCCTCGCCGCCGAGGTGAAACACAAATTCGTAAAACCCGTCGGGCCCCGACGGCACAGGGGCGAGATAACAAAGCCTGTTGAGCCGCACGATGCCGCTTTCCGGCGGGAGCATATGCGGAAGCTGCGGGCTGTAAAGCCAGGAATAGCTCTGAATCCCCCGCACCGTAATCTCCGGGTAGAGTTCGTCAAAAAACTTCAACGCCGAGGAAAAACTCTCCCGAAGTGTATCCGGCGTGTAGGCGATTTTCGGCGGAATGTGATAGCTCAGAGAGAGGTCGCCCTGCCCGAAGACCCAATCCCATTCCCGCTCGTCCAGAATCACGCGGCGGTCGACCACCGCGCCGTCCGGTCGAATAAGCCATCCCTCGCGCTCGGAAGGCACGTTCTCCGTATGAAAAACGGCCTCTTCATCGTCCGATGTGAACTGGCCCTCGCCGTCAAACCACCGATCTCCGGACCAAATGACCAGCAACCTGCCGTCCGAGCGGCGCCGAAAGCAGCGGTACCCTTCCGGCATACGCTCCAGTTCAAAGCGCAGCGCGCCCCGGTAAAACATCTTGCCGAGCGCACAGCTGATGTTCCAGTGGAACATCCCGCGCATTCCCCACGGTTCCCCTCTCCCGCATTCCGAGAGGCCTTTCAGCTGCATCTCGTCATCAGAGAGCCCTCTTTTTTGCAGGTCGTGCACGCTGGCGATCATCACTTTCAGCAGGACCAGAAACGGAAAGATATAACGCTTCTCCGCAAGCGACTGCGGCGCGGGATCGGCATAAAAGTGAAAATCCCACGGTTTACGGTAAACGAGAATAGCGCGAATCAAAAATCCGAAGGCAAAGGAAAGAGATGCGCTCGCCCTCACCCGGTCCAGACCGTCGGCCACATCGGGAAGCGCATCGGGGCTTAAAAACCTGCGGGCAACCAGTTCATCCATCTCCTCCTGCGTGAGGGCACAATCGTCTATCGTCTCCGGCCGCTCGCGCGTGAAACGCGCGAGAAGTTCGCCGTATCCGTCGGGCAGACGTTCGATACTCAGTGTGCGGCACAATTGCTGTTCCGTCATAGTCGATCCCCTCTTGATCACGCGAACTCGCCGGTGCAGTAGACGCCGGTTATGGCGCGGAGTCCTTGATAAATTGTACCACAGTCCGCAGAAGATGTACACCCTCGATTCACGGCAAGCCTCGCGAAAGAATGGCGGCCGCACAGAATTTCCTGTATTTTTCCAAAGGTGGGTTTCCTGAAATGTCCCTTTCCGCAAAAGAACGCGCCCGCATGGCCACGGACGCGCTGAAAACTCTTTATCCCGACGCCGGCTGCACCCTGCGGTCCCGCTCCGCCTATGAACTGATGGTGTCGGTGCGTCTCTCCGCGCAGTGCACCGACAAGCGGGTGGACACGGTCACACCGGCCTTTTTCGCCCGCTATCCCACTCCGGAGGATCTCGCCGAAGCGGATCAAGAGGAAGTGGAGGAACTCATACGCCCCTGCGGACTGTATCGCTCGAAAGCACGGGATCTGGTGGGAGCGGCAAAAAAACTGACCCGCGATTACGGCGGACAAATGCCCTCCACCATGGAAGAACTATTGACTCTTCCCGGAGTCGGGCGCAAAAGCGCAAATCTGCTGCTGGGCGATATTTTTCATGTCCCCGGCGCCGTGGTAGCGGATACCCACTGTATCCGCATCGCCAACCGTCTTGGTCTTTGTGAAGCAAAAGACCCGAAGCGGGTGGAAATGGCCCTGCGGGATGTTCTCGACCCCTTGGAAAGCAACGCTTTTTGTCACCGTCTGGTCCTGTTTGGACGGGAAATCTGCCGTGCGCGGCTGCCGCAGTGCGATAACTGCCCTTTGCGTTCTTTCTGCCCGTCGGGAGCCTTGCCACCATCACAGCAGTGATGCCACCGCGTCCACAGCGGGATCCAGTTCCCCACAAACCACCCGTTCGATTTCTCCGCTGTCGCAAAGGCGGGAAATCTCGGGGGACAACGGGAGACGGGCGAGAATCGGAACACCCGACTGAAGTGCCGCCATATCCAGCGCCTCGCTGTCCCCAAAAAGCGGGATGCGTCTGCCACAGTCTGGGCAGATAACCTCGCTCATGTTCTCCACCAGCCCCAGCACCGACACATTCAACATCTCCGTCATCTTCCGGGCCTTTTCCACCACCATCTGTACCAGTGCCTGAGGAGTGGAGACAATGACGGTGCCGTCCACCGGAACGCTCTGATACACGGTCAGCGGAACGTCCCCGGTTCCCGGAGGCATATCGATCAGCAGCACATCCAGCATTCCCCACGCGACATCTGTCCAAAACTGGGTGACCGCTCCCGAAAGCACCGGCCCGCGCCACACCACCGGCTGCGCCTCATCTTCCAGCAACAGATTGATGGACATCACCTTAATCCCCATATGGGTTTCTTCCGGCACAATGCCCATTTCGCTGCCTCGCGCCTTGCGTGTGATGCCGAACGCTTTCGGAATAGACGGCCCGGTGATATCCGCGTCGAGTATCCCAACGCGATACCCGCGCCGCGCGAGCATCACCGCGAGCATCGCGGTGACCGACGATTTGCCGACACCGCCTTTTCCGCTGCTCACCGCCACCACGCGGCGAATCTCACTGAACGCGTTGAGCGGAGCCGAAGCCTCTTCCCGCTCGGAACAATCCTGTGAACAATCTGAACAGTCATGTGTGCATTCCGACATCTCAAAGCCACCCCTTCACATACCGCCATAGGAGAGCGCCATGCCCGTAAAATCAGCCCTCATCAGGTGATGCGGCACCGTTTTTATTGTACTCTCCTATCCCTCGCGGGTCAAGCCATAACGAGATTTTTGTTGACAGACGGAAAGGCGCGTACTACAATGAGGGTAGAGTCGGAATCGATAATAAAGGAGTGATCGCAAATGGTATTCGGAGTAAGCGCTTGGAGTTACTACACCACGGGTTTCGATCTTTTCCATGTGACGGACGAAGCCAAAAAAGCGGGGTTTGAGGCCTTTGAAGTTCTGGATCTCCCCTGCCCGGACGAGGAGGCGATCGACTACGCCCACCGGCTTCGGGCGCACTGTGAGGAAATCGGGCTGCCGATCCTTTCCGCCGCCAACACCGCTGATTTTCTCAACGGAAGCGACGGAAATCTGCAGGCGGAAATTGACCGGCTCTGCCGCAAGGTGGATGTGGCAGAGGCTCTCGGCATTCACCTGATGCGCCACGACGTCTGCTGGCACCCGCCCGAGGACCGCCCGGACATGACCTTCGACGAAGCTCTCCCCCGTCTGGCGCAGGGATGCCGCGCGGTGACGGAATATGCGGCAGCGCGCGGGGTGCGCACCATGACTGAGGACCACGGGCAGTTCGCGCAGGGTATTGTCAATATGCGGCGTCTTGTGGAAGCGGTAAACCACCCCAATTACGGCATCCTTTTGGATATCGGTAATTTTATGTGCGTGGACGATTCCCCGCTGCAGGCGGTCAAAGAGCTCTTGCCGCTGACTTTCCATGTCCACTGCAAAGATTTCCATCGACTCGATGCCGGTGAAGACCCGGGAGAGGGTTTCTTCCGCTCCAAGGGAGGCCAGTGGCTCCGCGGCGCCATCATCGGGCACGGACAGGCACAGGTGAAAGAATGCCTGAAGGCGCTGAAAGACGGCGGATATAATGGCGCGATGATGCTGGAATTCGAGGGAATCGAAGACGCCTTAACAGGCATACGCATCGGCTATGACAACATGAAACGGTACTGGGAACAGGTTTAACGCCCATTACGGTAACGCATCGGCTCCGCCATAACATCGGATCTCGTTCCGTGTCATGGCGGAGTTGTTTTTGAGACGACGATGTGATAATATAGAGAATATAAGGAAGATACTATAGCCCGGGCGAAATCTGGGCGCAAATACGACGGATGGTCATCCTCGAGAGGAGGGCGAAGAGGTGACACTGACGGACAGAGGGGATCTGCGCGCCCTGCTCTCTTCGCACGGGTTTCGCTTTTCCAAGGGCCTCGGACAGCATTTTCTCGTCAATCCCGCCGTCTGCCCGAAAATGGCGGATGCCTGCGCCCTGACCAAAGACGACGGAGCGCTGGAAATCGGCCCAGGTATCGGGGTGCTGACTCGCGAGCTCTGCCAAAGAGCGGGAAAGGTGGTCGCCATCGAACTGGACAAACGGCTTCCCGAAGTGCTAGCTCAGACGATGGATGGCTACGACAATTTCCGTCTCATCGAAGGGGACGCGATGACACTCGATCTCAGCCGCCTGATTCACACCGAATTTGCGGGAAGAGAAGTCTGCCTGTGCGCCAATCTGCCCTATTATCTCACTTCACCTCTGATCCTGCGCCTGCTGGAAAACCGTCTTCCGCTGCGGTGCATCACCGTGATGGTGCAAAAGGAAGCGGCTGTGCGCCTGTGCGCCAGGCAGGGGACAAGGGAGAGCGGCGCCGTGACCCTCGCCGTGCAGTACTACGCAAAAGCGGAGCGGCTGTTCGATGTCCCGCGCGGCAGTTTTGAGCCGCCTCCCAAGGTGGACAGCAGCGTCATCCGGCTCACTCCGCTGTTTCCCTCGGAAACACTGGTTGAGAAAACCATGTTTCGCCTTATCCGCGCGGCATTTTCGCAGCGGCGAAAAACCGTTCTCAACTCGCTCTCTTCCGCCGGCATAGCCAAAGACCGCGTCGCGCTCCTCTGCGAGCGGTGCGGCATACCGCCCTCCGCGCGGGCGGAGCAACTGACTCTTTCGCATTTCACGGCCCTCGCGCGGGCGTTGGATTCCGAGGACAGGGAGGATGGATGATGACTTTTTTGGTACTCGACGGCAACAGTTTACTCCACCGCGCCTTTTACGGGGTCAAGGCGCTGACCACCAAAGACGGGCGGTACACCAACGCGATTGTGGGCTTTTTGAATATCACCCTGCGCCTGTGGGAAAAGACGGACGCCACCCACGCCGCGGCGGCGTTCGATCTTCCTTCCCTCACCTTTCGCCACCGCCAATATGCCGCCTACAAGGCGGGACGGCGCCCCATGCCGGACGAACTGCGCGAGCAGCTGCCGGTGGTCAAGGAACTGCTGCCTTTGCTCGGTGTACCGGTCGTCACCTGCGAAGGGTACGAGGCGGACGATATTCTCGGAACCCTTTCCGCCGCGTGCGAAGCGCAGGAAGCGGACTGTTTTCTCGCCACGGGAGACCGCGACGCGCTGCAGCTGATTGGCCCCCGCACCACGGTACTGCTTGCCTCCACGCGAGCCGGGCAGCCGGAGCTCGTGGAGATGGACGAGGCCGCCGTGAAGGAAAAATACGGTCTTTCCCCCGCTCAACTGATTGATGTGAAGGCCCTGATGGGAGATACCTCCGACAACATTCCCGGTGTCCCCGGAGTGGGCGAGAAGACGGCACTGCCCCTGATACAGCAGTACGGTTCGCTGGACGCTCTGTTTGAGGCGCTGCCGGGTTCCCCTCTGCGCGAGAGTCTGAAAGTCAAGCTGACCGAGGGCAAAGACAGTGCCTATCTCAGCCGGCAGCTCGGCACTATCTGCCGCAGCGCGCCGATCGACACCTCCCTTTCTTCCTATCAAATCCGCCCTATGCAAAAAGACGCGCTGTCTCGGCGCCTCACCGATTTGGAATGTTTTCGCCTGATAGAAAAGCTCGGCCTCACCGTCGCCGAAGCGCCCGCGCCGCAGAGAGAAAGTCGGGCTGCCCGAATCGTGAGCGGGGAAGAACTTCCGCTCGCCCTAAAGGGAAAGGCACCGCTCGATATCGTGCGCGGAGAAAAGTGGTATGCGGGGAAAAGCGGGATTCTCGCTGAGCTCGACGATTTGCGCCCGCTCCGGGATAGGCTCGCCGACCCGGATTGCCCGAAGCGGACGAACGACGCGAAACGCCTGTGCGCCGAAGCGCTGGAGCTGCGTTGCGTACCGCAGGGAATCACCATGGATTCCTCCCTCGCTGGCTATCTGCTCGACCCACTCTCGCCCGACTATTCGCTGCCCCGCCTGCTCTCGGTATACGGCATCTGCGGGCAAAGCGGAAAAAGCGAAGCGTATTTCGGCGCGCTCTGCGACGTTCTGGAGCGGGATATCGACCAAAAGGGCCAGCGTGCGCTGCTTCGGGACATCGAACTTCCGCTCGCCCTGGTGCTCTCCGATATGGAGCGCATCGGCATCGAGGTGGACGGGCAGGGCATCACCCTGTACGGCAATCAACTCGACCGGGAAATCGACGCACTGAAACACGGCGTGTGGGACGCGGTGGGATACGAATTCAACCTCAATTCCCCCAAGCAGCTCGCCAAGGCGCTGTTCGACGATTTGGGCCTTCCCCCCGGTAAAAAAACCAAGAGCGGCTACTCCACCAACGCCGATGTCCTGGAAAAGCTGCGCACCGTTCATCCCGCCGTCGATATGCTTCTGCGTTACCGCACTCTTTCCAAGCTCCGCTCCACCTACTGTGAGGGTCTGGTCAAAGAAATCGGGCCGGACGGACGTATCCACACCACATTCAACCAAACCGAAACCCGCACCGGGCGCATCAGCTCGGCGGAACCCAACCTTCAAAATATTCCGGTGCGCCAGGAGGTCGGAAGGCAGCTGCGGCGGTTTTTCCGCGCCAAAGAGGGCTGTGTGCTGGTGGACGCGGATTACTCGCAAATCGAACTTCGGGTACTCGCTCACATGAGCGGCGACCCTACCATGATCGCAGCTTTCCAAAGCGGGGAGGATATTCACCGCATCACCGCGTCGAAGGTGTTCGGAGTTCCTCCCGAGATGGTGACTCCGCTGATGCGCTCCCGCGCGAAAGCGGTCAATTTCGGTATCATATACGGTATCGGCGCCCACTCGCTCTCTCAGGATATCGGGGTGTCCTACCGCGAGGCCAACGCCACCATCGAGGAGTATCTGCACCACTACGGCGCGGTGGCCTCTTTTATGGACGGGCTTATCGCCAAAGCGAGAGAACTCGGCTACGCCGAAACCCTGTTCGGCAGAAGACGGCCTCTGCCGGAACTCAAGGCGGGCAACGCCGTCACACGCGGGTTCGGCGAACGGGTGGCGCGCAATATGCCGATCCAAGGCACGGCGGCGGACATCATCAAGATGGCGATGAACCGGGTTTGGGACCGCCTTCGCAGGGAAGGTCTTCAATCCAAACTGATTTTACAGGTTCACGACGAGCTGATGGTGGAGGCGCCGTTTTCCGAGCAGCGGCGGGTGGAAACTCTGCTCAAAGAGGAGATGGAAGGCGCCGTTTCTCTCCGGGTTCCGCTGACCGTAGATGTACACAGCGGCCGCACCTGGTTTGAGGCAAAGGAGTGAGCGTATGATTGAAAACGCCGGAGAACTTCGCCGTGAGCGGGCGATACTGGCGGCTCTGGATACCGGAGAATACGATTCTGAGGTTTCTCTGAACGAACTGCGCGAGCTCACCGATACCGCGGGGGCCGATGTCGTCGCTTCTCTTGTGCAGCGCAGAGAGGCTCCCACAAGGGCGTGGTATCTGGGCAGCGGAAGGGTCCGGGAACTGAGCGATTTGAGCGAAGCGCAGCAGGCGGATCTGGTCATCTTTGACGGTGAGCTCACTCCAACCCAGCAGCGCAATCTGGAGGACGCTCTGCCGTGCCGGATCATCGACCGCACCATGCTGATACTGGACATCTTCGCCCTCCACGCGCGCACGGCGGAAGGGCGTCTGCAGGTGGAGCTGGCGCAGCTCCAATACCGTCTTCCCCGCCTCGCCGGCACCGGAATAGCGCTCTCCCGCCTCGGCGGAGGCATCGGCACAAGAGGCCCGGGAGAGAGCAAGCTGGAAAGTGACCGCCGCCATATTCGCCGGAGGATTGCCTCTCTGAACCGCCAGTGTGAGGAAATAGCTCTCCGGCGCGAGGGGCAGCGCTCCCGCAGGCGAAAAAACGGGGTGCGGACGGTCGCGCTGGTCGGCTACACGAATGTCGGAAAATCCACCCTGCTCAACCGCCTGACCGATGCGGGCGTCCTCGCAGAAAACCGTCTCTTCGCCACCTTGGACCCTACGGCGCGATCGCTGCGTCTTCCGGACGGCCGCGACGTGCTACTGGTGGATACGGTGGGATGGATCCGCCGTCTGCCCCACCATCTGATCAACGCCTTTCGCTCCACGATGGAAGAGGCGAGTACGGCGGACGTGATTCTCAACTTGTGCGACGCGAGCTCACCGGATGCCGAGGAACAACTGGACATTTCCCGAGAACTTCTGCTCGATCTCGGCTGTGCCGACCGGCCCGTTCTCTCTCTGTTCAATAAATGTGACCTTGTCCCCCACGCTCCCCACCGTAAGGGATCCGATATCTACCTGATAAGCGCCCTCACCGGCGAGGGGCTTGCCGATCTGCTCGCGGGGATTGCCGCGGTGATGCCCCCCGACCGGCGAACAGTCACCCTTCTGCTCCCTTTCTCGGAAGGGGCCCTCGCGCAACGCTGCCGTGAGGAGGGTTCGGTTGCCCAGGAGGAATACCTCTCAAGCGGCCTGCGCATGACGGTCACCCTGGGCCCGCGTCTGCTTGCCGCCGTCGCCCCCTACGAACAGCTCCCTAATACTCTGGAAACATAAAAGAGAACCAAAAAGCCTTGGAGAAAACTCGGTGTACTCCCAAGTCCTTTTCAGGAAAAAAATACTGCAAAAATAAGACCACCCTGGCAGACATGACCTGCCAGGGTGGTCTTCAAATCTTGTCTTCAGAAAAACTGTCCGCGTTACTCTTATGCGGCACGACACCTATTTTAGTGTCCCTCAACCGCACCAATGAAACGCATATCCTAAGGGAAGAGATACGTCAGCGGGCTATGCCGCCCCAACGACCCCTCCTCCGGGAAGCACACCGCCTTCCAGTTTACCGGCAGCCGCCAGATAGAAGATATACACTCTCAACATATCAACCGTCGTAGCATCATCGGGGAGACTCAATTCAGCTCTGACCACATCGTCCAGCGGAGCCTGACCGGAAGCCACAAGATACGCATCAAACGCGACCTGAATATCCAGATCCACGGTAGTGGACATGGTCCAACCGGTGGAAAGCCCAGATTCACTCTTTTCAGAATAAGAACCAGGATCGTATTCTTTCCCGAAAGCGTCCTTCTGCAGTTTTTGCATGTCTTGCGACAGAAGCGCCACACCCAGAATGTGCTTCGCGGCTTTCTGCATATCGCCCAGACAAATGGTTCCTCTCCCGGATTTGCCTGTAAAGTCCGCAACACCTTCCGTCACTGTCGGGTAGCCGTTCTCAACGCCACTGGATCTCGATGAGCCAGGCATGATCAGATCGTTGCCCGCATGCATGGAGATGAAGGGGCTGGAGGAACCGCCGCCCCAGTCGGTCATGATCAGACCCTTGAATCCCCACTCGCCTCTTGTGATATCCGTGCAGACATCGTAGGAATCCGCGGCCGGCCAACCGTTGTTTTCGTTGTAGCTGGTCATGATGGCCATCGGCTGCGCCAGTTTCACCGCGATTTCAAAGCCCTTGAGATAAATCTCCCGCGCCGCGCGCTCACTGATAATATTGTTGACCGCGCTGCGGTTGTTCTCCTGATTGTTGCCCCAGAAATGCTTGATCGTGGTACCGATACCGGAATGGCTCTGCACACCCTGGGTGACGTACGCCGCCGAAATGCCCGCGACCAGCGGATCCTCGGAATAATACTCAAAGTTCCGCCCGCATAAAGCGTTGCGGTGGATGTTCATGCCTGGCGCCAGCCACATCGTTACGC
>CAZGXK010000006.1:33965-34614 GCA_964529775.1 uncultured Eubacteriales bacterium
CTCGGCGCCGATCGCCATCCCTTCCTGCAAAAACGCCTCGGGATCCCACGTCATCGCCATGCACACGCCCGCCGGGAACGCCGTGCAATACTGATATCCGTCGCCCGCCTTTTGACTAATCCGCACACCAGCAGGGCCGTCCGCCGTCACCATGGAAGGAATATGCCGCGTGTTGCGGAATTGATCAGTGGTCTGACCCGCTGCGCCGGGCACAGTGGTGGAGGAGCCGCCGATCATCGTTCCGTCCGGAAGGGGTTCGGCCTCTTTGCCGCCGCCTATGGGGAGCCACATGAGTTCCTCGGCGGTGAGGCACGCGACAAACTGATCGAGAGAAATCTTCCCGTCCATCACATCGGAGAGGGTCGCCGTCTCTTTGGTGATCCCTTCCGGCAGCGGATCGACGACCTTAATCTGTTCCTTATAGGTGGTCGTATTGTAGCCCCCATCGAGATGTTTGCCGTCAGGATCAAAGGTTATTCCATCGGTATCGTTCAGCACGCCTGTAGCATCATAGGAGCTCGTCTGTTCGCCTTCATAGGAGAAGACATCCTTCCAGCCGGTTTGACCGTCTTCGGACACGCTCACAGTGATATTCTTGCCGTATCTCCGGTTAAAATCGATCGCGATTTTGTCGATCTCGTAGGAATCC
>CAZGXK010000007.1:0-9239 GCA_964529775.1 uncultured Eubacteriales bacterium
GACCATGACCCGCAACACGCTGGATATTTCGGCCGTTCCGCTGCTCAAAAAGCTCTCTCACCTGCCGGTGCTGGTGGACCCGAGCCACGCCTCCGGCACGGCGTCCCTGGTGCCGCCGCTCTCGATGGCGGCGCTTGCGGCGGGCGCGGACGGTCTGATCGTCGAGGTGCACAACGATCCGCCGCACGCGCTGTCGGACGGCGCGCAGTCGCTCACCCCGGCGCAGTTTGAGGAGCTCGCGGCGAGAATCCGGCAGACGGCCCCCGTGTTCGGCAAGACCCTTGCGCGGCGGGAAGGAGACCAACCCGACGGAGGAGGAGAACGGATATGCTGACCGACGGAGTGATGAAAGGCACCATCGCGGTCGCGGGGCTCGGACTCATGGGCGGCAGTCTCGCGCTGGCGCTGCAGGAATCCACCCCGGTGCGGGTGCTGGGGATCGACCGCAGCCCGGACGTGATCATGCAGGCGGTGCGCCGCCGCGCGATCGACGACCCCGCCAATCCCGAGACGCTGGCCGAGACCGATATGCTGGTGCTGGCGCTGCCCCCGTCCGCCGCGGTGCGCACGCTCCGGGAGACGGCGCCGCTGCTCAAGAAGGGCGCGATCGTCACCGACATGTGCGGGATCAAGCGCACGGTGTGCGCGCAGTGCGAGCCGATCTGCCGCGAATACGGGCTGTATTTTGTGGGCGGACACCCGATGGCGGGGCGTGAGAAAAGCGGGTTCGCGCACGCGGACGGCGGTCTGTACGACGGGGCGAGCTACATCGTCACCCCCGCCGACGACACCCCGCCCGAAGTGCTGGAGGCGGTGCGCGCGCTGGCGGTGAAGATCGGCTGCTCCAAGTTCACGGTCACCACCCCGGAAATTCACGACCGCATGATCGCCTTTACCAGCCAGCTTCCCCATCTGCTCGCGAGCTGCTATACGGCCTCGCCGCAAAACGCGCAGACAGACGGCTTTACCGCCGGGAGCTACCGCGATATTTCGCGGGTCGCGGAGGTGAACGAGGCGCTGTGGAGCGAGCTCTACCTCGACAATGCCGATATGCTCGCCGGGGAGCTCGAAGGCATGATCGGGCGGCTCTCGGCTTTCCGCGACGCCCTGAACGGGGAGGACCGCCTCGCGCTCACCCGCCTGATCGCGGAGGGAAAGGCGGAGAAAGCCGATACGCCGTAAGAGGGCGCCGCACGGCGGCGCAGCAGCAAAGGAGCGTTTTTGATGCCGATACTCTCCGTTCACACCGGTTCCCCCTACGACATCCATCTCGGGCGTGGCCTGCTCCCTCTGGCGGGCGCGAAAATCCGCGAGTGCGTCGGGGGAGAGAGCGCGCTCATCGTCACCGATTCCCATGTGGGGCCGCTGTACGCGCAGACGCTTTCCCGCTCGCTGACGGAGGCGGGGTTTACCCGGGTGACGGTGTTCACCTTTCCCGCCGGCGAGCAGAGCAAGCAGCTCACGACGGTGGCGCATCTCTACGCCGCCCTCGCCGCCGCCGAAATCGACCGCCACGGTCTGATCGTCGCGCTGGGCGGCGGGGTCACGGGGGATATGGCGGGCTTTGCCGCCGCCACATGGATGCGCGGCATCCCCTTTGTCCAGATCCCCACCTCCCTCCTCGCGATGGTGGATTCCTCCATCGGCGGCAAGACCGGCGTGGACATCCCCGAGGGCAAAAATCTGGTGGGGGCGTTTTGGCAGCCGGCCCTGGTGCTCGCCGATCTCTCGCTCCTCGAGACTTTGCCGCGGGAGTTCTTTACCGACGGGCTGGGGGAAGTGGTCAAATCCGCCTGCATACGGGACGGGGCGCTCTTCTCTCTGCTGGAGGCGGACGGCGCGGACGCCGATCTCTGCGAGACGGTGCGCCGCTGCATGGAGATCAAGCGCGCGGTGGTGGAGGCGGACGAGCGCGAGACGGGGGAGCGCAAGCTGCTCAATTTCGGGCACACGCTCGGCCACGCTCTCGAGCGTCAGCTCAACTACACCGGCATCTCCCACGGTCGGGCGGTGGCCGCGGGCATGGCCATCGTCACCGGGGCGTCCGAGCGGGCGGGGCTCACCGAGCGCGGCACCTACGAGCGCCTGTGCGCCCTGCTGCGGGCGCTCGGGCTGCCCACCGGCTGCGACGTGCCGACGGATGTCCTGCTCGAACAGGTGAGGCTGGATAAAAAATGCATCGGGGGAGAGGTGGATCTCGTGATCCTGAAAACCATCGGCGAGGCGGCGTGTGTCCGCCTGCCTCTGTCCTCGCTGCCCGGGTTTTTTAAGGTATGAAACTCGCGTCCGCCGTGGTGCTGACCCCGGCGAGGGCCGTGGGGACTCTGGAGGCGCCTCCCTCCAAATCGGTCGCCCACCGCGCCCTGATCGCGGCGGGTCTCGCGGGGGAGAGTACGGTGCGCGGGGTGAGCGCCTCGCAGGATATGGAGGCGACTCTGCGCTGCCTGCGCGCACTCGGGTGCGTTTTCGAGCGGCAGGGGGACACGGTGAGATTTTTCTCCCCGCCCCCTTGGGAAGAATCCTCCCCGGTGACGGCGGACTGCGGCGAGAGCGGCTCCACTCTGCGCTTTTTGCTGCCGGTCTTCGCGGCGTACGGCCGCAGTGCGGTCTTCACGGGGGAAGGGCGGCTGCCATCCCGGCCTCTCTCCGTCTACGAGCGCTGTTTGCCGCCCCACGGGGTGACATACCGAAAGCCGGATATCCCCGGCGGCATCGCGGCTATCGAAGGCCGCCTGACGGGCGGGGAGGTCGCGGTGGCGGGGGATATTTCCAGCCAGTTTGTCACGGGGCTGCTGCTCGCCCTACCGCTCTGCCCCCGGGGCAGTGTCCTCCGGCTCACCTCCCCTCTGCAGTCGAGGGATTACGTCGGCATCACCCTCTCGGCGCTGCGCCGGGCGGGGGTCGTCGTACGGCAGACCGCGTCCGGCTTCGAGATACCTCCCGCGCAGCGGTTTTCCCCCTGCGAGATCGCGGTGGAGGGCGACTGGTCGCAGGCGGCGTTCCCGCTGGTGGCGGGGGCGATAGGCGGCGACGTCACCGTGGAGGGCGTGAGCGCCTGCAGCGCGCAGGGGGACAGGCGGGTGGCGGACATTCTCGCCGAGATGGGGGCGGACATGGTGCGCGGGAAAAACACGGTGCGCGCCAGGAAGGCGCCGCTGCACGGGATTCACGCGGACGCCTCCGATATACCGGATCTCGTCCCCCCGCTGAGTATCGCCGCGGCCGCCGCCGTCGGGGAGACCGTCTTTACGGGAGTTTCCCGCCTGCGCCTGAAGGAGAGCGACCGTCTCCGGACCACCGTCTCGATGCTCCGCGCCCTCGGGGTGCGGGCGTTCGCCGGGGAGGACAGCCTCACGGTCTGCGGGCGCGGCACAATACCGGGAGGCCGGGTGGACGGCGCGGGGGATCACCGCATCGTGATGAGCGCCGCCATTGCGAGGTATGCGGCGCAGGGGAATGTGACGGTTTCCGGCGCGCGGAGCGTGGAAAAAAGCTGGCCCGATTTTTTTGAAGAGATGGGGAAAATCACAGGATGAGTTCAGTTATCGGAAGGCGGGTGCGCCTCTCGGTCTTTGGGGAGAGCCACGGGGAGATGATCGGCTGCACCCTGCACGACCTGCCCGCGGGGGAGGAGATCGACCTCGATGCGGTCTCGCTCCAGATGGCGCGCCGCGCCCCCGGCAACGACCCTGCCGCCACCTCCCGCAGGGAGAGCGACGCCTGCCGGGTGGTCTCGGGGCTGTACCGCGGCAAAACCACTGGCGCTCCGCTGACGGCGGTCCTTCTCAACGAGAACATGAGGCCGTCCGATTACGAGGCGCACGAATTCGTCCCCCGCCCGTCCCACGCGGACTACACCGGGTTTGTGCGCTACGGCGGAGCGAACGACCCGAGAGGCGGCGGGCACTTCAGCGGCCGGCTGACCGCGCCGCTGGTGTTCGCGGGAGCGGTGTGCCGACAGATTTTGCGCCGCCGCGGGATCGCCGTCGGGGCGCACATCCTCTCTGTCGGACGGGTGAGCGATCGCGTTTTCGATCCGCTGAACATCTCCGCCGAACTGCTGGACGATCTCGCTTCGCAGAGCTTTGCCCTTCTGGACAGGGAAAAAGAGGCCGCGATGCGCGCGGAGGTGGAGAGCGCGAGGGCGGAGGGCGACAGCGTGGGCGGCATCGTGCAGTGCGCGGCGGTCGGTCTGCCCGCCGGCATCGGCTCGCCGATGTTCGACGGGCTGGAGAACGCCATCGCCGGGGTGATTTTCGGCATCCCCGCCGTGAAGGGGCTTTCGTTCGGCGACGGTTTCGCGCTCGCCGGTATGCGCGGCTCCGAGGCGAACGACTGCCAGCATTACGACGAGAGGGGCCGTCTCGGTCTGCTCTCCAACCGCAACGGCGGCATTCTCGGCGGCATCTCCGACGGCGCGCCGCTGCTGCTTCAGGCAGCGTTCAAGCCCACGCCCTCCATCGGGCGGATGCAGTCGTCGGTGGATCTCTCCGCCGGGCGAAACACCGTCACCGTCATCAAGGGGCGGCACGACCCGTGTATCGTCCCGCGCGCGGTCCCGGCGGTGGAGGCGGCGGTGGCGTTCGCGCTGCTGGACGCTCTGCTCTCGGACGCGCCCGCCGGGCAGTGAGGTGAAGAGCATGGATTTATCGGAACTTCGCCGTCGCATCGACGACATCGACTCCCGCCTGGTACCGCTGCTCTGCGAGCGGATGGACTGCTCGGAGCAGGTCGCTGGGGTGAAGGCGGAGAGCGGCCTGCCGGTGCTCAGCGGGACTCGGGAGCGGGAGGTCATCGAGCGGGTGAATGGCCTCTCCCGCGAGCTGAATCCCGGCCGTCCGGAGGTCGCCCGCGCCAACGCCATGGTGTACGAGGCCGTGATGGAGGTCTCCCGCGGCCTGCAGCACCGCGCCCTCTCCGCCGGAGAGGCGCTGCGGCGGGAACTGCGCGGCGCCCCGAGGTCGCTCCTTCCCCCGCGGACGGCGCGGGTGGTCTGCCAGGGGGCGCCTGGGGCGTATTCCCACGAGGCGGCCCGCCGTCTTTTTGAGGGCTGCTCTCCCCGGTTTTTGTCCACATGGGAGGATGTGGTGGGCGAGGTGGGGAGCGGCAGAGCGGATTATGGGCTGCTGCCGGTCGAAAATTCCTCCTCAGGCTCGGTGCACGAGGTGTACGATTTGATCATCGCCAACCGCTGCCGCATCGCGGCCTCGGTGGAGCTTCCGGTGCGCCATTGCCTGCTCACCCTGCCCGGGGCGTCCGAGAGGGACGTCCGTACGGTGGTGTCCCACCCGCAGGCGCTCGCGCAGTGCCGCGAGTATATCCGGGAGCACGGCTTGGAACAGAGGGTCTACGGCAACACCGCCACCGCCGCGCGGTATGTGGCGTCTTTGGGCGACCCGTCGGTCGCCGCAATCGGCTCGCGCCTCGCGGGGGAACAGGCGGGGCTGTGCGCCGCGCGCGAGGGAATCCAGACGGTGGCGGGCAACCGCACCCGTTTTGTCGCGATCGCCGGCGAGTTGATCCTGCCGCCGGGGGCGGACCGCATCACCCTGCTGTTCCGCCTGCCGCACGTGACCGGCTCGCTCTATCACACGCTGGCGCGTTTCGCGCTGGAGGGGCTCAACCTCACCAAAATCGAGAGCCGTCCCCTTCCGGGCGAAACTTTTGAATACGCGTTTTACCTGGATTTGGAGGGCACTCTGGAGAACGAAAACACTCTCTCCCTCATCTGCGCCCTCAGCGAGGAGTTGGAGCAGTTCACCCTGCTCGGCGCCTATAAGCAGCTGTCCCCCGCCGATGGAAAGGAGTCCTTTTGATGAAACACCGCCGCTTACTGACCGCCTTGCTCGCCTGCTGCCTGCTTGCCGCTCTTCCCGGGTGCGGGAAGGAACCATGGGGGCGTTCTCCCTCGCCCACGGAGTCCCCCATAGGGGGAGACGGCACCGACGCGGTGACGGCCGCGCCGCAGCGCAAAAACCCCATCACCGGCAGAGAGGACATGGGCGACGCCGCCTCCGACCGCCCGGTGGGGGTGATGATCGCCAACAACGATTTTATCCAGGGTGAGCAGGTGGGCATCGCCGGCGCCGATATGTGGATGGAGGCGGAAACCGAGGCGGGCATCACCCGTCTGATGGCGGTATTCTCCTCTCCCACGCGCATTCCCTCCTCCATCGGCCCCATCCGCAGCGCGCGCTCTCCCTTCGTGCACGTGGCGGAGGCGCTCGGGCTCGCTTATGTCCACGCGGGCGGATCCGCCCCGGCGCTCGCGAACATCGCCGCGACGGATATCGGCGACATCGATTTGGACAGCGGCGAGGGGATGAATTACTCCTGGCGCGACGACGAGTACCGCCAGACGCACGCCTACGAATTTTGCCTGCGCACCAGCGGGGAGAACATGGACAGATTTATCCGCGACCACGGGTACAGTACCACCGCCACCCGCTCCATCCCCTGGCAGTTCGGCTCCCAGACGGGCACCCCTGCGACCTCGGTGGACATCCGTATGTCCTCGGCGCAGGTCATCTCCTTCGAATACGACTCCGAGCACGGCGTGTACGATAAATTCAACGGGGCCGCCAAGGTTCGCCACTGCGACATCACCGGCACCCCCATTCAGGCGGAGAACATTCTGGTACTGTACACCGACAAATTCTGGGAGACCGAAGAGACCCTCGATTTCTATCTGCGCACCGGAACCGGCACCCTCTTCTCTTCCGGCTTCACCCGTCCGTTTGAGTGGAACCGCTCGGATTCCGGTTTCAGCATGACGGAGGAGGACGGCTCGCCGTTGACCCTCTCGGAAGGGCGCATCTACCTGTGCGTGGTCAGCATGGAGTACGATGGGACCCTGAGCTATTCGGCGCCCGACCCGGCGCAGGCCGCACCGTAACCGCAAAGGAGAGAGGACCACGATGGATGTGCGGGTGGGAGATGTCCTCACGCTGAAAAAGCCGCACCCGTGCGGCGGCAGACGCTTTGAAGTGCTGCGCTCCGGCATGGATTTCCGCCTGAAGTGCGCGACCTGCGGGCACGAGATGCTGGTGCCGCGCGCGAAAATCGAGCGGTACATCCGGAAAATCGACCGCGGGGAGTGAAGGAGAAGGCCATGCGGCAGAAAGTCGGCGAGATTGTGAGGAAGTACCGGGAGATCGAGCAGCGCCTGTGTGACCCGGAAGTGGCGGGAGACGTGGAACAGGTCACCCGCCTGATGAAAGAGCGCGCCCGGCTTCAGCCGATAGCGCAGGAGGGAGAGAGGTATCTTGCCGCTTGCGAGGAGCGGGACGAGGCGGAGGCGCTGCTCACCGGGGACGATTCGGAACTCCGCGCGCTCGCCAAAGAGGAGTACGAGCGCGCCCGCGCGCTCTGCGCGGAGAGGGAGCAAAAGCTCAAAATCCTTCTGCTGCCGAAGAGCCCGAACGACGAGCGCAACGTGGTGATGGAAATCCGCGGGGGCACCGGCGGGGAGGAATCGGCGCTGTTCGCGGCGCAGCTCTACCGGATGTACACGATGTACGCGCTCTCCCACGGCTTTCAGGTGGAAGTGATCAGCCAAAACGAGACTGAGCTCGGCGGCTTTAAGGAGATTTGCTTTCTCGTCGGCGGCCAGGGCGCGTACAGCCGTTTCAAATATGAGAGCGGAACCCACCGCGTGCAGCGGGTGCCGCAGACCGAGAGCGGCGGGAGGATTCACACCTCCGCCGTCACCGTCGCCGTGCTGCCGGAGGCGGAAGAGGTGGAGGTGCATATCGACCCCGCCGATCTGCAGATCGACACCTACCGCAGCAGCGGGGCGGGCGGGCAGCACATCAACAAAACCGAATCCGCCATACGCATCACCCACCTGCCCACCGGGCTTGTGGTGGAGTGTCAGGACGAGCGCAGCCAGTATAAAAACAAAGACAAGGCGATGCGGGTGCTCCGCGCGCGTCTGCTCGAGCGGGAACAGCGGCAGAAGAACGCCGAGATCGCCGAGGACCGGCGTGAGCAAGTGGGTTCCGGTGACCGCAGCGAGCGGGTGCGCACCTATAATTTCCCTCAGGGGCGGGTCACCGACCACCGCATCAATCTCACTCTCTATAAGCTCCCTGCCATCCTGGACGGCGATCTGGACGAGCTGATCGACGCCCTCGCGACCGCCGACCAGGCGGAAAGGCTGAAAAGCGGGGAGGAGACGGGGCGGTAGCCGCGTCTCGCAGACATCAAGGGGCCGGCGCCCCGTGTCGCAAAGGACGGATTCCGTGTGAACACGCTTCATCTTTCCGCCTCTCCCGCCGACATCGCGAGGGCGGCGGAGCTGATACGGGCCGGAGAGACGGTGGCGATGCCCACCGAGACGGTGTACGGGCTCGCCGCGGACGCGCTGAGCCCTCGGGCGGTGGCGAAAATCTTTGAGGCCAAGGGCCGCCCGCAGGACAACCCTCTTATCGTCCACATTGCCGGGAGGCCGGCGCTTTTTGCGGTCTGCCGCACGGTGCCGGATACGGCGCTGAGGCTCGCGGACGCCTTTTGGCCGGGGCCGCTCACCGTCATACTCCCGCGCGCCGAGACGGTTCCGCCGATTGTGTCCGCCGGGCTCGGGACGGTGGCGGTGCGCTGCCCGTCCCACCCCGCGGCGAGGGCGCTGATCACGGCGGCCGGCGTGCCGCTCGCCGCGCCCTCGGCGAACCTCTCCGGCAGCCCGTCCCCCACCACGGCCGCCAGGGTTTTCGCCGATCTGGAGGGCAGAATCGCCGCCGTGATCGACGGAGGGCCGTGCGAAGTGGGGGTGGAATCCACGGTGGTGGATTTGTGCGCCTCCCCCCCGCGCCTGCTGCGGCCGGGCGGCGTCACGGCGGACGCCCTGCGCGGGTTGCTCGGGGAAATCGCGATCGACCAGGCGGTGACGGCACCTCTGCAGGACGGACGGATTGCCCCCTCCCCCGGCATGAAATACCGGCATTACGCCCCGCGCGCCTCGGTGGTGCTGGTGCGCGGGGACGCGGACGCCTTTGCCCGCGCCGTCAACGCCGCGGCGGGGGACGGGGTGATGGCGCTCGGCTTTGACGGGGAGACTGAAGATCTTGCCGTTCCCGCCCTCACCTACGGGGCGCGGGGGGACCACGAAACCCAGGCGCGCCGCGTGTTTGAGGCGCTGCGTGAGGCGGACGATCTCGGCGCCCGCACCCTGTATGTCGCCTGTCCGGATTCGGACGGTGTGGGCCTCGCCGTCTACAACCGCCTGCTCAGGGCGGCCG
>CAZGXK010000007.1:9249-34150 GCA_964529775.1 uncultured Eubacteriales bacterium
CACCTCAAGACCAACCTCCGAGTCCATTCCTGGAACCGTATCCAATAGGCCACTAGAGGCCGGAAACGGGCAAGGGGATACGGGAAATCCCGCGTAAAGGGGAAAAGACCCGTTCACCGCGACAGGGAGAGAATCGGAGCGTGTTGCCATGTCCCATCTCATATGGGGGCTGACCGGCCCGACCGGCGCCGGAAAGGGGACGGTCTGCGGTATTTTGAGAGGCTACGGCTTTACGCCGGTCGATACCGACGCCCTCGCGAGGGAGGCGACGGCGCCCGGCAGCCCCGTTCTCGGGAAGCTGTGCGAGGCGTTCGGCCGCGACATCCTGCTGGCGGACGGCGCACTCAACCGCCCTCTGCTCGCGCGGCGCGCCTTTTCCGACGAGCGCGCCCGCCTGACGCTCAACGCGGCGGTGCACCCGGCGGTGATTGAGCGTGTGAAAGAGGCGGTGGCGGGCGAGGGCCGGTATGTGATTGACGCCCCGCTGCTCTTTGAGAGCGGGCTCGACGCGCTCTGCGCGCGCACGCTCGCGGTGCTCTGCGGGGAGACCGTCCGCCTCGCCCGCATCATGGCGAGGGACGGCATCGACGAGAGCGCGGCGAGGCTTCGTCTGAGCGCCCAGCCGGACGAGCGGTTTTACGCCGAGCGGGCCGCGTGGACGGTGCGCAACGAGGGCGACATCGGGCAACTTGCGGAGAATATCGCCGGGATACTGAGGCGGGAGGGGCTGGCATGAGCAAACGCCGTTCGCGTGCCGCCAGGCGCTCGCCGCTGCCCGCACTGTGCGCGGTGCTCGCCGTGGTCGCGGTGGTGGCGGTCGTCTTGGTGCTTCTGCTCTCCACGGCTTTTCGCAGTTATGTGCAATCCGCTTTCCACCTGCCGTATTACGAGGAAGTGATGGCCGCCTGTGAACGGTACGGCGTTCCGCCCTCGCTGGCGTACGCGGTCATACAGACCGAGAGCCGTTTCGACCCGGACGCTGTTTCCGGCGCGGGCGCCAAAGGTTTGATGCAGCTGACCGACGCGACTTTCCTCTGGGTGCAGAGCCGCAGCGAAGAACTGCGGGACATCAGCGTCTCCCGCATTTTCGAGCCGGGGGTGAATATCCGGTTCGGGGTGCGCACCCTCTCGCTGCTGCTGGAGATGTTCGGCAGCGAGGATACCGCCGTCGCCGCCTACAACGCGGGGCTCGGCAACGTCCGGAACTGGCTCTCCGACCCGAACTGCTCGGACGACGGCGAAACTCTTACCGCCATTCCCTTCCCCGAGACCCGCGCCTACCTGCAAAAGGTGCGGGCCGCCAGGGAGGTTTATCAAAGTTATTACCGAATCGACGAGCGCATGGCCACGGGGGAGGATTCCGCCTTCTCCTGAACGCGCCCGCTTTCGGAAAAGCAAAACCCGAAAGGAGAGAGTGATTTCCAGTGAGTGAGAAAACCGAAACCCAGAAAATCCGCGAGCAGCTCGGGCATACCGCCCGCCATCCGCGGGAGATCCCCCGTGCGGACGAATACGCCGAGGGGTACAAGGCGTTTTTGAACGCCGCAAAGACCGAGCGGGAAGCGGTGGCGTTTGCCGTCGAGACCGCCGAGAAGGCGGGATTCCGCCCGTTTGTCCCGGGCATGACGCTGAAAGCGGGGGACAAAGTCTACCGCAACAACCGCGGCAAATCGCTGATGCTCGCCGTGATCGGGCGGCGGAGCATCGCGCAGGGGGTGTCGATCGCCGGCGCACACATCGATTCTCCGCGGCTGGATTTAAAGCCCAATCCGCTTTACGAAAACGGCCGCCTCGCCTATTTCGACACCCATTATTACGGCGGCATCAAGAAATACCAGTGGACGGCGATCCCGCTCTCGCTGCATGGGGTGATCGTCAAAAAAGACGGCGAGACGGTGCCGGTGAAGGTGGGAGAGGACCCGGATGACCCGGTATTCTGCGTGACCGACCTGCTGCCGCACCTCGCCGGGGAGCAGATGAAGCTGACCGCCTCCAAAGTGGTGGCGGGGGAGGCGCTCGATGTGCTGATCGGTTCGCGCCCCCTCTCCGACGAGGAGGGGAGCGACCTTGTGAAACTGAACATCCTGCGGCTGCTGAACGAAAAATACGGGATCACCGAGGACGATTTTCTCTCGGCGGAGCTGGAAGTGGTGCCGGCGTTTCAGGCGCGCGACCTGGGGCTCGACCGCAGCATGGTCGGCGCCTACGGCCACGACGACCGCGTGTGCGCCTATCCCGCGCTCACCGCGATTCTCTCGCTGGACATTCCCTTGTACACGGCGGTCACCGTGCTCACCGACAAGGAAGAGACGGGCTCCGACGGCGTGAGCGGCATGGAGAGCGTGTACCTGCCCAATTTTATCGACGAGCTCGCCGAAGGCTTCGGGGAGAAGGGATCGCGGGTGCTCTCGCGCTCCCTGTGCCTCTCGGCGGACGTCAATATCGCCTTTGACCCGCTCTACCCGGATGTGACCGAGCAGCACAACTGCGCCGTGCTGAACGGCGGGGTGGTGCTCACCAAATACACCGGCTCCGGCGGCAAGGGCGGCACATCCGATGCCTCCGCCGAACTCATGGCGAGGATGCGCCGCATCATGGACGACGCCGGGGTCCTCTGGCAGGCGGGAGAACTCGGCAAGGTAGATGTCGGCGGCGGAGGCACCATTGCCAAGTGCGTCGCCAATCTCGATGTCGATACCGTCGATCTCGGCGTCCCCGTGCTCTCCATGCACGCGCCGCTCGAGGTGGTGGCGAAATCGGATATTTACGAGGCGCACAAGGCGTTCTCCGCGATGATGAACCGGGAATAACCGCAAAACAATCTCAACCGCCGCGCCACAGGAGCATTCCCCTTGGACGCGGCGGTTTTCCGATGCCTTTTCGGGTTTTTGAACGGATTTAATTGAGCCCCTCTTCCCCAACGGAGGCAAACAGGCGGGCGACGGCGCGGCGCAGGGGGGCGTTTTCCGGGAGGCTCAGCTGCGGGTCTTTGCGGAAGACGGCGAGCGCCTCTTCCTGGGCGGCGGTGAGGATGTGCATATCCGTGTTCAGATCGGCGATGGCGAGAGGCGGCAGGCCGTGCTGGCGGTCACCGAAGAAATCCCCCGGCCCTCGGATCGCCAGATCTTCCTGAGCAATTTCAAAGCCGTCGTTGGTGCGGCACATCACGCGGAGCCGGCGGCGGGTCTCCTCTCCCCCGCCGGCGCTGATCAGCACGCAGACGGACGCTTCTTTTCCCCGGCCGACTCTCCCGCGAAGCTGATGCAACTGGGCGAGACCGAACCGCTCGGCGTTTTCCACCACCATGACGGCGGCGTTCGGGACATCCACTCCCACCTCGATCACGGTGGTGGAAACCAGAACGTCCAGCTCGTGGGCGGCAAAGGCGGTCATCACCCGCTCTTTTTCCGCCCCCCTCATTTTCCCGTGCAGCAGCCCGATGCGAAAGGCGCCGAGCGGGCCGCGCCGCAGCGCGTCGGCGTAGGCGGTGGCGGCGGCGAGCTCTCCTTTTGGGGAGCCCCCGTCCCCCACCAGCGGGCAGACGATATACGCCTGCCGGCCCTGACGCAAAAAGCGTTCCACGAAACCGAGCACCCGTTCGCGCATCCCCGGCCCGACCGCGTAGGTCTTGACCGGCTGTCGGCCGGGGGGCATTTCGTCGAGCACCGAGACATCGAGGTCGCCGTAGATCATCAGCGCGAGAGTGCGGGGGATTGGGGTGGCGGACATCACCAGGCGGTGCGGCATCTCCCCCTTGGCGCCGAGCGCCGCGCGCTGCTCCACCCCGAAACGGTGTTGCTCGTCGGTGACGACCAGACCGAGCGCCCGAAACGCCACCGGCTGCGAGAGCAGCGCGTGGGTGCCCACGACGAGATCCAGATCTCCCGAGGCGAGGGCGGCGAGCGTCTCCCGCTTTTCCTGGGCGCGCAGAGAACCCGCCAGCAGTCCGACCTTGATTTTTCCCGAGAACAGCCGCGAGAGGGTGGCGCAGTGCTGGCGCGCCAGAATATCGGTGGGTGCCATGATGGCCGCCTGCCACCCGCTGCGGACGACGGCGAAAGCGACCGCCGCCGCCACCGCCGTCTTGCCGCTGCCCACGTCTCCCTGAATCAGCCGGTTCATCGGCGAGGGGCCGCGCATATCGCGCAGGCAGTCGGAGACGGCGCGCCGCTGCGCTCCGGTGAGGGCGAAGGGAAAGAGGGATTCGAGGAGCGGCAGGTCGACCGGTTCGACGCGCACGCTGGTGGCGGCGCGGGAACGCCCCTTGAGGCGAAGCAGGCCGAGCTGCAGGGTGAACAGTTCCTCGAAGACCAGCCTTCTCCGCGCTTCTTCGAGCGAGCGCGGGCTTTGGGGGCGGTGGATTTCGGCGATCGCCTCGCGGACGCCGAGAAGATGACGGCGCGCGAGGACAGACGGCGGCAGCTCCTCGGGCACCGCCTCCAGACCCACCTCCAGAGCGGAATCCACCGCCCGTTCGATGACGGCGGTGGAGAGCCCCGCCGTCTGCGGGTAGACGGGGCGGATGCGTTCTCCCCCCTTTGCCGGGGCGATGGAGGGGGAGCTCATCTCGGGCTTCCCCCGCTGGGTTTCCACCTTGCCGTAAAACAGGTAATCCTCTCCGCGCCGGATGGTCTGCGCGGTGTAGCGGGTGTTGAACAGGGTCACCGTCATCGCGGCGCTCGCGTCCGCGGCCGCGAAGGTGTACAGCGTGAGTCCGGGGCGCACCTTCCGCTCGGAGGGGGAGCTGAGAACACGCGCCCTCACGCAGCAGACTTCGCCGGGGGGCGCGGCGGCGATGGGGATGATGCGGGACCAGTCCTGATAGGCGCGCGGATAGAGGTGCAGAAGATCCCACACCGTCTTCACTCCGCGGCCGGCAAAAAGATCTCTTCTCTTTTCCCCCACCCCTTTGAGATACTGTATCGAGCGCGAAAGCCGTTCGTCCACGCGCGCACCCCCCTTTGCGGCCTGTTTCTGCCGTAAACAGTGTACCACATTTTTCTCTCCCGCGCAACGCGGGCTTTCCTCTTTAGCCCGGTGAATTTTCTCTTGACTTATCGGGCAAAAAGTGGGATACTATACCGTGTTTCGAAGAAGTCAGGAGCGCGGGGCTTTTGCCCGCGCCATCGGAGGGGGGCGTAAGACCCCCGATTTTTTGAGAAAAGAGGGGTGACGCGAGTGAATCGCTGGATAAAGGCCGCAAGGAGGGTTCTCGGGGCGGTCTGCGCGGCGGAGCTGCTGCTGGCGGCGGCGTGTGCCGGGCAGATGACGGCGTCCGCCGCCTACGGCTATGACGACGACACCCATTGCCTTCGCATGATCACCGAGCCGGATGCCGTGAGCGACGTGGTGAGTTTCCACCGCGCCGACGGGCAGGTGAGCGCCGACCAGATGACCTGGGTTGACGACGGTGTGCACGGCAAGGCGCTTTCTCTGGACGGCACCGGCGATTACCTGTGGATAGGGTACGACCAGCTGCGCATCTCGCAGATGACCTTCGCCACCTGGATCAATTTCCGCGGGTCGATCGACCCGGCGAATCCCGCCGGAGCGTACTGGCAGAGGCTGTTCACCGTCTCGTACGGGGAATCACGGTATTTCACCGTTTCCCCCCACGCGCTGGACACTGAAAAGACGAAAGAGGACGGCCAGCTCGACGGCGTGTATATGAGTTTTTACCGCGGGGACGATGAGGCGGGGGGAGAGGCGTTCTCGATGGAGGCCTTCACCGGCGCCCGCCCCGGGCGCAGCAGCCTCGGTCTGCCGCAAAACGAATGGCACCATGTGGCGGTTGTGGCGGACAGCCAGACGGCGAAGCTGTACATCGACGGCAATCTGATTCTGGATGAGATTCTGATGATCAGCCCCATCCAGATGAACGCGAACCAGATGCTGGTGGGCGGGGGCCTTTGGGGCGACCCGATGCTCAACGCATCGCTCGACGACACCATGCTCTTCGATATCGCGCTCACGCCGGAGCAGATCGCCTCTCTCATGCAGACGGGCGACCCCGCCAACATGACCGGGGCCACCACCTCCACCGCCTATCTGCCGGCGGCTCCCGTCACCACCGTCCCCACGACCGGGACGACCGAGCCTGTGGACAAACCCGCTACCCCCCTCGGCCTGCCGATGTGGGGCTTTCGGGTGGTGCTGGCGCTGCTCGCGCTGATGGTGATTCTCACGGTGGCGGTCAATATCTACGAGGCGTACTGGCGGCGGCATCACCGGCAGGAGAAAGAAGGCGGCGGCTCGGAAGAGGAGCCGCAGATCAGCATCAAAGAGGCCGCGCGCCGCAAGCGGCAGGAAGAGAAGGCGCGCTTTGATGCGGAGGAAGACGACGAGTGGGGAGGCGACGAGCCATGACAATTCTCAAGAGAACGGGCGCCGCGCTGCTCTGCCTGATCCTGACCGTCTGCATGATGTGGGTGCCGGCGGGGGCGGACGAGACCGCCGCTCCGACCGCGGACACCGCCCCTTCCGGGAATGCCGGGCAGCCGGCGGAAACGGACAGCATGGAGATCTCCTCCAAAACCTATTCCCTGCACATGGGGGAGACGCAGGGGGATATCGAACAGTCCCCCGATTCCCCAGCGTTTTGGGAGTACCCCGTGCTGCGGGCGGGAGAGATGATGCAGCCCGGCACCCTGACCGTGCGCAACGACAGCGAGCTCTCCGCGACCATGATTCTCTCCCCTGTCGCGCTCCCCTACGGGGACGAGGCCGGACTCTCCTATCTCGACGCGCTTTGGCTGACCGTTTCCGAGGGGGACGAGGTGCTCTATCACAACACTTACGCCCACATCAACGACGAGGACGGCGGCTTTACGCTGCGCTACCCGGATATGGCGCCGGGGGAGGAGCACACCTATACCATTCAGCTGCGCTGCCTGTTCACCTACGCGGGCGACCCTTACGCCGATGCCGTGGTGATGCCCTGGACTTTCACCGCTCAGCGCCAGACCACGGTCATGGAGACCCCGCAGGGGATTCCTCCCTGGATGACGGTCGCGCTGATTGCCGCCGCTGCGGTGATCGCCGTGACGGCAGTGATAGCGGCTGTGCGCGGGTTTCTCCGCAGACGCCGGAAATCCGCGTGAGAGCGGATTTTCCGAAAAATAGGTGGTTGACAGGCAAGAGCAAGTGTGATAGAATACTGGTTGCCGCGTAAATCGGGCAGGGGGCAGCACGGCGCCGGGTCGGAAACTTCCCCGGCGGGTTTGCCCACCGCAAGCGGACGGAAGATGCCGTCCCGCCCGCTTTAGCGAGTCTGTGAAGAAGGCAGGAAACGCCATGTATGCCATTGTGGAAACCGGCGGAAAGCAGTATAAGGTGAGCAGCGGAGACGTGCTGTTTATCGAGAAGCTGGACGCCGAGGAGCAAAGCACCGTCACCTTCGACAGAGTGATCGCCCTGCACAACGACGAGCGGCTCACCGTCGGCAGCCCCTATGTGGAGGGCGCCACGGTAGAGGCGAAGGTGCTCAAGAACGGCAGGGGAAAGAAAATCACCGTGTGGACCTACAAGCCCAAAAAGGGCAAACAGCGCAAGCTGGGGCACCGTCAGCCGTATACCAAGGTGCAGATTGAATCGATCAACCCCTGAGAAACCATGATTGACTGTCGGTTTTTCGGGCGGGAAGGAGCGCTCACCGGCTTTTCGGTGGCCGGGCACGACGAAACGGGGCCGGACGGCGTCTCGCTGCTGTGCGCGGCGGTGAGTTCCGCCGTGTACCTCACGGTCAACACCCTCACGGACATTGCCCGTATCCCCCCTCTCTCGCTGGACGAGCGCAGCGGACTGCTCTCCGTGCGCTTCGCCGAGGAGCAGATAAGGCCCCACCGCGAGATACTGGAGGGGCTGAGGCTGCATCTCTCGGCGCTTGCCGGGGAGTACCCGGGGAAGATAAGGCTTCACACCGAAATATCTCTCACACCGTGACACAGGCGGGCGGTTGAGCTGCCCGCCGGGAAAGGAAAGACAAGCCATGTTGAAAATTCGTTTGCAGTTGTTTGCGCATAAGAAGGGAACGGGTTCCACCAAAAACGGGCGCGATTCGGAATCCAAGCGCCTTGGCGCCAAACGCGCCGACGGGCAGTTTGTGCTGGCGGGCAATATTCTGGTGCGCCAGCGCGGCACTCATATCCACCCCGGCGTGAACGTGGGAATCGGCTCGGACGATACGCTGTACGCCACCGCCGACGGGATCGTGCGCTTCGAGCGCCTGGGCAGAGACCGCAAGCGCGTGAGCGTGTACGCGCAGGCGGAATAAAAAATCCCGCGAGGGGTTCATCGCGCCGTGCCGCCGGCGGGGTTCGGCGGCTTTGCGGAGTGCGCGGCGCATGGCGTGCCCCGCCTGGCCGCGCGATGCGGATATGCTTTAAGGCCGGAAGTTCGGCGTGGCCGGAAACTTCCGGCTTTTTTGGCGCCATCGGGAGAGTTGGCCTATGTTTATCGATAAGACGGTGATTGAGGTGCGGGCGGGAGACGGCGGCGACGGCGCCGTCGCCTTTCACCGCGAGAAATATGTCGCGAGCGGCGGGCCGGACGGCGGAGACGGCGGGCGCGGCGGAGATGTGGTGTTTGTCCCGGACGACGGGGCGAGCACTCTCTCGGATTACCGCTATAAGCGGCATTTCGCCGCGCAGAACGGGGAAAACGGCAGAGGAAACCGCTGCTTCGGAAAGGCGGGCGCGTCCCTGACGCTGAAAGTTCCGCGCGGGACGCTGATCTACGACGACGAGAGCGGGAGGCTGATGGCGGATATGTCGCTCGGCCGGCCGTTTACCGCGGCGCACGGCGGCCGCGGCGGGTACGGCAACGCGCACTTCGCGACCCCCACCCGCCAGGCGCCGCGTTTCGCGAAGCCCGGTATGCCGGGGGAGCGGCTGCGCCTTCGGCTGGAGCTGAAGCTGCTCGCGGATGTGGGGCTGGTGGGGTTTCCCAATGTGGGGAAATCCACCCTGCTCTCGGTGGTGAGCGAGGCGAAGCCCGCGGTGGCGGACTATCCCTTTACCACGCTGTCTCCCGTGCTCGGTGTGGTGCGCTCGGGGGAGGAATCCTTCGTGATGGCGGACATCCCCGGCATTATCGAGGGCGCGAGCGGCGGGCTCGGGCTCGGACACGATTTTCTGCGGCATCTGGAGCGTTGCCGCCTGCTGGTGCAGGTGGTGGATGTGAGCGGCAGCGAGGGACGGGATCCGCTGAGCGATTACGAGACGGTCTGCTCGGAACTCGCGGCGTTCAGCGCGGACCTCGCGGCGTTGCCGATGCTGGTGGCCGCCAACAAATGCGACCTTGCGGACGAAACGCGGATTGCCGCTTTTGAGCGGGAGATGGAGGCGCGCGGGAAGCGCTGTATCCGCCTGATGGCGCCGATAGCGCAGGGAACCGGGGAACTGGTGTACGCCTGCCTGCAGATGCTCCGCTCCCTGCCTCCCGTGAAGGCGTTCGAGCCGGACGCGCCGGCTCCCGCCGACCCCGCCTCCCTCGCCCGGGGGCGCACACCCAAGGTGACGGTGCGCGACGGCGTGTATGAGGTCTCCGCCGACTGGCTGCTGCCGGTGCTGCGCACCATCGACATCGAGGACGACGAGAGCCTGCGGTATTTTCAGCGGCTGCTCGTCTCGGCCGGCGTCATCTCCGCCCTGGAAGAGGCGGGCATTCGCGAGGGGGACACCGTGAGCCTGTACGATTTCGATTTTACCTATATCCCGTAATGCCGAATTCACCGCGGAAAGGGGCGCTGGTTCTTTGCAAAGGTTGCTGGGAGATCCTGTGGATCTGCGTTCGCTCAGCCCGCTGACCCTCGCTTTTGTGGGGGACGGGGTGTATGAGCTTCTGGTGCGCGAGCACCTCGCCTGCGCCGCCAACCGGCCTCCCCGCGCGCTGCACGCCGAGGCGGTCGCGCAGGTGAAAGCGGAGGCGCAGGCCGCGGCGGCCAGGACGGTGATGCCGCTGCTGAACGACGAGGAGCAGGCCGTCTACCGCCGGGGGCGCAACGCCCACACCGCCCGCAGCGACGCCGCCTATCACAGCGCGACAGGCCTGGAGGCGCTCTTCGGTTACTGGTATCTGAGCGACGACCTGCCCCGCGCGCGGGAGATCTTTGCCCGCATCCTTCAAGCGACCGAATCTTAAGGCAAAGCGCCGTGAAAAATGCCCGCGAAGGGGATCCTTTCGCGGGCGTTTTGCACTGTGGCGCGCTTTCACACGTTAAACCGGAAGAGGACGACATCCCCGTCCTGCATCACATAGTCTTTGCCTTCCGAGCGCACCAGCCCTTTTTCTTTGGCGGCGGCGAGGGAGCCGCACGCGAGCAGCTGGTCGCAGGGAATCACCTCCGCGCGGATGAACCCGCGCTCGAAATCCGAGTGGATTTTTCCCGCCGCCTGGGGGGCTTTGGTGCCGCGCGGGATGGTCCACGCGCGCACTTCCGGGGCTCCGGCGGTGAGGTAGGAGATGAGGCCGAGCAGGGAGTAGCTGCAGCGGATGAGGCGGTCGAGACCGCCCTCTTGCAGCCCGAGATCGCTGAGGAAAAGCGCCTTGTCCTGCGCGCTCATGTCCGCGATATCCGCCTCCAGCTGGGCGCAAATGGGGAGTGTCTGCGCCCCTTCCCCGGCGGCGAGCGCCTCGATGTGCGGTACATACGGGTTTCCCCCGCCGGTGAAATCCTCCTCGCTGAGGTTGGCGGCGTAGATCACCGGTTTTTTGGTGAGCAGCGCCGCCTCCGCGAGCAGAGGCTCCTCCTCTTCGGTGAGCGGCACGCTGCGCGCCGGTTTGCCCTGTTCGAGCGCCGCCATCACCCGCTGATACACCTCAAGCGGCTTTTCGAGGGATTTATCTCCTTTGAGGGCTTTTTGAGTTCGGTCGATGCGGCGGGAGAGCCGCTCCATATCCGAAAAAATCAGTTCTAAATTGACGATCTCGATGTCGCGCAGGGGATCCACTCCCCCCTCAACGTGCACGATGTCGTCGTTCTCAAAACAGCGCACCACGTGCACAATCGCGTCGACCTCGCGGATGTTGGCGAGGACCTGGTTGCCGAGGCCCTCTCCCTTGCTCGCCCCCTTGACCAGCCCCGCGATGTCCACAAATTCAATGACCGCCGGGGTCACTTTCTGAGGGTGGTACAGTTCCGCCAGACGGTCGAGCCGTTTGTCCGGCACCGCGACCACACCGACGTTCGGCTCGATGGTGCAGAACGGGTAGTTGGCGCTCTGCGCCCCCGCCCCCGTGATGGCGTTGAACAGGGTGGACTTGCCCACGTTGGGCAGCCCCACAATGCCCAGTTTCATATTCCGCTCACTTCCCTGAAAATCAGCCTTTTTCGGGCAATACTATACCACAAATGCCGCCGGATTGCAAGCGTCTGGAACACATCCGCGGCGCGAGGCGCGCTATGCGGTTTTTAGGTGGCAAATCGGCTTTTTTGCGCATTTCCTCTTGACTTTTTGCCGTTTTTGTGGTATAATATCACCGTATGTGATAAGATTCCCCGAGACGGGGAGAATCGGCTGAGAGCCGGGGGTGAACAGGGCATGACGATACTCGACGAGATTCGGGCGGCGGAAGAAAAGGCGGAGCAGGAGAGGCAAAAGGCGGTCGCCCTCGCCCGGGAGCAGGCGCAGTCCGCCGAGGAGCAGGCGCGCGCGCAGACGGCGCGGCGCACGGAGAAAGAGCGGCTCGCCGCCGCGTCCCGGCTGCAGGTGGCGCACGCCGCCGCCGCGCGAGACCGTCAGAAAGCCGAGGCCGCCCACCGGGAACAGGCCGCCTCTCTCAAACGGGAGGCACAGGCGAATCTCCCCCGCGCGATAGAGCTGATTGTAAAAGAGGTGGAGTCGCTGTGATCGTGCCGATGAAGCGGGCGACTCTGTTTTGCCTGAAAGAGGATCGCGCTTCCGCGCTCCTCGCGCTGCAGCGCTGCGGCGAATTCATGCCGGCGGAGGCGGTGGAGGACGGACAGGAGACGGCGCTCGCGGAGGACGCGGTTCTGCACGATTTGAAGCCGTACCGAAAGAAAAAGGGCTTTTTCACCTCCCGCGCACAGATCGGCGAGAGCGAGTTCGAGCGGGAGGATGAGGGCGCCCGGGCGCTGTTGCGCAGGGCGAAGGATTTGACGGACGAGCGCCAGGCGCTTGCCGGACGGTATCAGGCCGCGCTGGAGAGGGAAAGGCAGCTGCTCCCGTGGGAGAATCTCCCCGCCCGCGCCGAGCGGCTGCGGGACACCGCGTACACCCGGGTGTTCACCGGTTTTGTGCCGGCGCAGCAGACCGAGGCGGTGGGCCTTGCCGCCGCATCCGCGGGGTGCGAGATCCAGCTTCTGGACAAGGGGGAAAACGGTGTCGCCGCCTTTGCGCTGTGTGCGAAGGAGGACGCCGAAGAGGCGCAGGAGGCGCTGCGGGGCGCGGGATTCGCCTTTTCCCCGCTGCCCTTTGTGCAGGGGAGCGCGAAAGAGGCGCTGCGGGATGCCCGCGCGGCGCTCTCGGAGATCGAACGGCGGCAGGAGGAGATTGAGCGCTCTCTTCAGGATATCGCCGCCGAGGGCGGGAGGCTGGAGGCCCTCTCGGACCGGGCGCGGGCGAGAGAAGCGCGGGAGCAGACGGTGACGCTCAGCACCGAGATGACGGAGGTCTTTGAGGGCTGGGTGCGGGAGGATCGTGTCCAAAAGCTGCAAAAGGCACTGGACCGCGCGCTGCCCGAACTCTATACCCTATCGCTCCGTGACCCGCAGGAGGGGGAGACGGTGCCCACCGCCGTGAAAAACAACCGTTTTGTGCGCCCCTTCGAGACCATCACCGATATGTTCTCCATCCCGCCGCAGGGCTCGCTCGACCCGAACCCCGTGATGTCCGTCTGGTACTGGGTGATTTTCGGCATGATGGTGGGGGACGTGGGGTACGGCACGCTGATGCTCATCGGGCTGACCCTCTTCAAGAAACTGAAAAAGCCGCGCGGGGAGATGGCGAAGCTTGTGGATGTGCTGCTGTTCTCCAGTGTGCCCACCATGCTTTTCGGGGTGCTGTACGGCAGCTATTTCGGGGCGAGCTGGTTCGCGCCGGTGTTCGTCTCGCCTCTGGAGGATCCCGTTTCTCTGCTGATCGCCTCGCTCGCGGTGGGGCTGCTGCACATCTTTTCCGGCATGATCATGAAAATGGCGGACGATTTTCGCCACCACCGCCCGTGGGATGCGATTTTTGACCAGCTCTCCTGGATTGTTATCCTGCTGGGCTGTGTGCTTTTGGTGCTCCCTGCCACCCGCACGGCGGGAACGGTGATGGCGGTCGCCGGGGTGGCGACGGTACTGCTCACCGCGGGGAGAAAGAAAAAGGGGTTCGGCAAGGTCACCGGCGGACTTCTGGGGCTGTACAACATCACAGGATTTGTGAGCGACATCCTCTCTTATTCCCGCATTCTGGCGCTCGCGCTCTCCAGCGGGGTGGTCGGCATGGTGATGAACCTGCTCGCCTCGATGGTGCGCGGGGAGGGATTCAACCCGCTGGGGCTGGTGCTCTCGGCGGTCATCTACCTCATCGGGCACGTCTTCAATATCGCGATGAGCCTGCTCTCCGCCTATGTGCACGACAGCCGGCTTCAGTATATCGAGTTCTTCGGCAAGTTTTACGAGGGCGGAGGAGTGCCGTTCCGGCCGCTCACCCGTGAGACGCGGTACGTCGATGTGACGGAGGATTCCGTTGCCATAAATCAAAAGGCGCAATAACCAAGAAGGGGGAAATCATTATGAATGGGTACATGTGGGCCTTGCTGGGCGCCGCCGTCGCGACGGTGCTTCCCTGCATCGGCTCGGCGTACGGCGTGCAGGCCGCCGGCAAGGCGGCGGCCGGGGTGACGTCCGAGAAGCCGGAGCTGTTCGGGCGGCTGCTGATTATGCAGGCGCTGCCCGCGACACAGGGCATTTACGGATTTATGACCACCATCATGATCATGATCACCGCGGGGCTGATGGGCGGGGACGCGTCCGCGCTCACGTCCGAGCGCGGGATGGCGTTCTTCATGGCGGCGCTGCCCGTCGCCGTGGTGGGACTGATGTCCGCGATTTACCAGGGACGCACGGCCGTGGCGTCCATCCACATGATTGCCCGCCAGCCGGATTCCAGCGCGAAGGGCATCACCATGACCGCCATGGTGGAGACTTACGCCATCCTCTCGCTGCTCATCTCGATTCTGCTCATCATCAACATCTGAGATTCGGAAGCGTCTGAAAGCCGGCGAAAGGAAGAGGTGTGAAGATGGACACGATTTTGCAGAAGATCGCTCAGAAGAGCGCCGAAGAAGTGGCGGATATCGAGCGCGCGGGAAGGGCGCGCGCCGACGAGGCGCGCCGGAAAGAAGAGGCGAACGCCGACGCCGTCTGTGCGCAGATCGCCGCCTCCGCCGAGGAGGAAGCCCGGCAGATTGCGAAGACCGCGCAGCTGATGGCCTCTCTGGAGGGGCGCAAGACCCTTCTCTCCGCTAGGCGTGAGATGATCGACAGGGCCTTTGAGGAGGCCCTCGCCGAGCTGTGCGCGCGCGACCCCTCCCAAAAAAGGGCGAGTGCGGCGAAGCGAATTGAAAAGGCGGGACTCACGGGCGAAGTGACGGTGCGGGTGAGCGACAAATCGGTGTATACGGACGAGTGGGTGAAATCGCTGCGCGCGCCCGGCGCCGTTTTTGTGCCGGGAGACGAGACGGTCGCCGGCGAGGGGGTGCGTCTTGTCACCGAACGGGTGGAAGTGGATCTCACCCTGACCGCGCTGCTCGCCGATGTGCGGGAAAGACGGGAAGCGGACGTCGCCAAAGCGCTGTTCGGATAAAAGGGGTGCGAAAGCGGAATGGAAGGAACCAGTTACCCCTACGCGGTGGGGGTCGTGCGATCAAAAGAGGATTCTCTGCTCTCCCCCGCCATGTGGCAGCGGCTGGAAAGCGCCCCTTATGCCGAGGCGGAGGCGGAGCTCGCGGGCAGCGGGTACGGCGGCGGAGAACGGGGGAGCGAGGCGATGATCGCGCGGGAGCTCGCCGGTACACGGGAGCTTCTGCTGGACATCGCGCCCGAGCCCGCACTGCTCACCGCGCTGTTTGTGCAGACCGACGCGCACAACCTTAAGGTGCTTTTTAAGGGCCGGCTGGTGCAGAGCGGCGCGAGCTCCCTTCTGCAGGAGGGCGGGACGCTGGACACCGAGTTGCTCGCCGCCTGTGTGAACGCGGGGGAATACGACCGCCTGCCGCCCCCGCTCGCCGAGAGGCTCGCGTCCGTCGAGGCGTCTTTGACCCCGCACACCGACCCGGCCGCCCTCTCTTCCGCGCTGGACGACGCCGCCTACGCCTACGCGCTGCGCTCGCTTTCCGGGCACAAGGGCGCCCCGTTTCGCAGGGTCATTCTGCAAAAAATCGAGCTGACCAATCTGATCACCCTTCTCCGCGCGCGGGCGCTGAATTGGGACGCCGACGCTCTCTCTCCCCTTTTGCTCACCTGCGGACCGACGCCCGCCGGAGAGTGGCTGAGACGGTACCGGCTTCCTCCGGAGGAGATGCGCTCCTCGCTCGGCAGCCCGTTGGAGACGGCGGTGGCGGACGCCGCGAGGGAAGATATCGGCAAGGCGGAACAGACGGCGCGCGAGGGTATTGACCGGATGCTGCGCGCCGACAAGGACGACCCCTTCGGCGTGGGGCCGCTGCTGTGGTATTTCACGGCGAAGCAGGACGAGGCGCGCAGGCTGCGCCTGCTGTTCGCGCGAAAACGGGCGGATAAGGAGGGGACGTCGTGAGCCAGAAGAACCGAATCGCCGCGGTGGGTGAGCCCCAGAGTATGCTGCTGTTCCGCGCCATGGGAGTGCGCACCTTTGAGACGCGCACCCGGGAAGAGGCGGAGGCGGCGGTCAACCGCGCGGCGCGGGACGGCGCGAAGGTCATCTACATCACCGAGCGCGCAGCCGAGGGCCTGGAGGAGACGCTTCAGAGGTACGCCGGCGAGCCCTATCCCGCCATCGTCCCGATTCCCGGCAGCGAGGGCTCTCTGGGGAGAGGGCAGGCGGCGCTGAAGGCCGATATGGAAAAGGCGGTCGGCATGGATATCGGGGAATGACGCCGAATTACGGGAAGTAATTTGCTGGAAGGGCGGGTTGTCAGGAAATGGAGACTCCCAAAACGGGCAGGATCGTCAAGGTCGCGGGTCCGCTGATCGTCGCCGAGGGCATGGCGGATGTGCATATGTTCGATGTGGTGCGGGTGAGCGAGAAGCGGCTGATCGGCGAGGTGATCGAGCTGCGCGGTGACCGCGCGTCTATACAGGTCTACGAGGAGACCGCGGGTCTCGGCCCCGGGGAGCCGGTGTATGTGACGGGGGAAGCGCTCTCGGTGGAACTCGGCCCCGGGCTGATCGAGAGCATCTTCGACGGCATCCAGCGCCCGCTGGACGTCATCCGCGAGAGGGAGGGCGACCGCATCTCCCGCGGCGTGGACGTACCCGCCCTGAACCGCGAAAAGACATGGCGTTTTCTCCCGTCGGCCAAAGCGGGCGACACGGTGCGCGGCGGGGACGTGCTGGGATGCGTGGAGGAGACTCCGGCGGTGACCCAGAAGATCATGGTGCCCCCGGGGCTTTCGGGGACGCTCGAATGGGTGCTGGACGGGGAGGCGACGGTCACCGAGCCGATCGCCCGCCTGAAAACGGCGGACGGCGGGATACGGGAAATTCCCATGGCGCAGCGCTGGCCGGTGCGCGTGCGCCGCCCGTACGCGCAAAAACTCGCGCCCGCCGAGCCGATGGTCACGGGGCAGCGGGTGATCGACACCCTCTTCCCCATCGCCAAGGGCGGCATCGCCGCGATTCCCGGCCCGTTCGGTTCGGGCAAGACGGTGGTGCAGCACCAGCTGGCCAAATGGGCGGACACCGACATCGTCGTCTATATCGGCTGCGGGGAGCGCGGCAACGAGATGACCGATGTGCTGCGGGAGTTTCCCGCCCTGCACGACCCGCGCACCGGGCTCTCGCTGATGAAGCGCACGGTGCTCATCGCCAACACCTCCGATATGCCTGTCGCGGCGAGGGAGGCCTCCATTTACACCGGCATCACCATCGCGGAGTATTTCCGGGATATGGGCTATAAGGTCGCCATCATGGCGGATTCCACCTCCCGCTGGGCGGAGGCGCTGCGGGAGATGTCCGGCCGTCTGGAGGAGATGCCCGGCGAAGAGGGGTACCCCGCTTATCTCTCCTCCCGCCTCGCGGAATTTTACGAGCGCGCCGGAGTGGTGCGCTGCGAGGGGAGCGAGGAGCGGTACGGCTCAATAAGCGCGATTGGCGCCGTCTCCCCGACCGGCGGGGACACCTCCGAGCCGGTGTCGCAGGCGACGCTGCGCATCGTCAAGGTGTTCTGGGGGCTGTCGGCGGATCTCGCCTACAAGAGGCACTTTCCCGCCATCGACTGGCTGCGCAGCTACTCGCTGTACAGCGCCAAGCTGATGCCGTATTTCGACAGCCATATCGGGGAGGACTGGTCCCGCCAGGTCGCCCGCACCCGAGGAATTTTGCAGGAGGAGGCGGACCTCGACGAGATTGTGCGGCTGGTCGGGGTGGACGCGCTGAGCTTCCGCGACCGCCTCACCCTGGAGTGTGCCCGAAGCATCCGGGAGGATTTTCTGCACCAGAACGCCTTCCACGAGGTGGACACCTTCACCTCTCTGGAGAAACAGTACCGTATGCTGCACATCATCCTGACCTGGTACGAAAAGGGTCAGGAGGCTCTGGAGGCGGACGTAAAATTCAGCCAGATCATGAGCATGAGGGCGCTCGAACAGATCGGGAGGATGAAATACATCCCCGAATCCGAGCAGGAAAAGGAGCTTTCCGAGCTCTACGGTTCGATGCTCTCGGAGTATACCGCGCTGATGGAGGAGGCGAGGGGCGATGCATAAGGAATACAAAACCATCCGCGAGGTGGTCGGCCCCTTAATGCTGGTTGACGGGGTGCAGGGCGCCACCTATGACGAGCTGGTGGAGGTGCGCGACCAGGACGGCAGAAAGCGCCTCGGCAAGGTGCTGGAAGTGGAAAACGACCGCGCGCTGGTGCAGCTGTACGAGAGCGCGCAGGGGCTGCAGATCACGGGCGCCAGCGCGAAATTTCTGGGGCACGGGGTGCAGCTGGGCGTGTCGCAGGATATGCTCGGACGGGTGTTCGACGGCATGGGACGGCCCATCGACGACGGCCCAGCCATCATCCCCGACAGGCAGATGGACATCAACGGCCTGCCGCTCAACCCGGCGGCGCGGGATTATCCGGCGGAGTTTATCCAGACGGGGATATCCGCCATCGACGGGCTCAACACGCTGGTGCGCGGGCAGAAGCTGCCGGTGTTTTCCGGCTCCGGCCTGCCCCACGCGGAACTCGCGGCGCAGATCGCGCGGCAGGCGAAGGTGCTCGGAAAAGACGAAAAATTCGCGGTGGTGTTCGCCGCGATCGGCATCACTTTTGAGGAAGCGGATTTTTTCATCAAGGATTTTGAGAAGACCGGCTCCATCGAGCGCGCGGTGCTGTTTATGAACCTCGCAAACGACCCCGCCGTGGAGCGCATATCCACCCCGCGCATGGCGATCACTTGCGCGGAGTACCTCGCGTATGAGCTGGGAATGCACGTGCTGGTGATTATGACCGACATCACCAACTACGCGGAGGCGCTGCGCGAGGTCTCGGCGGCGCGCAAGGAGGTGCCCGCCAGACGGGGATACCCGGGGTATATGTACACCGATCTCGCCTCCCTCTACGAGCGCGCGGGGCGTATTGTGGGCAAGCCCGGCTCCATCACCCAGATCCCCATTCTCACCATGCCGGAGGACGACAAGACCCACCCCATCCCGGACCTCACCGGCTACATTACCGAGGGGCAGATCATCCTCTCCCGCGAGCTGTACCACAAGGGCATCGAGCCGCCCATCGACGTGCTGCCCTCTCTCTCGCGCCTCAAAGACAAGGGCATCGGCAAGGGAAAGACCCGCGAGGACCACGCCGACACCATGAACCAGCTCTTTTCCGCCTACGCGCGCGGCAAGGACGCCAAGGAGCTCTCCACCATTCTGGGGGAGGCGGCGCTCTCGGATATGGACAAGAAATACGCCCGGTTCGCGGACGCGTTTGAAAGAGAATACGTCTCGCAGGGGTACGATACCGACCGGGATGTCGCGCAGACGCTGGATATCGGCTGGCGGCTGCTCTCGATTCTCCCGCGCAGCGAGCTCAAGCGTATCTCGGACGAATACCTCGACCGGTATCTGCCCGCGAAGGAGTGAGGCACATTGGCAACGCAGGTGAACCCCACCCGCATGGAACTGAGCCGCCTGAAGAAGCGGCTGGGAACCGCGGTGCGGGGGCACAAGCTGCTCAAGGATAAACAGGACGAGATGGCGCGGCAGTTTATGCAGATCATCCGCCGCGCGAGGCAGCTGCGCGGGGAAGTGGAGCGGGAGCTCGCCTCCGTCACCGCCCGCGCCGCCCGGGCGGGGGCGGAGATGGGGCAGGAGACGCTGTATGAGGCGCTGATGGTGCCGGTCCCCGCCCCCGATGTGCAGGCCGGGGTGCGCAACATCATGAGCGTCGATGTCCCGGCGCTGCACTTTGACCCTCCGCAGAAGGCGGCGTCGCTGCCTTACGGCTTCGCGTTTACCCCCGGCGCGCTGGACGGCGCCGTGCTCGCTTTCGTCGACCTCTTTCCGAAGATGCTGGAGATGGCGCAGCTCGAGAAATCTTGTCATCTTCTGGCGGATGAGATCGAGCGTACCCGCCGGCGGGTCAACGCCCTGGAGCACGTGATGATCCCGGAGATGCAGGAGTCGATTCGTTTTATCACCATGAAACTGGAGGATAACGAGCGAGCCAATATCACCCGCCTGATGAAGGTCAAGGAGATGCTGCAGGAGACGCGGCGATAAAAAAAGCGCCGGCGAGAACACTCGCCGGCGCTGCGCGCGCTGTCGGTTAAAAATATACCGCTTTGCCCGTCTTGGCGGAGGTGTAAATCGCTTCCAGGATTTCGGTCACCACAAGAGCCTGTTCCGGCTTGACCACCGGTTCGGTGTCGTTTTCAATCGCGTCGAGCCAGCACTTTGCCTCCATCTGTTCGGGGGAGGTCACGCCGGCCGCGTCGAAGAAATCGACGCCGGCGCCGCTTGTGGAAATGGTCTTGGTGGCGAGATGGCCGTACTCCGCCATGTTGAAGCGCAGCCCGTTGACGGTGTCCGCGCCGGCCTTGGTGCCGCACAGGGTGGTCTGCGCCTCGCGGACATCCATGGTGTTGAGCGCCCAGCTGGATTCCAGAATCACGGCGGCACCGTTCTTCATGGTGATAAAGCCGAAGGCGGAATCCTCCACCGTAAACTGTTTCGGGTCCCAGTCGCCCCAGGCGTTGCCCGTCTCGGTCTGGTCGCCGAGCTTTTTGAACGTCTGCCCAAGTACGACCTTCGGCTCGTAGTTGTCCATCATATAGAGGGTGAGATCCAGCGCGTGGGTGCCGATGTCGATGAGCGGGCCGCCCCCCTGCTCGTATTCGTTGAGAAAGACGCCCCAGGTGGGCACCGCGCGGCGGCGCAGGGCGTGCGCCTTGGCAAAGTAGATCTCGCCGAGATCCCCTCGCTCGCAGGCGCGCTTGAGGATGATGTGCTGCGGCACAAAGCGGTTCTGATAGCCGATGGTCAGCTTTTTGCCGGTGCGTTTCGCGGCTTCGAGCATGGCTCTCGCGTCCGCCGCCGTCTTCGCCATGGGCTTCTCGCACATCACATGGTTGCCCGCCTCCAGCGCGGCGACGGTGATCTCGGCGTGCGAACGGTTGGGGGTGCATACGTGGATGACGTCGGTCCTGACCTGATCGAGCATCTGCCGGTAATCGGTGAACACCCGGGCATCGGGCGTGCCGTATTCCCTGGCGGCGCGGACCGCCCGCTCTTCCACCAGGTCGCAAAACGCGACCAGTTCGCAGCGCTCGCTTTGGGTGCGCAGCGCGGGCAGATGCTTGCCGTTCGCAATACCCCCGCACCCGATGATGCCGATTCTCAGTTTGCTCATAGGATTTTCCTCCTTGCGCGTAGTGTGAAAGCGCTTTCATTGTATCACCCGCGCCGTGATTTGTCCAGACACAAACGAAAAAAAGACTTTAAGCGATTTTGCTTGCCTTCGAGCGGGGAAGATGCTATACTGTTTTATGAGAAGAAGTGGGTTAAAGGAGGGTTCGTATGCGTATTCGCAAGGCCGTTATTCCGGCGGCCGGGCTCGGGACGCGGGTGCTCCCCGCCACCAAGGCCTGCCCCAAGGAAATGCTGACCATTGTGGACAAGCCCGCCATTCAGTATATCGTCGAGGAGGCGGTCGCCTCCGGCATCACCGACATCCTGATCATCACCAACCGCGGAAAAGAGATCATCGAGGATCATTTCGACCACGCCGTTGAACTGGAGCAGCGCCTGCGCGAGACCGGCAAAGACCGGGAACTCGCGGAGGTGGAGCGGCTCACCTCTCTGGGCAATCTTTTTTTTATCCGGCAAAAGGAAACCAAGGGCCTCGGCCACGCGGTGGGGTGCGCGCGCTCCTTCGTGGGGGACGAGCCGTTCGCCGTGCTCTACGGCGACGACGTGATCATCGGGGACGACCCCGCGTGCGCCCAGCTTGTGCGCGCGTATGAGCAGACGGGAAAAGGCGTCGTCGGCATCAAGCAGGTGACGAAAGAGGAGATCGGGCGGTATTGCTCGCTCGCCGTGAAGCCCATTGGGGAGCGGCTGTACGAGGTGAGCGATATGGTGGAAAAGCCGGCGCCGGATCAAATTCTCTCGCTGTTCTCCATTTTGGGCCGTTGTGTGCTGACCCCCGATATTTTCGACATCTTGGAGCGCACTCCTCCGGGCGCGCTGGGGGAAATCCAGCTGACCGACGCCATGCGGGTGCTGGCGCGGGGCGTTGGCATGGTCGGGGTGGATTTCACCGGCAAGAGGTACGATATGGGCAGCAAGCTGGGAATATTGGAAGCGACCTGCGAGGTCGCCCTTGCGAGAGAAGATCTGGGCCCCGCCTTCGCGAGCTATCTGAAGCAGCTGGTCCGGACACTGTGAGTTTTCGCTGCCCCATGCCTCTTTGGGAGGCGGCGCGCCGGGAAGAAGAGGGGGTCGCACACGGTGGAGCGTGAGACGGTCGAGCGCCTGAACGAGCTCTCGCGCACGGCGCGCGAAAGGCCGCTCACCGATGCGGAACAGGCGGAGCGGGCGAGTCTTCGGCAGAAGTACCTCGCGGCGTGCCGCGAGTCGCTGAGAGGGCAGCTCGAGAATATAGAGGTGGTGCAGCCGGACGGTTCGCGCCGTCCGCTCGCCAAAAAACCTCGCCGATAACCTTACCCCCTCGCCTTGACAGATGCCGGCGGGGAGAGTACAATACACATAAGGCAGCCACGCACCGAGAGCGGCTATCGCCTGTGCGCAGGGCTGCTTTTATTTTTTTGGAGGTCCTGTGTATGGCAAGAGTGTACAATTTTTCCGCCGGCCCGTCGATGCTGCCGGAGAGCGTTCTGCGGCGCGCGGCGGCGGAAATGCTCGATTACGAGGGCAGCGGGCAATCGGTGATGGAGATGTCCCACCGCTCCAAGGTGTACGAGGGCATTATCACCGGCTGTGAGGCGCTGCTGCGCGAGGTGATGGGGATTCCCGACGCGTATGATGTGCTGTTCCTGCAGGGGGGCGCGTCCTCCCAGTTCGCCATGGTGCCGATGAACCTCATGACGGGCAGCGGCAAGGCGGATTACCTAATCACCGGCCAGTGGGCGACCAAGGCCTACCGGGAGGCCTCCCGCTACGGGCAAACCAAGGTGGTCGCGAGCTCGGAGGATAAGACCTTCTCCTATATCCCGAAGCCGGACCCCGACGCCTTCACCAAAGACGCGGATTATTGCCACATCTGCCTGAACAACACCATCTACGGCACTGTTTATCACGAGCTGCCGCAGACGGGGGACGTGCCGCTGGTGGCGGACATTAGCTCCTGCATCCTCTCCCGCCCGATCGATGTCAGCCGGTTCGGCCTGCTGTACGCCGGTGCGCAGAAAAATATGGGCCCCGCCGGTCTGACGGTGGTGATCGTGCGGAAAGATCTCGTCGGTCACGCGATGGACATCACCCCCACCATGTTCAACTACCGAACCCACGCCGAGAACGGCTCGATGTTCAACACCCCGCCGTGCTACGCCATCTACATCGCGAAGCTGGTGCTCGAATGGGTGAAAGACGAGATCGGCGGGCTGGAAAATATGCAAAAGCGCAACGAGAAAAAGGCCGGGCTGCTCTACGATTTTCTGGATTCGTCCGAGATGTTCCGCGGCACGGTGGTCAGGGAAGACCGCTCGCTGATGAATGTGCCGTTCGTCACCGGCAGCGAAGAGCTGGACGCGAAATTTGTGAAAGAGGCGTCCTCCGCCGGCCTGGTCAACCTCAAGGGACATCGCACGGTGGGCGGTATGCGCGCCTCCCTCTATAACGCGATGCCCTACGAAGGGGTCGAGGCGCTGGTCGGGTTTATGAGGGAATTCGAGAAGCAAAACGCATAATAAGAAAAAAGGGGAACCGTCCTGTGAAAACTATTTTAACCTTAAATAAAATCGCCGCCTGCGGTATCGAGAGGTTCGGCGATGGATATACCGTGGGAGAAAACGTGAGCGACCCCGTGGGGGTGATGGTGCGTTCCGCCTCCCTGCACGGCATGGAGTTGCCGCCGTCGCTGCTCGCCGTCGCCCGCGCGGGTGCCGGCACCAACAACATTCCGGTGGAGAGGTGTTCCGAGCGGGGCATCGTGGTTTTCAACACCCCCGGCGCCAACGCGAACGCCGTGAAGGAGCTGGTGATCGCCGGCCTGCTCATCTCCTCACGCAAGGTGGTGCCCGCCGTCGAATGGGCCAAAACCCTCAAAGGCGAGGGGGACGCCGTCGCGAAACTGGTGGAAAAAGGCAAATCCGATTTTGCGGGGCCGGAGATCAAGGGGAAGACGCTCGGGGTGATCGGTCTCGGCGCGATCGGGTGCTTGGTCGCCAACGCCGCGCACGCACTGGGCATGACGGTGTACGGATACGACCCGTATATGTCGGTGGACGCGGCGTGGAGGCTCTCCCGCGCGGTCAGGCACGCGAAGAGCTTGGACGAGGTGACCGCGGTCAGCGATTACCTCACGCTGCACATCCCGCTGACACCGGATACCGAGGGCTCGATCGACGCCGGGACGCTCGCCTCGATGAAAGACGGCGTGCGGGTGCTCAATTTCTCCCGCGCCGAGCTCGTGAACGGCGGCGATATGAAAGCGGCACTGAGAAGCGGAAAAGTGGCGACGTATGTGGTGGATTTCCCCACCGACGAGATGCTGGACGTGGAAAACGTCATCGCCATCCCCCACCTCGGCGCCTCCACCCCCGAGAGCGAGGACAACTGCGCCGTGATGGCGGCGGACGAGCTGAAGAGTTACCTCGAAAACGGCACCATCGTCAACTCGGTCAATTACCCCGCTTTGGATGTTCCCCGCATGACGGATACCCGCGTGTGCGTGCTGCACCGGAATATCCCCCATATGCTGACCTCCATCTCCGCCGCGATTTCCGCGCGGGGGATCAACATCGCCGGCATGAACAACGCTTCCCGAAAAGATTTCGCCTACACCGTCATGGATGTGGACACCGACGTGGAACAGACGGTGCTCGATACCATCGCCGCCATCGACGGGGTGATACGGGTGCGCAAGATTTGAGCGGGGCGGGGCTTTCACCCGGTCAGCGGGCCGTTTTACGGTGGAACTGCCCAAATTTCCGGAGAAAAAAACGGCAAATCCGGGCATAATCGAAAAACTCCCGAAAAAGTGGAAAAAAAGGGAGAGGAGGGGGTTGACAAAGGAGGAGA
>CAZGXK010000008.1:0-17423 GCA_964529775.1 uncultured Eubacteriales bacterium
AGCCACCCGCTGTAATACTCTCTCAGTCCGTCGAGATTCCATGTGGCGTGGTTTTCATCGTCCGAGGTGTACTTTTGCACATTGGTCTCGATCGCCTCGTGGATCATGTCCATGATGTTGTCCCGCACACTCTCTCCGCTGAGCACCTTGTCCCGCTGGGTGTAGATGATTTCGCGCTGGCGGTTCATCACGTCGTCGAACCGCAGCACGTCGCGGCGGATTCCGAAGTTGCGCTCCTCCACCTGATGCTGCGCGTTCTCCACCATATTGGTGAGCATTTTGCTCTCGATGGGGGTATCCTCGTCCAGGCGGAAGGTTTCCATAATGTTCTGGAATTTATCCCCTCCGAACAGGCGCATGAGATCGTCCTCCGCCGAGAGGAAAAAGCAGGACGCGCCCGGGTCTCCCTGACGTCCGGAACGGCCGCGCAGCTGGTTGTCGATGCGTCTCGCCTCGTGCCGCTCGGTGCCGAGGATAAAGAGTCCGCCCGCCTGTTTGACTTTTTCTTCCTCCGGCTTGACTTCTTCTTCGTATTTTTCCTGAAGTTCTCGGAATGTTTTGCGCGCGGAGAGAATCTCCTCGTCCTGTGTTTCCCCGAAGGCGTCCGCCTGGGTGATCAGTTCTTCCGCGATCCCCATGCGCCGCATCTCCGCTTTCGCCATATATTCCGGGTTGCCCCCCAGCTTGATGTCGGTTCCGCGCCCCGCCATGTTGGTGGCGATGGTCACCGCGCCGGGCTTGCCCGCCTGGGCGATGATCTGCGCCTCCTTCTCATGGTATTTGGCGTTGAGGACCTCGTGTGGGATGCCTCTCCGCTTGAGCATCGCGGAGAGCTTTTCGGATTTGTCGATGGAGACGGTGCCCACCAGGACGGGCTGCTGCCGCTCGTGGCACTCCGCAATCTGCTCGATGACCGCGCGGTATTTGCCCTGCTCGGTCTTGTAAAAGCGATCGTCTAAATCGGTGCGGATGACCGGGCGATTGGTGGGTACTTCCACCACATCCAGATGATAGATTTGCTGAAATTCGGTCTCTTCGGTGAGCGCGGTGCCGGTCATGCCGGAGAGCTTTTTGTACAGGCGGAAATAGTTCTGGAAGGTGATGGTGGCGAGCGTCTTGCTCTCGCTCTCCACCTTGACGCCCTCCTTGGCCTCGATAGCCTGGTGCAGGCCCTCATTGTACCGTCTCCCGAACATCAGCCGGCCGGTGAACTCGTCCACGATGATCACTTCGCCGTCCCGCACCACATAATCGACGTCCCGGTGCATCACCCCGCGTGCCTTGATCGCCTGGTTGATGTGGTGCAGAAGAGTGACGTTGTCCCCGTCCATCAGATTTTCCACGCGAAAATAACTCTCTGCCTTCTTCACTCCGGTCTGGGTAAGAGTGGCGGTGCGCGCCTTTTCATCGACAATGTAATCGGCGTTTTCCCGCACATCCTGGTCTTCCTTCGCGTCCATCTCCTTGACCTTGGTGAGGGTCAGCGTGCGGGCGAAGCGGTCCGCCTGTTCGTACAGGTCGCTCGATTTGTCCCCAGGGCCGGAGATGATCAGCGGCGTGCGCGCCTCGTCGATCAGGATGGAGTCCACCTCGTCGACGATGGCGAACACATGTCCGCGCTGCACCTTGTCTTTCTGATAGACCACCATATTGTCCCGAAGGTAGTCGAACCCGAATTCGTTGTTGGTGCCGTAGGTGATGTCCGCCCCGTAGGCGGCCCGCCGCCCATCTCCGTTCATATCGTGGGTGATCAGGCCCACTGTCAGCCCCAGATAGCGGTACACCTTGCCCATCCACTCGCTGTCGCGGCGGGCGAGGTAATCGTTGACCGTCACCACATGCACCCCTTCGCCGGTGAGCGCGTTGAGATAGGCGGGCATCACCAATGTCTGGGTTTTGCCCTCGCCGGTTTTCAACTCCGCAATGCGCCCCTGATGCAGGATGATGGCGCCGAGCACCTGCACGGGGTAGTGCGGTGTGCCAAGTACCCTACCGGTTGCCTCTCTCACCACGGCGAACGCCTCCGGCAGCAGATCGTCAACTGTTTCTCCGCCCTGCAGCCGGGAGCGAAAGATTTCGGTTTGCCCGCGCAGCTGTTCGTCGCTCATGGCTTTCATCGCGGATTCCAGCGAGAGCACCTTGTCGCAAAGGGGGCGAATCCGTTTGATTTCCCGTGAACTGTAATCTCCGAAAAGGGTCTTCCATAATCCCATGAAATGTCGTCTGTCCTCTCTATGAAAACTGTCACCTATCATACCACATCCTCGCACAGGATACAAGAGATATTTTGTGAACACCTCTCTTGCGCGGGAGCACGCCATGGCGTATAATCGGTGAGAGGGGGTGACGGTCATGCTGCGGGTTTTTCTCGGCAAGACGGGACAGCGCGATCCTCTGTATTGCCCGCAACTTCTCTCGTCCGTGCCGCTGCCGCAAAAAGAGCGTATCCTCTCCCCAAAATCCTCCGCTTTGCGCCGAGCGCGCCTCGCATCTTTGATTCTGCTGCGGGAGATTCTGCCCCGCTTCGGTATCGACCCCGATACGGTTACCCGTGATGCGCACGGCAGGCCGAGGGCGGAGGGAATTTGTCTCAGCCTCTCTCACAGCGGGGATTTCCTGCTGCTCGCTCTCTCCGAGCATGAGGTCGGCTGCGATATCGAGGAGCCGCGAAGAGCCCCGTGGCGGGTTGCCGCGCGATGTTTTACCCCGGTGGAGCGCGACTGGGTGAAAGGGGACGATGATCGGTTTTTTCGGGTGTGGACCATGAAAGAGAGCGCCGCCAAATTGACAGGGAAGGGCCTTGGCGGTCTCTCCCGGCTTGAAACCGACCCAAAGAGCGGTCTTGTGCGGGACAACGGCGTCGTCCTCCCCGGAAGGGTTGCGGCGTACCGCGTTTTCTCCGCCGTCGCCGCCGTCTGCGCCAAGGAGCGCTGGGACGGCAAAATTCACGCGGTGCTCTCAAATTCTTTTGAGGAAACTCTTGATAATTCCGTGGAAAATAGGGTATAATGACGGTAGACTGTATGAAAGGAGCAGGTTAGTATGACGTATTCCCAGGAAGTGGAACAGATGTGCGTGGTGAAAAAGGGCCCGAATCACGGCCCCGCGCCCATCCCGGAAGAGGGCAAATGGGTCAAGGCCAAAGAGATTTCGGATATCTCCGGCCTGTCCCACGGCATCGGCTGGTGTGCGCCTCAGCAGGGCACCTGCAAACTGACTTTGAACATCAAGGAGGGCATTGTCGAGGAGGCGCTGGTGGAGACCATCGGCTGCTCCGGTATGACCCATTCCGCAGCGATGGCCGCGGAGATCCTCCCCGGTAAAACTCTGCTCGAGTGCCTGAACACCGATCTGGTTTGCGATGCCATCAATGTCGCCATGCGGGAGATTTTCCTGCAGCTGGTCTACGGGCGCACTCAATCCGCCTTTTCGGATGACGGGCTGTCGATCGGAGCCGGACTGGAAGATCTCGGCAAGGGTCTGCGCTCGCAGGTCGGCACCATGTTCTCCACCAAGGCCAAAGGTGTGCGCTATCTGGAAATGGCGGAAGGGTATGTCCTCAAGTTGGCGCTGGATGAGAACGACGAGGTCATCGGCTATCAGTTTGTGAGGCTCGGCAAGATGCTCGAGGATATTCGCCACGGTGTGGAGCCGGGAGAAGCTTATCGGAAGAACATCGGTCAGTACGGGCGCTTTGACAACGCCGCCAAGTACATCGACCCGCGTGAAGACTGAGAGGAGGCGCGTGAAACCATGGCAAACGACGTACAATTTGAGGGCAAAGAGAGACGCATGGGAAAAATCGAGGCGTTCCTCAGCGAAAATCAGCTGGGTTCCCTTGAGCAGGCCCGGGAACTTTGCCTTTCCAAAGGGATCGATGTTGATTCCATCGTCAAAGGCGTGCAGCCCATCGCTTTTGAAAACGCGGTGTGGGCGTATACCCTCGGGGTCGCGCTCGCGCTGAAACGCGGCGTAACCGATGCCGCGGAGGCGTCGGCGGTCATCGGCGAGGGACTTCAGGCGTTCTGTGTGCCCGGCTCGGTGGCGGAACAGCGCAAAGTCGGTCTCGGCCACGGCAATCTCGGCAAGATGCTGCTCAGCGAAGATACTGCCTGCTTCGCTTTTCTGGCGGGGCATGAATCTTTTGCGGCGGCGGAGGGCGCGATCGGCATCGCCCGCACCGCCAACAAAGTGCGCAAGCAGCCTCTGCGGGTCATTCTCAACGGCCTGGGCAAAGACGCGGCATACATCATCAGCCGTGTCAACGGCTTCACCTATGTGCAGACGGATTACGATTTTCATACCGGCACCCTCAGCGTGGTGTGCGAGAAATCTTTCTCCGACGGCGAGCGCGCCAAGGTACGCTGCTACGGCGCGAACGACGTGCTCGAGGGGGTTGCCATCATGCAAAAAGAAGGGGTGGACGTCTCGATCACGGGCAACTCCACCAACCCCACCCGTTTCCAGCACTTAGTGGCGGGCACCTATAAAAAATGGGCGATCGAGAACGAAAGGAAATATTTCTCAGTGGCATCCGGCGGCGGCACCGGCCGCACCCTGCACCCGGACAACGTGGCGGCTGGCCCCGCATCCTACGGCTTGACCGATTCGATGGGCCGTATGCACGGGGACGCTCAGTTCGCCGGTTCCTCCTCCGTTCCCGCCCATGTAGAGATGATGGGACTTATCGGCATGGGGAACAACCCCATGGTCGGGGCGACCGTCGCGTGCGCCGTCGCGGTCAGCGAGGCACTCGCTTAACGGCATTATCTACCGTCTCTCTCGGGGCTTTCGGCATCTCCCGCCGAAGGCCCCTTTTTTTGCGTGCGCCCGGCGGCGCACGCGTAATATAACAGTGCCGCCAAATCCTTTGATGGGTTTGGCGGCACTATTGTTCGGCGGTCAACCCGCGCCATGCCGTTTTTTCTGACTTTCGGCTGACCGGCGCCGTCTTCCTGAGGGAATTTTTTCGGTGTGCCATCGCTCTTCTGATGCCAAAGGGTTAAAAATCCCGTATTCGCAGAGCGATGAGGTCTTGCCCGGTATTATACCCTTAGGGGGGGTGGCTCTATGCTTATGCTTCGGGAGAATACCCCGCCACATGGCGATAGACCGTCTCAGCGTCTGCGATATCGACAGCGCCGTCTTTTCGCTGAAGGTGCTGTGAAAAATCCCCCGTCTGACGGAGGTTCGTCCGGCAGGCGGGGGCGGGTGGGATGATGCTTATTCCGCGGAGATCATGTAATAGTATACCGGCTGGCCTCCGTTTACCACGGTGATATCGAAAGCGCCCGCGAATTTCTCGGAAACCGCGTCGCTCAGCGCCTGAGCCTCCTCCTCGCTCACTCCTTCGCCGTAGATCAGAGTGATAAACGAGGTCTCTCTGCGTCCGGCGACCAGGTGGCGCACCAGCTTCAGCGCCGCGTGGGAGAGGTCGTTGTCCAAAAAAGCGATTTTTCCGTTTTCCAGCGCCAAGATGGTCCCCTCATCGATGTGGTGACCGTCAAATTCGCTGTCGCGCGCGGCATAGGTGATTTGTCCGGTGGAGACGTTATCCGCCGCTTTGGTCATCGTGAGGAGATTTTCTTCCACATTTTTTTCCGGATCGTACCCGAGCAGCGCCGAGATACCCTGTACCACCGTGCAGGTGGGCAGCACATGCACCTCGCGGTCGGCGAGAGGCACCGCCTGCTCGGCGGCGAGAATGATGTTCTTATTGTTCGGCAGCACATACACGACTTTTGCCGGTGTCGCCTCAATCGCCCGTAAGATGTCGTCGGTGGAGGGGTTCATTGTCTGCCCGCCGCTCACCACATGATGGCATCCGAGATCGTGAAACAGCGCGACCACGCCTTCTCCCGCCGCGACAGCCACAAATCCCGCGCCCTCTTTCGGCTCCGCACGCTGAAATTCCGGGGAGCCGGCTTCGTTTACCCATCCGGCGTTTTGATGCTGGATGCGCATATTTTCCACTTTTACCGTCTCAAAATTCCCGTACGCCAGAGCCTCGTGCAGCACAAGGCCCGGGTCGTTGGTGTGCACGTGAACTTTGATGATGTCCTCGTCGTCCACCACGACCACGCAGTCGCCGACCGATTCTAAGTAGGCGCGCAGGGCCAGCGGGTCGGCGTCGGTATGCCCGACTCTGGATACGATAAATTCGGTGCAGTAGGTGTAGGTGATTTCTCCCTCAAAAGCGCCGGCGGCGGAAGGCTTTTCCGCGGCGGGGGCGGGAATGCTCTCGGTCTTGGGCACCACGCCGCCCGCGAACACCTCGCGCATCGCCTGCATGATGATGCACAGCCCCTGCCCTCCGGCGTCCACCACGCCGGCCTTTTTAAGCATCGGAAGCAGTTCGGGTGTGTGTTTCAGAGTTTCCTCCGCCTGATCGCACATGGCTCCCCAGACGCTCAGCACGTCGTCGTCTTTCTCGGCGACCGCCTTTCCGCGCGCCGCCGCCTCTCTCGCCACGGTCAGTATGGTGCCCTCGGTGGGTTTCATCACCGCCTTGTACGCGGCCTCCACTCCGAGCCCCAGCGAGCGCGCGAGATCGGCGCCGCCCGCCTGCTCTTTGCCTTTTAACCCCTTGGCCATCCCCCGAAAAAGCAGCGAGAGAATGACCCCCGAGTTACCTCGTGCCCCCCGGAGCAGCGCACCGGACGCGACCGACGCCGTCTGCGCGACGGTGGGATGGTCAAGCCTTGAAAGCTCCCGCGCCGCGTTTCCGATCGTCATCGACATATTGGTCCCCGTATCCCCGTCCGGGACGGGGAAGACGTTGAGTGCGTCTACCTCCTGCTTTCTGCGGTTCATCTCCGCCGACGCCGATAAAATCGCGTCGCGCAGTGTTGTTCCCTGTATCACCGTGATCTCACTCCTTCACTCCGCCGGGGACTTATTTCATGCCGTCCACGAAGACGCTCACCTTTTTGACCGGCAGACCGGTGGCGGTCTGAACGGTGTAGCGCACCTTGTTGACGATGCTCTTGGAGATGGCGGAGATATTCATGCCATAGATCACCGTGATATGCAAATCGATGAGCAGGCTTTTGCCCTCGGTGCGGACCTTGACTCCTTCGTCGGAATGGGTGCGGGAGGAGAAAATCCGCCGAAGCCCCTGTTTCGGACCGCTGTCGCACATACCGGCCACCCCGAAGCAGGAGGACGCGACATTGCCCACCAGACAGGAAAAATATTCCTGGGACAGCTCGATCGTGCCCAAGTGATTCTCCATTCGAATCATGTTTCAGATCCCGCCTTTCCCGTATTTTCCGAAACCGGAAGGGTAAACTTCCATTCGGCATCTTATTATACCGCGATTATCCCCTGTAATCAAGACAGGTCCTCCGGCTCTTTTACCGCCTTTTCCGAAAAGACGGAGCTCAGGCTTGCCCGATAAACGGATGGGGCTGTTGCTCAACTTGCGTTTGGCAACAGCCCCTTCTTGGCTGCGGAACTAGGATTCGAACCCAGACAGGCAGAGTCAGAGACTGCAGTGCTACCCTTACACAATTCCGCAGGATCTTTCGCGACAACACTATTATACCGTATCCTGAGCGAATGTCAAGAGTTTTTTTCAAATTTCGCGGTACCGGGGGATTCGGCAGCCGCCTGCATGGCCCGCAGGGCTTCCCGCAGGGTGTCCAGCGAGGAAAATTTTTTGTCGCGGCGGACGGCGTAATACGGCTTGGCGCCCGCACTGATCATCACCCGTCCCTTGAGAGCGGAGGAGAGCTTATGCGCGAGAGGAAGATCGAGCTTTCGCGGATAAAGCAGCAGGGAACCGTTTTGCTCCTTGACTTCCCTGATGCCGAGGGAGGCCGCCATATTTCGCAGCAGCGCGACGTCCACAAGGCCCTGTACCGTCTCGGGCGGCTCGCCGAAACGGTCGATGAGTTCGTCCATCACGTCGAGACTGTCCTCCTCGGTGCGAATATCCGCGATGCGCCGGTAGATATCCAGACGCTGGGAACTGTCGCGAATATAACTGTCTGGGATATGGGTGGAGACGGGCAAGTCGATCACGCAGTCCTCTTCGGACGGGACGGGCGTTTCGCCCTTTTGCTCGCTCACCGCCTCCGCCAGCAGTTTCAGGTAGAGGTCGTATCCTACCGCTTCCATGTGCCCGTGCTGCTGGGCGCCCAGAAGATTGCCCGCACCGCGAATCTCCATATCGCGCATCGCGATGTGAAATCCCGCGCCGAACTCGGTGAACTCGCGGATGGCCTCCAGACGCTTGGATGCCGTTTCATCCAGCACCTTGCCCTTGGAAAAGGTGAGATAGGCGTAGGCGCGCCGCGAACTTCTGCCCACCCGGCCGCGAAGCTGGTGCAGCTGGGAAAGTCCGTAACGGTCGGCGTTTTCGATGATCAGCGTGTTGACATTGGGGATGTCCACTCCCGTTTCGATGATGGTGGTGCACACCAGAATGTCCACTTCCTGATCCATCACCTGACGCCAGATGTCCGAAAGCTCTTCCTCACTCATGCGTCCGTGGGCGACGGCGATCCGTGCCTCCGGTATACGTTCCCGCAGACCGGAAGCGCACCTCGCGATCGTGTCGATGCGGTTGTGCAGATAGTAGACCTGCCCGCCTCTTCGCAGCTCCCGTCGGATGGCGTCCGCCAAAATGCCGTTGTCCTGTTCGAGGACATAGGTCTGCACCGGATGGCGATCCTGCGGTGCCTCCTCGATGACCGACATATCCCGTATGCCGCTCATCGCCATATGCATGGTTCGGGGAATGGGGGTGGCGGAGAGGGTGAGCACATCCACAGCGGGATAACGCTCTTTGATTTTTTCCTTTTGAGAAACGCCGAACCGCTGCTCTTCGTCCACGATGAACAGCCCCAAATCCCGCATTTTGACATCTTCCGAGAGCAGGCGGTGCGTGCCGATGAGGATATCGATTTCTCCCCGCTCCGTGCGGCGCAGAATGTCCTCCTGTTGTTTCGGCGTGCGAAAGCGGGAGAGCATCTCCACCGTCACCGGGAATCCCTCAAACCGCTGGCAGACGGTGTTGTAATGCTGATAGGCGAGGATGGTGGTGGGCACCAGCATTACGCACTGCTTGCCCTGTGACACGCACCGGAACGCCGCGCGCAGCGCGACTTCGGTTTTTCCGAACCCCACGTCGCCGCACAGAAGGCGGTCCATCGGTACCGGCCTCTGCATATCCTCGCGGATTTCCTCGGCGCAGCGCAGCTGATCCTCCGTCTCCTCGTAGATAAAGTGCCGCTCAAAATCGTACTGCCACTCGTCGTCCGGCGCGAAAGCAAATCCCTTGGTCGCCATCCGCTTGGCGTAGAGCGCAATCAGATCTTTGGCGATATCCTGCACTTCGGCGCGAACCCGGCTTTTGGCTTTCTGCCATTCGGACGAGCCGAGCCGGTGCAGCCTCACCGCCGCCCCGTCGCCCGCGCCGATGTACTTGGATACGAGGTCCATCTGGGTCACAGGCACATACAGGTTATCCCCTCCGGCGTATTCCAGTTTGAGATAATCTTTGACAATTCCCTGCATTTCCAGACGGTGGATACCCCGGTATATCCCGATACCGTGGGCGGCGTGCACCACATAGTTCCCGTTTCGCAGTTCGTCTAAGCTGCCGACCGGCGCGCCGCGGTTCTTTTTCGGGGCGAGCCGTCGCTTCCTCTGGAGGACGGGGCGGCCGTGCGTGAGAAGGACCACCTGACCTTGAACGAGATCGGCGCCGGAGGATAGCCCTCCGGTTGTGACCAGTACCCGGTTCTTGACGGGGGCCTCAGGGTTGGGGGCGAACAGCGCCGGAAGCCCCGCGTTGTGCAGATCGCCCGCGAGAGCTTTGGCAGCTTTTTCCTCCGTTCCCGCCAGAACGATGCACGCGGCTCCCCGGTGGAGAAATTCCCGAAGGTCGTCGCAAAGCATTTCCAGCGCACCGGAAAACGGAGGAAGCTGCCGAAAATCGAGGTGCAACGTGCTGCGCACCGGGAGATCCTTTACCGTGCGCACAAAGCTCTCGCAGATCACCGTTTGCCGTTCCCGCAAAAGGCAGATGATCTCTTCCGGTGAGAGCATAAACGTGTCGAGCGTTTTACACAGCAGTCCGCGCGCGAGCAGGGATTCGATCTCCTCGTGCAGGCGGAAATGGGATGCGCGCAGATGATCCTGCACTTTGCTCCATTCCGAGATTAGCACAAGGCTGCCCGGGAGATAGTCGAACAGAGAGGCGGGGGAGCTGTAGAGCAGAGTGAGATAGCGGTCGAGGGCCGGGACGATTCCGCTTTGCAGACGGTCCGCGTCGGCGATCAGCCACTCTTTGGCGGCGGTCTGCCTTCCCCGCAGTGAGCGGGCGAGGGAGGTGATTTTTTCCGCCAATTCCTCCGGAGAGTCGCACAGAAGTTCCGCGGCGGGAGGCACGGTGATTCCTTCCGCCGTCTCGGTTCGGCGCTGGGATGCCACATCAAAATAGGAGAGCGAATCCACTTCGTCTCCCCAAAGCTCCAGGCGAACGGGCGAATCGCTGTCGGAGGGAAAGATATCGATAATACCGCCGCGCACCGCGAACTGGCCGGCGCTCTCCACCCGCTCACAGCGCGTATATCCCGCAAGGGTGAGCGCATGGGCGAGATCCGCCGTCGGCAGGGGGTGACCCGGCGTGATTTCGATAGTGTGGGAGATCAGAAAATCCGGCGGCATGGTCAGCTGTGACGCCGCCTCCGCCGATGCCACCACGCAGTCCGCGCTGCGGGAAGAAAGACGGCCGAGAACCGACAGGCGCTGCTGCTCGTATTCGCGGGAGGCGGATTCCACGCCGGAAAGTTCGATGTCGCGGGCGGGGTAAAACAGCGCGTCGCATCCCATGCTGCGCAAATCGTCCGTCAGGCGAACCCCTTCCGCCTCGTCCCCGGTCAGCAGAAGAGGAATGCGGTGGGATTCTGAGAGCGCACCGGCGAGCAGCGCTTTGTGGACTGCCGAGAGACCGGTGAGCAGCACCGGCGTCTCGCGCCGTTTCAGCGTCCGTTCGAGCGACTGCACGCCCGGGTGCGAAGAAACGGCCTTGTATAAAACGGTTTTCATCGAAAAACGGAATCCTTTCTGATGGGCCGCTGAAACGGGACGGGAATTCGTCTGTGAATTGGAAAGCGGCTATTTCCTGCTGTACAGGTTCATCGCGCGCTCGATTTGCCCCTGCGCGATGAGGGAAGCCGCCTTGGCGGCGTTTTCAAAAACGGGCTTCATCACCGCCATTTCTTCAGGAGAAAAGCGGGAGAGTACCCATCGCACCAAATCGTATTCCGGGTAGGGCTTTTGCCCAACCCCTATGCGCACCCGGGGGAAATTTTCGCTCGCAAGACAGGCAATGATGTCTTTGAGACCGTTCTGCCCGCCCGCGCTTCCTCTTTGGCGCACCCGAAGCGCCCCGAGAGGAAGATGGATATCGTCCACGAGGATAACGATTCGCTCCGGCGGCAGCTTGTAAAACATCGCCGCCTCCTGCACCGCAAGCCCGCTTCCGTTCATCATGGTCTGCGGTTTGAGCAACAGCACCGGCGTCCCCTCTATCTCGGTGCGCGCGGTGAGCGAGTGAAATTTTGACCGGTCGATGGCCACGTTTCTCTCCCGCGCCAGACAGTCGATACTCATAAAACCCGCGTTGTGGCGGGTCTGTTCATAAGTCCTGCCCGGGTTGCCGAGACCTGCGATCAGCCATTCCACGGGCCCCGCGGTCTTTCGTTTCCAAAACATACTCTCCGCTCACTCCTTCGCCTTTCTATTATGAAACAAAAACGCAAAAATGGCAAGGAAAAAATGCGGGGAAGGGGCAAGCGGCTATAGCTATCCTATCCGGTGGCAAAATTTTCTTGAGCGATAATGCCGGGTGATGGTATACCTTCCCATACCTTTCTGTAATGGAAAGAAGTTGCCTCTGTAACATGATATGTCCAGGGGATCCGAGGGATAAAAAGATCACCGCTTCTGTGTGAAAGCGGACGGGACACGCACCGCATTGACCTTAGGGCCCGGGTTGAGATACGGTTGACGATATGGCTTTCCAAACTTCTCCGATGGGGTGCTTTCCTGATGGCCGTCAGTCCTCCGATTGGAGGTATCGACCCAGACGGCACGCCGGATATGGGCTCCCTTTTTCGCGGTTTCCGGCCCGGAAAATCTTGCCCTGCTTAGTGAAAACCGGGGAATCGGAAGGCATAGAGAAAAGAGGCCCTCTCGGTCCTTGCGGCCGGGAGGGTCTTCGGTCAACGGGAACCGGTCTCAGCATCGGTTGGGCTTCTCCTCCGGCGGGGGCGGAGCAACCCGGTTTTGATTGGGATAAGGATAATCATGCGGCAGACGGCAGCCGTATTCTTTTAGCGATTTTATTCTGTGATCGTCCGTCCACGCAATCAGGGATATGCCGTCAAACGCCTCGATGTGTTGTTCGTTCATTTTATCCTGAAAAAACCATTCCACAACGGTCTGATGGCCTTTGTGTAAATACTGCCTGATGTCCCACGTCAAAACGCTTCCCCGGGTATTCCATTCCGAGAACCAGGTTTTTACGGCGGCGAGGCCCTCGTATTGCGGACCCCAGCTTTCCGTGTAAACAACATCTTCCGTAAAAATCTTATCTATACCCAAATCCTTTTTTTGCAGCCACATATCGAACCACAGCCGCACGGTTTTCTCTCGGATACGCATCGGCTTTCCTCCACTCATTTCGACGGTTCTCGGATACTCTCGCCGGCGGGAGATTTTCTCTCCGATATTCAGGCGGCGGGATGTTCGGCGAGCGGAACCCATATTCTCAATCGTATCCGGTCATCAGCGTGATGCCGTAACGGTCGCCGTCCGTCAGGGCGGTATCATCGACGCCGGTGAGCAGACGCTCGCCGTTTTGGGTAAAGCACCACCACTGCTCAGCGGATTCATCCGCCGCGATACCGCACACTTCGGTCACGAACAGGCCGTATTGTGTCTCTCGACCCTTGACCATACCCTGTTCCTCCAAAAGAGCCCGCAGTGTGCTCGCCGTGGTGGTATAGGAAAACTCACGCACATCCTCTCCCGCGGTCACGGTGATCGTCACCTGTTTCTCGGCGCCGTCTCCCGTCTGCCCGCCTGAGCAGCCGCAAAGAAGCCCGGTCATCAGAAGAGCAAGGCAGAGCACGGTACTCCTTATTCTCATTATTCTCATTCCATCGCCTCCTGTTCTGTCGGGGTAGTCGTGTCCCCGAAAGGCCTCAGGGCGCGGCGCAGGATGCCGTTCATCTGCGCGATCGCGATCCCGTAATTGGTGATCGGCACCCCGCTCTCCCTTGCGGTTTGCACCCGGTAAGCCATCTCCCTCCCGTTCAGCATACACCCGCCGCAGTGCACCACGACAGCATAGGGGGACAGATCTTGCGGAAATTCTCCGCCGGATGTGAAGGCAAAGCGGAGAGCTTTATGTGTGTACGCCCGGATCCACGCGGGCAGCTTGACCGTGCCGATATCTTCGCACTGCCGGTGATGGGAGCATCCCTCCGAGATCAGTACCGTGTCCCCGTCCCGCAGCCGGGACAGGGCGTCGGCGCCTTTAACCGCCTCCTCCAAATGGCCTTTATAGCGGGCAAAGAGGATGGAAAACGAAGTGAGAGGCTGGTCCTCCGGCAAAACGGAGACCACTTTGTGAAAGGCCTGCGAGTCGGTGACGACGAGGCGGGGCGGATCTTTCAGCCTGGCCATCGTGCGCGAGAGTTCGCTCTCGCGCGTGACCATAGCGCTGCACCCCGCCTCCAGCACATCGCGCAGGGTCTGCTGCTGGGGGAGAATCAGTCTTCCTTTGGGAGCCGCCGAATCGATGGGTACGACCAGCACCACCGTATCGCCGGGGGAGATCAGATCGGATATCAGATGGCGCTTTCCCGCCCCCTCGGGTTTCATATGCGCGAGAGTCTCTTTGAGTTCGCGGATATGATAGTCGCTTACGGCGCTGCAATAGATTTCATGCTCTTTCGCCCGGCCCTCGGAATCGAGAAGATCCGCCTTGTTGTAGGCGATCAGGTAGGGGATATGCCGCTTCTCAAACAGCTCGGTGAGAACATGGTCTTCCTTCCCGATTCCCTTGGCCGCATCCACCACCAGAACGGCGATGTCGATAGAGCGGAGAATCTCGAGGGTTTTTTGGACGCGGAGTTCTCCGAGCGGCCCCTGGTCGTCATATCCGGGTGTATCGATCATCACCACCGGGCCGAGCGGCAGCAGTTCCATGGCCTTTTTCACGGGGTCGGTGGTCGTGCCCTCTATCTCGGAGACCACCGATAACGACTGCCCCGTCACCGCGTTGACCAAACTGGATTTTCCGGCGTTGCGGCAGCCGAAAAACCCGATGTGTGTCCGCTCGGCCGAGACGGCGGAGTTCAGGCTCATCTCCATCTCCCCTTTTCAGAACCGGAAATCACGGCTTCCGGAATGCTTGATGTCCTCGATATGCTGCGAGGCGACGGCGCGAACCTTTCCCCCGGGTATCTTGTCCAATTCTTTCTCGACCAAACGGAAGCCGATGTCCCGCGTCTCGGGCGATGCGTAGTCGACCAGATATTCGGTGAGGGTCATCAGCGCGTTCGGGTGGCAGCAGTTGAGAATCTGCCCGCTCTTGCACAGGCTCATGAACCGGTCTCCCGTGCGGCCTTCGCGGTAACAGGCGGTACAGAACGAGGGAATGTGCCCGTTTTCCATCAGCCAGCGCACCACTTCGTCCAGGGTGCGCTGGTCCGAGACGTCGAACTGTTCGGAATCGTGCGGGCGCTCCTCCTCGGTGTACCCACCGACCGAGGTGCGGGAAGCGCCGCTGATCTGCGAAATGCCGAGCCTCAGCGCCTTTTGGCGTACCTCTTCGGATTCTCTTGTGGAGATGATCATGCCGGTGTACGGCACCGCGAGGCGGATGACGGCGATGATCTTTTCAAAAATGTCATCGGGGATGGCGTTGTCGAACACATCCGGGTCGATGTCGTCTGCGCGCTTGACCCGCGGCACACTGATGGTGTGGGGCCCCACGCCGTGCACCGCTTCCAGATGCTCCGCGTGCATGATCAGGCCCGCGAGCTCGTACTTATACCGCTCCAACCCGAAGAGGACTCCGAGTCCCACGTCGTCGATGCCGCCGTCCATCGCGCGGTCCATCGCCTCGGTATGGAAATCGTAATCGTGTTTCGGGCCCGTGGGGTGAAGCTGAAGATAGCTCTGCTTGTGATAGGTTTCCTGAAAGAGAATATAGGTGCCGATACCGGCGTCTTTCAGACGGCGGTAATTTTCCACCGTCGTCGCGGCGATGTTGACGTTGACCCGGCGTATGGCACCGTTTTTGTGGCGGATACCGTAAATGGTGTGAATGCATTCCAAGATGTAGTCGATGGGGTTGTTGACCGGGTCTTCCCCCGCCTCGATGGCGAGCCGTTTATGCCCCATATCCTGAAGCGCGATCACTTCCTTCCGGACTTCCTCCTGAGTGAGTTTTTTCCGGGTGATGTGCTTGTTTTTCAGATGATACGGGCAGTAGACGCAACCGTTGACACAGTAGTTGGAGAGGTACAAAGGCGCGAACATCACAATGCGGTTTCCGTAAAAGGCGAGTTTGATTTCCTGTGCGATCTCGAACATCCGCTCTATCTTTTCCGGAATCTCGCAGGCGAGAAGCACCGACGCCTCGCGGTGGGTCAGCCCGCGGCAGGCGCAGCCTTTCGCCAGGGGATACGGCCTCGCCTTGTCCAAAATGGCATCGATCAGCGGGACATTGTTTCGGTTTGCCTCGGCGTACCGCAGAGTATCCAGAATTTCCCCGTCGTGGATAAATTCTTCCGCCCTGCGGGATTTCGGGTTATACACAGCCATATCGGATCATCCTCTCTCCTTGTCTTTTTTGACATCGCCCCGGTCCACCACCAGACGGTACCCTACCGAACGGACCCGGGCATCCAAACAGCCGATGCACTGCGCCGCTTCTTCCCCCGTGCAGATTTTGCCGTCGTAGAGCTCGTATTTTTTCCTCACGCCGACGGGGGAGAGATTGGGCATGACCACATTGGCCCCCGCCAAAATGCCCTTTTCCCTGCCCATGGGGTCGGCGGTTCCGAGCGCCGTGGTGGCGGGGAGCAGGACGGGGGGATGGATAAGCCGTATAACAGAGAGCAGCGTGAGAGTGAGAGGCACATCCCCGGCGGGAAAGGCGGCAAACGGGGTGTCTTTGTGCGGGAGAAACGGCCCGATCCCGCACATATCGGGGCGAAAGGTCTCGATAAATTTCAGATCTTCCGCGAGCGTCGCCGGCGTCTGATAGGGGGATCCCACCATAAAGCCGCACCCCACCTGGTAGCCGATTTCCCGAAGTTCCCTCAGGCAGCGCATACGGTTCTCAAACGACATCTCACTCGGGTGAAGACGTTCATAATGGGCCTTGTCCGCCGTCTCGTGGCGCAGCAGATAGCGGTCCGCCCCCGCCTCAAACAGCCGGAGGTAACTCTCCCGGCTCCTCTCCCCGAAAGACAGGGTCACGGCGCAATCCGGGTGTCTCCGCTTGATCTCCCGCACCGCTCCGCAGAGCCACTCGTCGGTCAGCAGAGGATCCTCCCCGCCCTGGAGAACAAAGGTGCGGTACCCGAGTTGGTACCCCTCATCGGCGCATCCGATGACTTGTTCCGGGGTGAGCCGGTAGCGCGAGGCCGAACGGTTGTCGCGGCGAATACCGCAGTACAGGCAATTCCTTCGGCAGATATTGCTGCACTCGATCAAGCCGCGGGTGTAGACCGTATCCCCGTATATTCTCTTGCGCACGCGCACCGCCCTGTCGCGGAGAAAAGCGAGGGTCTGTGCGTCTGTCTGCGTCACCAGGGTCTCATACTCCGAGAGCGTCAGGCCCCGGTTCTTCTCAAGAGAGAGGATGAGTTCCCTGACGGATTCATTCATGGGAAATCACACGGGAATATGCCGTTTTCACTCCAATTCCCTCTATGCTCCCGATCTTGCCGGAAAGCGCGGCGATCACATCCTGGGGCGCGTGCAGGACTACACTGATCACATGAATATGCTGTTCGCGGTAGGGAATCCCCATGCGCCCGATAATATACTCCGCGTATTCGTGCAGCAGCGGATTGAGCCGTTCCACCGCTTCCAGTTTCTCGACGATGATCCCCATCACCGCAATTCGGCTCTCCACGCTTCAAGCACTCCCTTTCGTCATCGTTTTCGGAAAACACAGAAAAAAGCTGCCGTGCCAAACTTCCGCCTGCCGACAGCTTTTCTTATTCCTTGCCGTCACCTTCCGGTTCGGATTCGGGGAACCCCCGTCTCTTCGTGTCAGGCGTTTTTACTTTCTACCGGTCGTTTTACCCGGTGAATTGAGTGTACCGCAAAAATTCCCGGTTGTCAAGGGCTTGACGCTCAAATGGTATCGTCGTCCTCATCGT
>CAZGXK010000008.1:17433-23535 GCA_964529775.1 uncultured Eubacteriales bacterium
GCGGGAGGATCGCCCGCGGGGAGATCGGAGCTTCGCCCGCTTTGTCCCTTTTTCTTTCTCCCTCGGCGGCGCCGGTTCTTCTTTGGTATCGGTGAACACCCTCTTCTTCGCCTCGACATCCTCGTCCTCATCGTCCAGATTGAGCAGATGCATCTCCGCTTTCGCCTCCGGGTGCTGTTCGTAATACGGGTCGATCATCTGTTTCTTGATGACGGGAAAAACGCAAAACTGAATGATCAGCTGCCGCAGGGCGGGCAGAAGAAGAATCGCGACAAGAAGGGCGGGGAGCATGAGAGCGCCGTTCTCAAGGTAGATGAGCACCGCGACCGGCAGCGCAAACACCAGCCCATACAGACCGATGAGCGAGACGCTGATGATGAGATTTTCCTTGAGTCCCGCGCTGGAGAGCAGCAGGGCGTTGCGGTATATCTGCTTGAAACTGAGATGGAAGGTGACGATCAGCGTGTTGATGTAATACTTCATGAAAGTAAAGACGATAAACAGGCATCCGCTGACGACCAAACCAATCTTGCAGAAGAGGGATTCCCATCCCGTGAAGAAGAAAATGATGTCAAACACCAATAGCAGCGTGAGAACGAGATTGAGGAACCCGATCGGCAGCGCCTGTTTCCAGTTTCGGCGAATGGTGCTGAAAAAATCATCTTTCAAAAAGGTGGGCTTCTCGCGGGTGTAGTTCCGCGTCACATAGGCACAGCCGATATTGCCGAGCCCCACGGTAACAAGCGGAAGGGAAACCAGAAGGGTGAGGAGGCTGAGGGGGATCAGCTGCCAGAATTTGCGGCCCAGAATACTGAAAAAAAGAGGAAGCCCCTTTTTCTTAGGCTCATTTTTATTGATGCCGGGACCGGGCCTCTCGTATCGCTCCGACCCGCCAAACCATCCCGCCAAACGGGATCCCTCCTCTCGCTATTCCGCCGTCGCCGCGCGGAGCATCAGCGCGCATTCCAGACGCTTTTTTTCCAGTGCGCAGGAAACGGGGTGCGGTGTTAAAATATCCCCCTCGTACTGCTGATTGTTCGCGTTGCATCCGCCGGAGCAGTAAAATTTGGCCCAGCACCGGCGGCATGGCTCTTTATCGTAAACCGTCGATCGGGCAAACCGCTCTTTTTTTTCGAGGTCGTACTCGCCCGTGAGCACGTTGCCCATTTTCCATTCTTCTTTTCCCACAAACTGGTGGCACGGGTACACCTCGCCGAGCGGGTCCACCGCCGCGTACTCGTTGCCGCAGCCGCAGCCGCGCAGGCGCTTAATCGCGCACGGACCCTGTTCGAGATCGATCATAAAATGGAAAAAATGAAAACAACGACCGTCTTTTTTTCGGCGCAGCATCTCCTTGGCGAGGGTATCGTACTCCTCGAAAACGCGCGGCAGATCCTCCTGCCGCAGGGAGAAGGGAAGAGAAGGATCCGAGATCACCGGCTCCACGGAGATCTGGTCAAACCCGAGCGACGCCAAATGCAGCACATCCCGGGTGAAATCGAGGTTTTCCCGGGTAAAGGTTCCGCGCACGTAGTAATCTCGCTCGCCGCGCCGGCGCACAAACCGCTGCAGCTTGGGAACCACGGTATCGTAGCTGCCGCGGCCCCCCGCGTTGGGGCGCATGGCGTCGTTGACCTCTCGGCGCCCGTCCAGCGAAAGCACCACATTGTGCATCTCACGGTTCAGGAAATCGGTCACCTCGTCGTTCAGCAAAACGCCGTTGGTGGTGACGGTGAAGCGAAAGCGCTTGCGGTAAGGCTCTTCCAGCGACCGCGCATAGGCGACCGTCTCTTTCACTACTTCCCAGTTCATCAGCGGTTCCCCGCCGAAAAAATCCACTTCCAGATTGTGCCGATCGCCCGAGCGGGCGACAAGAAAATCCATCGCCGCTTTGGCGACCTCGCTGCTCATCACCCGGTGCTCCCCGCCATAGGCGCCCTGACCCGCAAAGCAGTACCGGCAGCGCAGGTTGCAGTCGTGGGAAACGTGCAGGCACATGGCTTTGAGGGGAGACGGGCCCATCATATCGGCAAAAGGTTCGTAATCGTCCTCGCTGAACAGCATTCCCGCGTCTTTCAGCTCAACCAGCTCACGGTAAATGTCGTCGAGCAGGCTTTCGTCATACTGCGGCAGGGAGGCCTTGATCTCGCTTGGGCAATTCCCCTGTCGCACGTCGTCCAAAAGGGAGAGCAGATCGTACGCCGGCTTGTCTAAGAGGTGCACCGCGCCGCTGTTGACGTCCAGCGCGATGAAATGGCCGTTGTTCTCAAACAGATGAATCACGGAAAGACTCCTTAATATAGGAAGAGATACAGGAACTTGTCAAAAAATCCGGCATCGCCGGATTTTTTTAATGGTCGTATTTGTCGCCGTGCTCGCATTTCTGATTGGCGACCGTGCACGAAGTTTTGCACGCGGACTGGCAGGATGCCTGACATTCCCCGCACCCGCCGTGCACGGCGGACTTTTTCAGATTTTTGTGATTGATGGTTTTAATGTGCTTCATGTGAAAACCCCCTGTGAGAAATTCCGGAGCAAACATGCCCGCCTGAAGACCTTGAAGAAGAGCGGAATCGGTGCCTACGGCTGGCAGAGCTTCCTTTATTTTATTTTTTTTCATCGTTCTCGTCGTCATCGTCGTCATCGTCGTCGTCCATCGCCTCGCTCGGATCGTGAACCGTCTCGCAGCTTTGCACCGCCCATTTCATGATGGTCATCTTGCTGCGGTCTGCCCCGGTCTCGATGACCAAAGCGTCATCCTTCACCTGGAGAATGCGGCCGCAGATACCGCCGATGGTGGTGATTTCATCCCCCACCCGCAGACTGCTGCGCATTTTCTGCTCTTCTTTCTGACGTTTCCTCTGAGGACGGATCATCAGAAAATACATCACCAGAATCAGCACGACGATCATGACAATCGACATGATGCTGCCGGCCATTTGCCCTTCTGCGGCTGCTGCCACCATCATAGTAAAACCTCCCTGTTTCTATCCGATAGATCTATTATAACGGATCTTGCGGCAAAAGGCAAGGGCATTTTGAAAAAAACAGCCGGCTTTTTGCTGGCAGAAAAGATAAAAGTAAAACACTATGTGGAATATATTTCGTGGTTCTCATGATGAAAATTTCGGATAAAAATTTTTATTTTTTCCTTGACAGAATCCGAAATGTATGGTTTAATAATAGTAGTCATAACTATGCAGGGGGAAAGTGTACCATTGCGGCATTTTTCTGGCCGACTGCGGGGACTTTCTTTTTTGAAAGCTGTGGCAGGGCAGGCGGACTATCTTCATCGGGTCTTTAAATGAGCTTACAAAAACATGAAAGATCACGTTGTTGGCAGCTGTTTGCTGCTTTGGAGCGATGTTTTTTGATCATCGCCTCAGCTTATATTTGGGATGTGATTTGGTCATTTTCATTAAGGAGGGGAAGTCATTGAAAACAGTAAGTAAGCGGCTTCTTCCGGTGCTGATGGCGATTTGCCTGTTGGCCTCTGTTGTCAGTACCGGTCTCACCGTGGTGAACGCCGACGATCCGGAACCGGTGGCGGCCGATCCGGAGCCTACGGTTGCCAGTGCGGTCACCTACAGGGTGGAGTCGGTCTATCGCTCGTTTTTGAAGTCGGGCGATATATTCACCATTCCTATTACGATCGATGTGCCGGAGCCTGGCATCGACATGGTCGATGCGATAGTGCAGTACGACGATACCTTAATACAGCTGACCGATGCTGTGTCCGGGGAATTTTTGAACCGGAATTTTTCGGGCACTCATAAAGTCAATGAGGCTCCCAAAGTTCCGACACAAGAGGGCGCGCATGAGGTCTGGATTACCGCGATGGATACCGAGAATCATTCCGGAAGCGGTGTGCTGGCGTATCTCACCTTCAAGGCGAAGGATAACATCACCGCACAGAGCGAGAGCCTGAATGTCTCGATTGTCCGGCATAGCGCCTCCCGGAGTAATGGCTTAGAATCGGATCCTGTGGAGACGGTGGCGGAAAACGGCGGACTGAAGATCAACACCTTCTCGTCTGGCGAGCAGATCGATTTTACCGTGGAAACGGTGACGAGCAGCGAAGTCATCCCCGCAGAGGGAGAGTTCACAGTCAAGGTGACGGCGGGAGCGGCGGAAAAAGTCGGCATGGTCGATGTGAAGCTCGGTTACAACAACGAAGAGCTGAGCGTGGTGAGTGCCGAGCCCGGAGCCGGGTTGAGCAAGTTCAATCTTCGTGGCGATAATGGTGGTGTCAATCCAGAACCGGCGGAGCCGACGGTGCCCGGCACCGGTGAAATCTGGATCAGCGCCATCAGCTCCGATACCAATGTGTCTTTCGCGGAGGGCGATGTGTTGGCGACCCTCACCTTCAGCGCCAAGAAAGAGATCGGAGACGGCGGCAGATCCGATATCAAGGCCGTCGAAGCTTTGGCGGCGTACAGTGAAGACAATGCGATTTACACTTACGAAACTTCCGTGGTTCCCGGCGGTGTGCTGGTTTCGGTGGAGACTCAGCCCACCGTACCACCTGTTGAACATCAGGTGGTGAGTTATTCCGTGGGGACGGTCACCAAAACCATACTGCCCGCGGGCGCGAGCTTCACCATTCCGGTGGAAGTCGACGCTCCCGAAGGCATCGGCATGGTGGATTTGGTCGTTTCCTACAACGGGGATGCCCTGACTCTCGAGAATGCCGTACCGGGTGAATTTCTCAGCCAGTTTGAAGGATATTCCGTGAATCCTCCCGTTCACCCGACAGTTGAGGGAGCTCATGAAGTCTGGATCACCGGCATGAGTACGACCAATCTGCCGGACGGCGGCGTGATTGCCTATCTCACTTTCAAGACAAACACATCTTTCACCAGCGACAGTGAGGCGCTCAAAGTTAAGGCGATCAGAAGCGATGCGAATTTGGCGAATGGGAAAACACCCGTCTACTTAGAGACGCAGACGAGCGATGGCGGTGTCATCATTGGCACGGAAGAGTCCGGGCAGGATATCGCTTTCATGGTGGAGACCGTGACCAAGACCGAGGCGGTTAAAGCGGGTTCCGAGATACAGGTTCGGATTACCACGAGCGGCACCGAGAAACTGGGCATGCTGCAACTGAAACTCGGATATGACGCGACGAAAATCACCTTTGCCAAAGATAAGAGTGAAATCGGCGCTCTGCTGAGTGGCTTTGCCGATAACGGGAACGGAGTTATCGTCGACCATCCCGTGCCTCCTGTGCAAGAAGAGTTGGAGGAAATCTGGATTACCGGATTCGGCCAAAGTCAGGCAGTGAGCAACGGCGATGTCATCGCGACACTCACCTTTACGGCGAACGAGGATTTGGAAGACGGCTTCAACGCCGTGGTCCGTTCGGTGGACAAATCCTTGGCGGCATATGCCGAAGACAATCTGATTTCGACCATTCATTCCATGGTGGTCGACGGGGCTATTCGCGTGACGGTCGAGGAGACCACCACGAGTGAAGAAACCACCACCGCCGAGGAGACGACAACGTCCGAAGAAACCACGACCACGACCGAACCCGAGACCGAAGAGCCCACGGCGACGTATACGGTCGGCACCGTGGAGCAGTCGCTCCTGCCCGAAGGGGCGACGGTGAATGTGCCGGTGAGCGTGGCAGCGCCGGAGGGCGGCATCGGCATGGTCGATGTCGTGGTCACCTACGATAAATCCGCTTTTGAACTGGTGAGCGCCACGGAGGGAGATTTCCTGCGGCAGTTTAAGGGTGCTTACCTCGTCAATACGAATCCCGTGAGCCCGACTCAGGATGTGCTCGGTGAGATTTGGATTACCGGTATGAGCACCGAAAATCTTGCGGACGGCGGTGTGCTTGCCAATCTGCAGTTCAAGGCGCTGAAGACTTTCTTCCGCGACGATCCGGCGCTTAGTGTTGCGATTGCGCGCAGTTCTGCCGATCAGGTCGCCGCAGACGGTCAGCAAATAAAGCTTGCGACTAAAGATGTTCCAGGCGGAGTGAAACTCGGCGTTACTCAGAACGGTGGGGAAATTACCTTTAAGGTTGAAGAAGTTACAGTGACGGACGCCATATTGGCGGGCACTGAGATTCGAGTTCGCGTTACGGCAAGCGCC
>CAZGXK010000008.1:23545-24173 GCA_964529775.1 uncultured Eubacteriales bacterium
AATCTCAAGTATGACGGTGAGAGTCTGGAATTTGTTCGCGGTGAGAACGGGAATGTTTTGAATGCGTTAGCAAACGGTGCTGTCGTCGCACCTGCGGAGCCTACCGAGCCGGGTGACAGCGAAGTTTGGATTTCCGGTATGGGCGATAACATTTCTGTCGCCGACGGTGCCCTTGTGGCGACTCTTGTCTTCAAGGCAAAAGTAGACCTTACGGTAGGATATGATGGGATAATTGATTCTGTCGGAGACACTCTTGCGGCATATTCTGAGGATAATGTGGTTTATGAATTGGATCCTACAGTGACTCCCGGAGGCATTAAGGTAACGGAATCTGATGTGGAGTTATCCCCTGTGACTTATACTGTAGGAACGGTGATTAAATCGTTGTTGCCTGAAGGCGCAATGGTGGACGTTCCTGTGAATGTGACAACGCCAGAAGGCGGAGTCGGAATGGTGGATGTGGTAGTCACTTACGATAAAACCGCTTTTGAGTTGACTGAAGTTATGGCTGGTGATTTTCTTTCGCAGTTCCCGACACACTTCATTAATCCCAACCCTGTGAATCCGACACAAGATGAATTCGGTGAGGTTTGGATTACCGGCATGAATACCGAAAATGTTGTGAATT
>CAZGXK010000008.1:24183-28439 GCA_964529775.1 uncultured Eubacteriales bacterium
CAGAACCTTTACGGATGAGTCTCCCGCACTTGATGTTAAAATTACTAAAAGCTCTGCGGCGAAAGTTGGAGAACTTGGACAGGCTGTTGAGCTTAAAACCGAGAACAAACCGGGCGGTGTGGATTTCGGAACAATTGCTGTGGAAGATCAGATTGTATTTTCAGCACAACAGTTGACCTTAACCGAAGCAGTATCAACTGGGGATGAAATTCGGGTTCGCGTGACGGCAAGCGCTACCGAAAAACTTGGTATGTTTGGGATTAGTTTCCAGTATGACGGAGAGAATTTGGAGTTTGTTCGCGGCGAAAACGGTAATGTTTTGAATGCCATGGATCAGAGCTCGATCGTTGCGCCAGTGGATCCGTCTGATTCTGAAGGCGGCGAAGTTCGGATAACTGCTCTAGGTAGGAACAATATATCCGTTGCAAACGATTCATTGGTGGCTACGCTCGTTTTTAGAGCTAAAAAGGATCTTTCCAATGGTTATACTAGTACTTTTGATCCTGTGGGTAGTGCATCTGCGGCGTATGCCGAGGATAATGTGGTCTACACTTTAACGACAACGGTCAAAGCAGGTAGCGTTAAAGTTGTTGCAACGGAGCTCGGTGGACCGGTTGTGACCTATACTGTAGAGACTGTGAAAAAATCGATTTTGCCTGAGGGCGCGACAGTGAGTGTTCCCGTAAGCGTGAAAGCACCGGATGGCGGATTCGGCATGGTCGATGTGGTCGTCACCTATGATAAGTCTGCGTTTGAGGTGAGTGGCACGGTTGTGGGAGACTTCCTCGCGCAATTTGGAACTTATTACGTGAATCCTAACCCGGAACATCCAACGCAAGATAAGTATGGTGAGATTTGGATCACGGGAATGAGCACCAAGAATATCTCTGGAAGTGGTGTGCTTGCCAACATTCAGTTTAAGGTTTTGAGATCTTTTACGGAAGACGGTCCTGCGCTTGATGTCAAGATTGCACGCAGTTCTGCGGCAAAGATTGGTGCGGATGGTCAGGCTGTGGCATTGAATACTGAAAATGTGCCTGGTGGTGTTGATGTCGGATACACTGAGGAAAGTGGACAAATTACCTTTACTGTCCAACAGCTGATGATGACTGAGGCTATACCTGAAGGAACAGAGATTTCCATCAAAGTGTCGACGAGTGCAGCGGAGAAACTTGGGATGCTGGAAATCAATCTTAATTATGATGGAGAGAGCTTGGAATTTGTGCGTGGCGAGAACGGTGAAGTATTGAATGCGTTGGCAAACAATGCCGTTGTCGTTCCGGTGGAGCCTTCATCTCCTGGCAGCAGTGAAATACGGATTACCGGCATGAACGGTGATAACATCTCTGTTGCTGATGGTTCACTTGTGGCTACTCTTGTGTTCAAAACGAAAGTCGACCTTCAGTATGGGTATGCCAGTACTATTGATGCTGTGGGGCATCCAAGCGCGGCGTATGCCGAGGATAATGTGGTCTACACTTTAGCGACAACGGTTAACGCAGGTGGCATTAAAGTGGTAGGCTCTGATCCTGTAGAGCCCGGCGTGACCTATACTGTAGAGACTGTGAAAAAATCGATTTTGCCTGAGGGCGCGACAGTGAGTGTTCCCGTAAGCGTGAAAGCACCGGATGGCGGATTCGGCATGGTCGATGTGGTCGTCACCTATGATAAGTCTGCGTTTGAGGTGAGTGGCACGGTTGTGGGAGACTTCCTCGCGCAATTTGGAACTTATTACGTGAATCCTAACCCGGAACATCCAACGCAAGATAAGTATGGTGAGATTTGGATCACGGGAATGAGCACCAAGAATATCTCTGGAAGTGGTGTGCTTGCCAACATTCAGTTTAAGGTTTTGAGATCTTTTACGGAAGACGGTCCTGCGCTTGATGTCAAGATTGCACGCAGTTCTGCGGCAAAGATTGGTGCGGATGGTCAGGCTGTGGCATTGAATACTGAAAATGTGCCTGGTGGTGTTGATGTCGGATACACTGAGGAAAGTGGACAAATTACCTTTACTGTCCAACAGCTGATGATGACTGAGGCTATACCTGAAGGAACAGAGATTTCCATCAAAGTGTCGACGAGTGCAGCGGAGAAACTTGGGATGCTGGAAATCAATCTTAATTATGATGGAGAGAGCTTGGAATTTGTGCGTGGCGAGAACGGTGAAGTATTGAATGCGTTGGCAAACAATGCCGTTGTCGTTCCGGTGGAGCCTTCATCTCCTGGCAGCAGTGAAATACGGATTACCGGCATGAACGGTGATAACATCTCTGTTGCTGATGGTTCACTTGTGGCTACTCTTGTTTTCAGAACTAAGGTGGAGTTGCCTGTTGGTTATACCAGCGATATTGCTTCGGTTATTGATGCAATAGCAGCATATTCCGAGGACAATGTGGTTTACACTCTTGATACCAAAGTGATTGCAGGTGGTATTAGCGTGACTGAGGAAACAACGACAGAATCAAGTGAAACATCAAGTGAGGCTACAGCTACATCCACATCGGTTGAACCCGGTGAAACGACGACGGAGCCGGACGAGACAACCACATCTACACAGGCTGGCGGAGGTTTGAAACCTACCGAACCCGGATCTTCAACAACTTCCGGTCAGCAGCCGACATCCCCAGGAGGAGCACAGACGGGTGACGGTTATGCTTGGATGATCGCCTTGGCGGTACTGTTCCTGAGCACAGGTGTGATCGCGATCACAGTCCGCAAAAGACGTCACGGCTAAGCCTCTGCATTAAGGCGGACGCCGAAAACGGATTGAAAACGGAATAAGGGCTCTCAGGCCGAGATGGGCTTGAGGGCCCTTATTCTTTTTGATTGTGATATTGTCATGTTGGGAGGCATTTCCCGATGCTTTGGCTTGAAACCGAAAATTTGATAAAAAGGGGTTGACGGCGCGCAGAGACCTGTCTTTTAGAGTTAAGAATAAAAAATAGTGCTAAGCCAAGGCTAAAACCTGTGGCTTAGCATTTCATTTGGTCCCTAACGCTGAGAGGCAGCTCACAGCACCCTTTCAGTCAATCTTCTTGCTCGTTTGGAAAGCAATGTATACAGTCAACATACATGGTTTCATAATCACATTATCACATTGTCCTCCAAATAAAAATGTTGTAATTATTCGTTCATACTATTTTGCCACAATCAAGGTGCAACCAAATTTGATACTGGATTAAATGAAGATATTGGAATGATTGTATTCAATCCAATTGATTGATAATCACCTACAGTACATCCTATGTCGTTGAAATTATCTGGATCTGTTTTTGATACTTCTAAAATTGACATGCCGGTATAATCGACAAATGTCGTCTACATATTAAATAATTCATAAGCATTGGCAACTATCGCCTCATTAGGTGCATTTTCGATTCCATCATAGCATTCAACAAAGCTAGAGGGATCAAATGGCAATGATTGTGAATCATAAACTGTTTTGGAGACATCAACTCCCCAATAAATAATGCTCCCATTGTACGGAGTAAACCAATGTCCTGCATTGTCTTTAAATGTTATGATTAAATATCCCTGTCCGTCAAATATGTATTTTCCATGTCCATTACTATGTGACGAATTATCTATCCAACAATTACCATAGAGATCATAATGAAAATATTTTCCATATTCGTTTCGTGTGCTTATTAATTCTTCAAATTCGTATGGTCTGGTCCCCCAGGCGGTATGATACGTCCCACCTCCATTATTCGCAGGAGGGTTGGTTGGAGCAGCCGTCGGTGCCTTGGTAAGCGCTTTTGTCGGCGCCTTGGTTGAATTCGCCGGTGCCGGAGTGGCGGTTGTTGCCTGAGCCGAGGCTTGTGTTGGCGCCTGAGTACCGGTGCTATTCTGTGTCTGTGCGGGAGCGGCGCTGTCCGTTGTGCTCTTGGTTGTTAACGATGATGAGGTATGGCTGCTGCTCTTGTTCGTGCTTGACGTAATCCGGGTTTCACCGTTGGTCGTATTTTCATCGGCAAGAAGGCCATCACCATTGTCGTTACCGCAGCCGCGCAAGCCGAAAATAAGGCCTAAAACAATCGTGATAACAAACACAATTGCGATGACGGCAATAATGACGGTTTTCTTGGATGCTTTTCTGCTCTTCTGAGAAAGATCATCTCCATTGTTGGCAATACCATGAACATCATGATTGCCGTTATTGCCGTTTGTTATCTTTTTCTCAACACTTTCTTGTTCGGCATTACTTTCGGCCTTTATCTGCGCGAAATTTTGGTTACGTTTCACTGACATAA